>NZ_CP012358.1:0-300000 GCF_001267175.1 Thiopseudomonas alkaliphila | reverse complement strand
CGATTTAAATAAAATCGAGAGAATCATCGCGTTAACCCCTACCGACTTCCCTGATCCGGTAGTACCTGCCACCAGTAAGTGTGGCATTTTCGCAAGATCAGCAGTTACCGGCTGACCACTAATATCATGCCCCAAGCCTAATGACACTGCCGACTGCTTATCTTCAAACTCCGGGGTATCAATTACCTCAACTAAGCGCACGATCTGGCGGTTTTCATTGGGCACTTCAATCCCAACCGTGGTTTTACCTGGAATCACCTCAACCACTCGCACACTGATCATAGCCATGGAGCGGGCTAAGTCTTTGGCTAAGTTGGTAATCCTACTAACTTTAATTCCAGGCGCTAGCTCAATCTCAAAGCGTGTCACTACAGGCCCCGGATGCACTGACTCGACAGTAACCTGAACGCCAAACTCTTTGAGCTTAGTTTCTAACGTATGGGACATCTCCATGAGCTCTTGCTCACTGTAGCTAATCGCTTTAGCTGAAGGCGTATCCAATAAACTCAGGGGCGGCAAGGTGCCCACTAGACCGCGATCAACGGTGGTCATCGGGGTAATAGGCGCACTCGCTACCGGCTCTGGGTGATACATAGCTGGCGTTGCAGGACCAATAGTAGGCTGAGATACCGCAGACTCAGGCGCTGCAGGTGACACTGGCTGAGCTGCTGCAAAAGTTTGAGCTGTAACTAAATTAGGACTAGTGCTCGGTTGCCACTGCGCAAACTGATTAGGTTGCTCGGTTTGATAACTGCGGCTAATGCTTGGCACGCTCATATCGGCTAGGCTCTCAGACGCCGTTTGACTGGCGGCACTAGGCGCTGCGCTAGCAACTTCTGGCGCTGACGCTGGAGCCGGCTGATCGATTGCGGTATCTAGCTCAGTTAAAGGGGCTACGTCGAACGCATCCTCTTCTGTCACTAAATAGTCTTCTTCTAGGGTTAGCGAAGAAAGCGTAGGCTCAGTACGCTCGCTGGCTGGACGACGAATAAAGCGAGTGGAAACAGATACTTCGGTTTTATCTTCTGGTTCGTCAATAGCAACGACGGGGGCCACGTGCATAGCTGGCTCAGAAACAGGCGCAGGACGTGCTGCAGGTGCTACTCGGTGAATTTTTGGCCCACTGACTGGCGCTACGGGCTCACGGGCTAACTGATCACGAATAGAGGCTAAGGAGCTCACATTCTCAAAGGCGATTACAGGTTGCTGATCAAAGCCTGAGGTTGTATCCGCTGTATCAACCGTGGCGGAAAATGAGGTTAACTCGGGCTCTTTACGCTGTTTGAGCGAGGCCACTGGCTGAGCGTCTAACTCATCTTCTTCCTCAAGCATCTCCTCAGCGGCTAATTCGGCACGGCGTTGTTGGCGATCCTGAAAGTTACTGGCCAAACGCTCCCATAAGACCAGTGCATACTTGCCGATTTTCTCCATTAAATTGAACCAGGACAGATTGGTAAAGGTAGTAAATCCAATTAAAAAAGCAGCAAATAATAATAAGCTAGCACCTTGGCTATTAAGCAAAGATACCGCTATACCGCCTAGGGTTTCGCCAATAATGTTGTAGTTGGTCAACTGATCTGCTGGCTTAAGCTGAAAGATATAAGCCAAACCAGCGCCAGACACCATCAACAGAATAAAGCCCACACTGCGTATTACTAACACTTTGCTATCCAGCTCAATTGGCTGATAACGGCGTAAAAATACTTGAATGGTTTTAATCACCAGTAAAATTGGAAACACCCAAGCAAAGTAGCCCACAGCGCTAAATAAAATATCCGCCACCCAAGCCCCTAAGCGCCCTCCCCAGTTTTGCACTGGGACTGCATCCATACTGGCTTGACTAAAACTCGGGTCTTTAGGATTAAAACTAATTAACACCATCCAAAAAAACACACTGAGCACCACCAGCAGCAACACCAGCCCTTCTTTCATCCGGACCTGAACCTGTTCATGCCAAGAGATTGGCTGACGCTCACTACTCTTTTGCTTACTCAACTTTTTCAAAGGAATACCTGACTCGCTACCAGTAAAAATAACAACCACAGTAAAAGCATGCATTGTACGGATTTACAGTGAAAATTTCATGCCCGATTAAGCAAGTTTCCAAAGTAAATATTTTGCTCTATGGTGGAACTTATTTTGTTGGCACTTTTACTTAAAGGATCTAGCATGCTGCCTTGGCTTAGCCCTGATAACTGCGACTTTCCGCCTCTAAGCACTGCTCTCAAGCAACCCGACGGATTACTCGCCGGAGGCGGTGACCTGTCAGTGGAGCGCCTCACTGCCGCCTATCGACATGGATGCTTTCCGTGGTTTAGTCCAGGTCAGCCTATCCTATGGTGGTCGCCTAATCCGCGGACGGTCTTATTTCCAGAGCGTTTTCACCTAAGCAAAAGCCTGCGTAAAACATTCCGTAAAGCGCAGTTTAGCGTCACCTTAAATCAAGCCTTTGCTGAGGTCATAACCGGCTGCGCCGCTCCCCGCGATGCCCATGGCACTTGGATTACTCAAGCCATGCAAACGGCCTACCAACAACTGCATCACGCAGGAATCGCCCACTCGGTTGAAGTATGGCAAGCACAAGAACTAGTCGGCGGCTTATATGGCGTTGCTTTAGGCCAAGTGTTTTTTGGTGAATCTATGTTTAGTCGGGTCAGTAATGCCTCGAAAGTAGGCTTTGCCACCTTAGTGAGTGAGCTTAAAGCCCAGCAGTTTGCCTTAATTGACTGCCAAGTTCACACTGAACACTTGGCCAGTTTCGGGGCAGAACCCATCAGCCGCACGGCATTTGCCGATTTTTTAAATCAGTTTGCTGATCGCCCCTGTCGCATGGACTGGACACCCCGCTCGCTTTCGCTGGTACTGGATAAGCACAATGATTAACTCCCTTGAGCACATTCCAGTAGTGCTACTGGACAATGAATCCTGCGGCTACTTTGATGACCGAAAGGCATCCAACTTACTGGTTCATCCCGACACCGAGCTTAGTCTTGACCTACAAGAGCAGCTGGGTGCTGCCGGATTTCGACGTAATGGGCAGTATTTTTATCGGCCCCACTGCCAAAATTGCGAACGCTGTGTTTCGCTACGGGTGCCAGTGCAGCAGTTCAAACCCTCACGCACCCAACGCAAGCTACTCAATCGCAATCGCCATGTGCTCACTCAGATTCGCCAACCGGAATTTCTTGAGGAACATTACGCCCTGTACTATCGCTATTTAGAGCAGCGTCACGCAGATGGTGATATGTTTCCACCTTCACGCCAAAGCTATCATAGTTTTCTAATTCAGCATGCTGGCTCAACCCAATTGGTTGAACTGCGTGATCAACACTCAAACCAGTTGCTTGCCGTGGCGGTGACTGATTTTTTAGCGAACTCTTTATCGGCGGTATACACCTTTTTTGATCCAGATCTAGCCCATCTGAGCCTAGGCAGCTTATCCGTACTTAAGCAAATTGAACTTGCGCAGCAACAGCAAAAACCTTACGTCTATTTAGGTTTTTGGATTGCCGAACATCCTAAGATGGACTACAAAACCGGTTACGCCCCCTTTGAGCTATATTTTAATGAGCAGTGGCATGCATTTGCCCCCAAATAACCACGTTAACTTGCGCTTTTTGAAATAGCTCAGCGAGTTATCTGGCTTTTTTGATTGATTTAGCTTAAAATATGCTCCGCTTTCGCCTCGACGACAATTCAGTACTGAGGCTTACTTTTAGTATTATCGAGGGTTTTATTGGATGTCTAAAGAAGACAGCTTTGAGATGGAAGGCACCATTGTTGACACCTTGCCTAACACTATGTTTCGTGTAGAGCTAGAAAATGGTCACGTGGTTACTGCACATATCTCAGGAAAAATGCGTAAAAACTATATCCGTATTTTAACCGGTGACAAAGTGCGCGTTGAGCTAACGCCGTATGATTTAAGCAAAGGCCGCATCACCTACCGCGCCCGCTAATCAGCCGTCTATTTAATCAAAACAGCCGAACTTTAAGTTCGGCTGTTTTGTTTTAGCTATAAAATTACTCTTTGCATCAACTGATCAATCACCACACAATCTTTTTCGGTTCGTAACTGGTTAAATAATTGCCGCGCTTCCGGGTAGCGATTACCTAACAGGGCAAGCCATTGCTTTAAACGACCGGGGGCAAATTGTGGCTTTATTTTAATCCGTGCTTGTCGCCAGAACTCAGCTACTAAAGGTGCTACCTCGCGCCAAGTGTAAGGAGTAAAGCTACGCCCTTCCTTGACCGCTAAAATTTGTGCTGCTAAATCGGGCTGCCAAACCAAGCCACGACCAATCATCACATCATCTACGCCACTAACGGCGCGGCAGCGATGCCAATCCTCGACACTCCAAATATCGCCATTGGCATATACCGGACAGTCAACCACCTGTTTTACCTGCGCCACCCACTCCCAATGGGCAGGCGGTTTATAGCCCTCAGCCTTGGTTCTAGCATGCACGACTAACTGTTGCGCTCCACCCTCAGCCAAAGCGCGGGCACAATCAAGCGCCTTACTCTTATCCTGTAAGCCTAAGCGCATTTTTGCAGTGATTTTAGCCCCAACTGGCACAGTGGCGCGAACCTCTTGCATAATTTGAAACAGCAATTCGGGCTCTTCCAGCAAGACAGCGCCCCCTCGAGATTTATTTACAGTTTTGGCCGGACAACCAAAGTTAAAGTCAACCACTGGCGCGCCTAACTTGAAGGCATAAGCGGCATTATCGGCCAAACAACTAGGGTCTGAGCCCAATAGCTGTAAACGCATTGAGGTGCCCACCGGAGTTTTTGCTTGAGTAAGCAACTCAGGTGCTAAACGCAAAAAACTTTTACGCGGCAAAATACGATCAGTGACCCGCACAAACTCACTGACACACCAATCGATGCCACCAACTTGCGTTAAAATATCACGCAAAATATCGTCTACTAACCCTTCCATGGGCGCTAAAGCAATTTGCACGCTAGGTTTTACTCTTTTTGCTCGATAACTGACTAATGACTAGGCTGGCACTACCAGTGCTTGACCATACCCCTGGATAAAGCTCGCAGGCATCCGTTTAGGTCGCCCCGTTGACAACTCAATACAGACGAAAGTGGTTTTGGCGCGCAATAATACGCTGGCATCCTTGACTCTGACTAGCTGGAAATGCCGATCCATACGTAAACGCTGATCAGATTGCACAATCCAAGTCGCCATAAGCAGCTCATCTCCCAGATAAGCACTGGCTAGATAATCAATTTCATGCCGCAATACTGCCATCGCCCGATCAAGCGCCTGATACTCTGCCAAACCTAAGCCTAAAGCCTGTGAATGCTGCCAAGCACAACGCTCCATCCAACGCACATACACGGCATTATTGACATGTCCCAACTCATCAATCGCCTCATCAGTCACGGTTAGTGGCACCGTAAAGGGGGCTGGCCAATCCCACTCAATGGACATCACTCTAAGCTTCCGGCTAACTGGCAGGCTTCACGCGCCAGCTCAGTGATTTGATCCCAGGCCCCGGCATTAACTAAGCTGGCTGGAGCGATCCAGGTGCCGCCACAACAAACCACATTGGGTAAACTTAAAAAGCTTAATAAGTTATCCCGCGTAATGCCGCCCGTGGGACAAAAACTAATACCAGTAAAAGGACCTTTAAAACTATTCAGCATCCGCACACTAGCCCCGCCATTCGCGGGAAATAGCTTTAATGAACGATAGCCATATTCTAAAGCCTGCAATACCTCTGACGGCGTCATCACTGCCGGCAAGTAGGGCAAATCAGGATGCTTAGCCGCCTCCTCTACTAAGCCGCGACTAAAGCCTGGACTAACCGCAAACTGCGCCCCGGCATCAATCGATTGCTGAAATTGCTCAGCATGAATTACTGTGCCCGCACCAATAATCATTTCTGGTAATTGCTGGCGCATTTGAGTTAACGCCTGCAACGCATTGGGCGTACGTAACGTAACTTCTAATACCTTAATGCCACCAGCATACAAGGCTTTAGCTAAGTCAACCGCCCGTGCGACATCATCAATGACCAACACTGGCAATACCGGATATGCTTTTCTGAGTACATCTTCCATCGTCATTTTCATGGCTTATTCCTCAGTCAGAAAGCTGGCACCTTGATCGGCTGGGCTAGCCAACTGGCGCTGCGCTTTAAAAAGTTCTAGTCCATAACCAAAGGGTTCATCCGTAGGCTGCTTGGCAGGTTGACGACACGCTAGCTCCTCTGCCGTTACCTCAAGCTGTAATACGTTAGCCTCTACATCTAGGTGTATTAAATCATCATTTTGGATCAGACTCAGCACACTTTTTTCGGTTGCAGCTTCTGGGGTTACATGTAATGCAGTTAGCACTTTGCCGGATGCTCCCGACAAACGACCATCAGTCACCAACGCCACTCGCTGACCACGCTGCTGTAAGTTAGCTAGCAAAGGCATTAATGAGTGCAGCTCTGGCATGCCATTCGCCCGCGGTCCTTGAAAACGTACCACCATCACAAAGTCTCCAGTCAAGGTACCGGCTTGATACGCTTCAGCGGCAGCCTGCTCGCTAGCAAATACTTTAGCTGGCGCTTTGATCGACCAAAACTCAGGCTTCACTGCAGAGCTTTTCACCATCGCTCGCCCCAAGTTACCCTGCAATAGATGCCAACCACTGTGCTGCGCAAAAGGCTCAGTGAAGACGCGAACAATATTTTCAGCAGGCGATGTATCTGGCAAATCGCGCCAAGCTAATTGCTCTTTATTTAAATACGCCTCTTGGGTGTAAGCACTTATTCCTTGCGCTGACGCGGTTTGCACATCGGCATGTAACAATCCCTCATGTAACAACTCACGAAGTACCCAAGCAACACCGCCTGCGGCATGAAACTGATTCACATCTGCTGCGCCATTGGGATACACCTTAGCCAATTGCGGCACGACTTGGGCTAACTGGGCAAAGTCCTCCCAGCGCAGCTCATAGCCTGCTGCCCGTGCAATCGCCGGTAAGTGCAAGCCATGGTTGGTCGAGCCACTGGTGGCTAATAACGCTACCATGCCATTGACCAAGGCTTTAGCGTTGATTTGC
Source organism: Thiopseudomonas alkaliphila (assembly GCF_001267175.1). Lineage (NCBI taxonomy): Bacteria > Pseudomonadati > Pseudomonadota > Gammaproteobacteria > Pseudomonadales > Pseudomonadaceae > Thiopseudomonas > Thiopseudomonas alkaliphila. Next base: position 292,928 of record NZ_CP012358.1, on the reverse strand, counting down.
AGCCCCACTGGCAGGTAGCGTTCGCCTTGTTTGGTGAGTTCCAGCAGCGTTAGTGCTGCTTGCTCAGTTAGCTTAGTGCGTAATAAGGTCTGTGGATGCACAAAGGCAGATCCCGGCACATGCAGCCCCATGGCCTCCATTAGCATCTGATTTGTATTAGCTGTGCCGTAAAAGGTGCAGGTGCCTGCCTCATGATAAGCCGCTAACTCGGCAGTGAGTAACTCATCACGACTGACCTCACCGCGAGCATAACGCTCACGAATAGCGGCTTTTTCTGGATTCGACAAACCAGAATGCATGGGCCCTGCAGGGACAAATACCGCAGGTAGGTGACCAAAGTGCAAAGCACCAATCAGCAAACCTGGCACTATCTTGTCGCAAACCCCTAAGTATAAAGCCCCATCAAACACCCCATGACTAAGGCCAATAGCGGTTGCCTGGGCAATTAAGTCCCGCGAAAATAAAGACAGTTGCATAGCCGCAGTGCCTTGGGTTACACCATCGCACATCGCCGGCACACCAGCGGCAAACTGCGCGGTTGCACCACGCTGCAATAAGGTTTTTTTTAAAATCTCAGGGTAATCGGCTAGGGGAACATGGGCTGACAGCATATCGTTATAGCTTGAGATGATGGCAATATGCGATGCTCCACCACTGCGCATAATCAATCGCTCTTGCTCAGATTCTGCCGCCATGACATGGGCTAAATTAGAACAACTTAATCCTTGCTGACGCGGACGCTCAGCGGCTTGGCGAATTTTTTCTAGATAAGCGGCACGTCTGGTCAATGAGCGCTGCTGGATCTGCTCAGTCACAGCTTCTAGTTGCGGATGTATCACGGTAGTCCTCGCTAAGGCGCCCAATAAATAGTGATAGGTAATGGACTCTGCTGAATAAAATGGCTAATGGGTAACTGCTGATTGCCAGCAAGCGCCTGCTCAAGAATGGCTTTTTTAGACTCACCAAAAATCAACACAGCCAACCAGTTAGTTTGATAGTAAGCAGTTAAATTTAAACTTAAACGCACTTTAGGCTCACTAGGTGCCGCTGCCACTACCCCTGCTACTGGCAATTGACTATTAAGCGCCAAATCCAAATTAGGCATACCAGGAAATAAAGAAGCAAAGTGCCCATCTTCACCCATGCCCAAAACCGTAGCGCGACTCGGCAATTGCTGCGAAATAGCCCGCTGCCAGCAAACCACAGCCTGCTCTGGCGTGCTTTGCTGCTGCCGTGGATCCAGATGCTGCGCGGCAGGAAGTGCTTGGGATAATAAAGCAAAGTTACTACTCTCGGCATCTGCCGCTACCCAGCGCTCATCAGTGGCACTCACCACTACCTGCGCCCAATCAACGGCTGGTTGCTGAGCTAACTGCGTTAACATCAATTTTGGGGTTGAGCCGCCGGGTAAGAAAACTAGCCCTGGCGCTTGTAACTGCTTAGCTAGTGCCTGGGCTAATGCCTTTGAACAAGCGTCTCGCTCTGTAAATATCTGCCAATTTACCTGTGACATTATACCTCCTACCCTATTACCTACAGCTTACCATAGCTAACCTCAACCTCCCGCCTAGAGTAGAAATCAAGTAAACTCATTATTTTTAGCGGAGTATGCAATGGCTACTGCAATGGCACGCCATATTTTAGTCAAAACCCAAGCAGAAGCAGAGAACCTTAAACAGCGCTTAGCTAAAGGTGCTGCTTTTGATCAACTAGCCAAAAAATTTTCACTCTGTGCTTCAGCTAAACGTGGCGGTGACCTAGGAGAAGTTCGCCCCAAACAAATGGTGCCAGCCATTGATCAAGTAATTTTCAAAAAGCCCACAGGTGTTGTTCACGGGCCTATCAAAACTAAGTTTGGCTATCATTTAGTCCATGTATTTTACCGAGACTAAAGCCAAACCTCTTCCCCTTAAGGTATTTTATGATTAATAATGATGTACTGCGTAGCCTACGCTATACGCTCAACTTATCCGATCCTGATTTTTTAGCACTAATTCATCTTAAACAACCTGAATTAAGTCTTGAAGAACTTAAAAGCTATTTAGCCAATGAAGAACAAGGCTCTTTTAAGCGTTGCACAGATGCCACCTTACACAACGTATTAGACAGTTTGATTATCGAAAAACGGGGACCTAGCCCGCAATCCATGGCCCCTGCTAACCTGCGCCTCACGAACAACCAAATCCTGAAAAAACTACGCATTGCTTTTTCTTTGCAAGAGGCCGAGATGCTGGAAATACTCGCCTCAGTCGATTTCGAACTCTCAAAACATGAGCTAAGTGCACTGTTTCGTAACCCAGAACACAGTAACTACCGCAGTTGCGGCGATCAATTACTACGCAGTTTCTTAATAGGTTTAGCTCGTCGTTACCGACCTGCTCTCTAACTGAACAAACTAGCAAACTAGTATGCAATAAAAAGCCCTCAATCCAATATGAATTGAGGGCTTAATGATTCATCAAATCCGCTACGTAGCAACAACTAACCTTTTACATAACGCCCAGGCGCTGGCTCAATCACCGGATAAGTACTACTACCTACCGCCTTGCGTGCTGCAACCTGTGTCCCACTGTGCTTAGCTAACCATGCATACCACTCAGTCCACCAGCTGCCTGGATGCTCTGTTGCCCCTTTAAACCACTGTTCTGGCGATTCAACTGGGGCCTCATTCACCCAATAAGAGCGCTTATTATCTGCAGGCGGATTAATCACGCCGGCAATATGTCCAGAAGCCCCCAAGATAAAGTGCGTCTCTCCGCCTAGCACTTGACGGCTTGCATAAGCACTGCGCCAAGGAACAATGTGATCCTCTTTGGTACCTAAAATAAAAGCCGGCGTCTTAATCGCAGCTAAATCCAAGGTTTCACCACAGCAGGATAAGGTTCCTGACTTTAAGTCATTCTGCAAATAAGTATGGCGTAAATACCAGCAATACATCGGCCCTGGTAAATTGGTACTGTCGTTATTCCAAAATAATAAATCCAAGGTTCTAGGTTTTTCGCCTTTCAAGTACTTATCGACGTTGTAGTTCCACCACAACTCATTGGGACGCAACAAGGAGAAGGTATTACCCATATCCTCGCCACGGAACAATCCAGGATAGCCCCCTTGCTGCCCACCAATGGTTCGCTCACGGTACTGCACCATTTCCTCATCAACAAATACATCAATCGGGCCAGTATCGACATAATCTAAGAACGTAGTTAACAGCGTTAAGCTAGCAAAGTCAGTATCCCCGCGCGCTGCTAATACAGCCAATGCAGATGAGAGCAAGGTACCACCAATACAGAAACCGACACAGTTAAGGGTTGTTTCTTTAGTTAGTGCTCGAACAATGCCAATGGCATTAATAATGCCATCTTGCACCATGTCATCCCAAGTAATATGCGCCGTATCCATATCGAAATTACGCCACGACATTAAGAACACACTGTGCCCTTGTTCAAGTAAATGACGTACCACAGATTTTTTTTCAGTTAAGTCTAAAATGTAATATTTATTAATTGCAGGCGGTGCAATTAACATGGGCCGCTTGAATTGCTTAGCTGTTTTAGGCTGGTAATGGATAAGTTGGAATAAATCATTCTCATACACCACATTACCTTCGGTTGCAGCTACCGTTTCGCCAATTTTAAAGTCACCAGCATCACATTGGCGCATCTTGCCTTCTTGCATATCACTCATCAGATGCATCATGCCACTTAATAAGCTGGCACCACCGGTTTCTACTGCTTTATGTAAGGCTTCAGGATTAGTGGCTAAAAAGTTACTAGGCGCAGTTGCCGCTACAGCTTGCTCAACTAAATAGGCTAAGCGCTTTTTAGCTTTCTCTGACTTCACTGGCAACTCATCAAGCAAGCGCATAATAAAGCTGGAGTTCAATAAATAATAAGCCGCTACCGAACCAAATAAAGGTTGCGACCAATGCTCCCCTTTAAAGCGGCGATCCGTAAAACTAAACGGCTGCTGCAACATCAACTTAAGGCCTATTTCAGCCCAAGCCCCCTGATATTCCATTTGCATCTTGTGTTTAACATCACTTGGGACATCAAACCACTGACTGGTGTCATCCTGCTTAAACCAAGGATTAATTGCGACCCAGGCTTTCAAGTGTTGAATACTATAATCCACTGAAAAAGGTGTCTGCATAGACCATGCTGGACTAAATAGCGGGGTTAGCTTACTTTCCATTTTTATTTTCTCCATAAGTGATGAGCGCTAAGGACGAAACAACCAGGTTTACCAACTTATGCCTGCAAAATAAGCATAACCATTCTCCACATCTTTTAGCTGAACAATACCAGTCTAAGGCTTAATTATTACGTTTTATTTGGCTAGACTTAGTTATGAAGCAATTTAATAACAATAGTTCTCCCTATGGCTAGTTTTATTAGGCTATTAGAAATAACCTTGATATAAGTCTATCTATTATTAGATTTTTTAGACTTAACGCCTCACGACTTAAGAATAAGGCCGCAAATGCACCGCTACTAAGGCAGCAGTCGAACATATTCAACTACTGCTCAAAGAGGCTACTGCTTTTTAGGATAGCGCTGGACTAACTACCCTCTCAATTACCAGAGCTTGGAAAATAAATGTTTTGGCAGGTAAAAATTTATAGCGACCCTATGACTCACCCCCGATCCCAGCCACCACCCAAAGCAGACATTAACTGAGCGACGGCGATCAAGTAATTGGCCTGGGTGCTGAGAAGATTTCGCTGGCTGTTTAATACAGCCGTTTGCGCACTGCTGACCGAAAGATAGTCAACTAACCCCGCTTGATATTGATTCGTATTAATTCGTAAGGTTTCTTGACTGGCGGCTAACGCTTGGCGCTGTACACCCAAAGAAGCCTGCAACATGCTCAGTTGCGCTAATAAGTCTTCCACTTCTACCAAGGCATTCAATACCGCTAAACGGTAATTAGCCACCACTTGATCATAGCGCGCCTCTGCTTGCTCTACTTTAGCTTTACGCGCTCCGGCATCAAACAAGGCCATAGCAAACGCAGGCCCCAGTGACCACACACGATTTGGGGTACTTATCCAGTGAGCTAAAGACTCACTCTGATAGCCCAAACTAGCTGATAACGTTAGGTCAGGAAAGTAAGCAGCTTGGGCTACCCCTATCTCCGCATTAGCAGCCTTAACCCGAGCTTCAGCCACTGCAATATCAGGACGCCGTTGCAATAAGTTAGCCGGTAACTCTTTGGGGACTTCCGGCACGGCTAATCTATGAAGCTGTGGTTCCAGCTGCACGGAACTTGGTGGTACCCCCACTAAGCGGGCGATCGCATTTTGATAGCGATTACGCTGCCAGCTAAGCTCTAGCTGCTGCGCCTTGGCATTGTTTAACTGAGTTAACGCTTGGCTGACATCGGCCTTAGTCACTAAACCGGCCTGATAACGTTTTTCCGTCATAGTTAATGCTCGACGGTAACTGTCTAAAGTTTGCTGATACAACCCCAGCTGCTGATCAGTAATATGCAGGTTCAGATAGTTTTGTGCCAACTCAGTACGCAAACTAAGCTTAATTGCAGCCCAGTCAGCAGCACTGGCTTGCAAGTTGGCCGTACTGGCTTCTACTTGGCGGCGAATTTTACCCCATAAATCTAACTGCCAACTTAAGCCTAAGGCGACTTCTTTTGACTCACTCACTGCCTCATTGCGTGAGCTACGACTGGCATTCACACGACCATCAACACTGGGATATAACTGCGCGCGACTGCCCCCCACTAATGCTCTAGCTTCACGCCAAGCAGCTTCCGCTGCCTGTAAGCTCAAATTTTGCTGATCCAGCTGCTGCATCAGCTGATTTAGCTCTGGCGCCTGATACAACAGCCACCAATTTTCGGCTACTGCTGGCACTTGTCCGGCTACCTGCCAACCATTTAACGCTTGATAGGCTGCTCCCGTATTAACTTCTGGGCGCTCATAACTTGGCCCTAAGGTACAACCCGACATAGCTAATAACACAGCGAAAGCAAGTGGCTTTACAACAACTGACTGACAAGTTAAGCGCGGGGACATGGAGCAGAATCCTTATTAACGACTAAACGCGAACGCTGACGATTAAAGCGCTCAAAAAACAAATACACCACCGGTGTACTGAACAAGGTCAACATTTGACTCAGCACCAAGCCACCAACAATAGCTAAGCCTAACGGCTGGCGCATTTCGCTACCTTCCGCTGAACTCAACAATAAGGGTAAGGCACCTAAAATAGCCGCCATGGTGGTCATCATAATCGGCCGAAAACGCTGTAAACAGGCGGCATGAATAGCCTCGATTGCTGGCATGCCCTGCTCTCGCTGAAGTTGCAAGGCAAAGTCGATCATTAAAATCGCATTCTTTTTAACAATCCCAATTAGCAAGAATAAGCCCAGCAATGAGATCAAGCTAAATTCTCCGCCTGTCAGCTGAATAGCTAATAGCGCACCGACACCCGCTGAAGGCAAGGTAGATAAAATCGTCAGCGGATGCACATAACTCTCATATAAAACTCCGAGAACTAAATACACAATTACTAAGGCCAATAAAATCATCCAGCCTTGATTACTTTGCGTACTTTGAAAAGCGCCTGCGGTGCCGCCCATTTTGCCTTGCACTTCGGTCGGCAAAGCAATTTCCGCCATCGCTTGCTCAATCGCCCGAGCAGCTTGATCAAGGCTTACCCCTTCAGCTAAAGCAAAGTTAATACTCTCTACCGCAAACTGTCCTTCATGCATCACTCGCTCATTTTCTAAGGTATTTTGCCAGCGAGTAAATGCCGATAGCGGCACTTGTTTGCCATCCGCCGTAACCATTTTGAGTTGATGCAGCGCCTCAGGCGAGCCGACAAACTCTGGTCCGAGCTCCATCACCACGCTGTACTGATTAAGCGTTTCGTAAATGGTTGCCACCTGACGTTGGCTAAAGGCGTTATTTAGCAATGCAGTCACCATCGCCATATCTACACCTAAACGGGCTGCCTGCTCACGGTCTACTTCTAGTGTGATTTGCTGTGCGCCACGCCCTTCACGGCTATCAATGTCAGTCAGTTCTGGTAGTTTCTTAAAAGCATCGCGCACTTTGGGCTGCCATTCCCGTAAGTCAGCTAAATCACTGGCTAACAGCGCGTATTCATACTGCGAACTGCCACCTTCGCGTCCACCAATATTCATATCTTGCTCTGGCCATAAAAATAAACGTGAGCCTGCAATTTGTGGCATTTGCGTACGTAATCGATTAACAATCGCTTGCGCTCCTAAACTCCGCTCGGTAATGGGTTTTAATCGCACAATCAAAAATGCATTACTGCCACCACCAATAAAACCAGCCACACTAGCCACATCTGGATCTTTCAGTAAAGCTTGGCGATAGGCTTCCATTTTGGGCTGCATAGTGTGATACGACAGTCCGTCATCACTGCGAATCATGCCCATTAATTGCCCAGTGTCTTGTTGTGGCATAAAGGTTTTCGGCACGCTGATAAACAGCGCGATATTGGCGGCAATGGTAAAGATTACGCCTAACAACATAGTTTTTCGATGTCGTAGCGACCAGTTTAAGCCCCGTTCATACCCTGCCAATACCCATGCTTGAAACTGCTGGTTACGCTGCTGCCAGCGACTTTGGCTAATTGTTTGCTCACTCTCTGTTACCGTATCGCTACTCAGCCATTTTGCACAAAGCATTGGCGTCAGTGTTAGCGATACCAACAGCGAGATTAAAATTGCCACGGTTAAAGTAATCGAAAACTCGCGAAATAAGCGCTCGATGATGCCGCCCATAAAGAGAATTGAAACAAACACCACCACCAGCGACAGGTTCATCGACAATAACGTAAAGCCAACTTCTTTAGAGCCTTTAAGCGCTGCTTGTAACGGGCTCAGCCCAAGCTTGATATGACGTGCGATGTTTTCTAAGACCACAATCGCGTCATCGACCACTAAGCCGGTCGCAATAATTAACGCCATCAATGACAGGTTGTTTAATGAGAAATCCAGCAGATACATCACCGCAAAACTACCTATCAGCGAAACAGGTACAGCAAAAGCTGGAATCAGTGCTGAACGCCAATGCCCTAAAAATAGCCAAACCACTAACATCACCAAGCCAGTCGCTAACAACAACGTTTGCTCTGCCTCATGTAAGGTAGCGCGAATCACCGATGAGCGATCCATGGCTACCTGCAAATTTGCACTGGCGGGCAACACAGCTTGTAAGCTTGGTAACTCCTTCTGGATTGCCTCAATGGTGGCAATAATATTGGCATTGGCTTGGCGATTAATGACTAGCAATACCGCATCTTCATGGTTAAAAAAGCCACTGTTATAGCGGTTTTCAACGCTGTCATAGACCTTAGCAACGTCCGATAAGCGTAGTGCTGCGCCATCATGGTAGCGAATAATTAACGGGGCAAAACTTTCTGCCGTGTGTAATTGATCATTGGATTGTATTTGCCAGTGCTGGCTACCTTGTTCTAGCTGCCCTTTGGGTTTACGCACACTGGCCGCATTAATCGTTTGTCGTACTTCATCCAGCGCAATACCGTAATGCTCTAAACGCCTAGGCTGTAACTCAACCCGTACCGCGGGCAGCGAGCTACCACCAATTTGCACGTCGCCTACGCCTTGCACTTGAGAAAGCTTTTGCGCCACCACAGTGGAGGCTAGATCATACAACTGCCCTTTCTCGAGCACTTCACTGGTCAGCGCCAGCACCATGATGGGAGCTTGGGTCGGATTGACTTTACGGTAGGTTGGCATACTACGCATCCCACTTGGCAACAATTCGCGGGCAGCATTAATCGCTGCCTGTACTTCCCGCGCTGCTGCATTAATATCACGCCCCAGTTCAAACTGCACAATCACCCGCGTACTAGCTTGGCCACTGCGACTGGTCATTTGCTCAATCCCAGCAATGCTGCCTAATGAGCGCTCCAGTGGTGTCGCCACAGTCGCTGCCATAACCTGCGGGCTAGCCCCCGGCAAGCTGGCTTGCACGGTAATGACAGGGAAATCCATATCCGGTAAGGGCGACACTGGCAGCAAACGAAAGCCCAATATACCCAGCAACACTATTGCCAAGGTCAACAATAAAGTCGCGACTGGGCGCACGATAAAGGGAGCTGACAAACTCACTGCAACGCTCCAGACGCTTTGGATGCAGAACGTTGCTGCCAGCGCTGACTAATACGCTCAAAAAACAGATAAATCACGGGCGTGGTGTACAAGGTCAGTAGCTGACTTAACAATAACCCGCCCACCATCACAACCCCTAAGGGCTGGCGTAACTCTGCGCCTGAACCGCTGGCAAACATCAGCGGTAATGCGGCAAAGAGTGCAGCTAAGGTAGTCATTAAAATGGGGCGAAAACGTAACAATGCCGCTTGAAAAATGGCCTGTTCTGCCGGCACTTGCTGATTACGCTCAGCGTCCAAAGCAAAGTCAATCATCATGATGGCGTTTTTCTTCACGATTCCAATCAATAATATGATGCCAATAATGGCGATCAAGCTAAGGTCAGTACCGGTTAGTAACAGCGCCAATAAAGCACCAATCGCTGCGGAGGGTAAAGTTGAGAGGATCGTAATCGGATGAATGTAGCTTTCATACAATACACCAAGTACCAAATACATGGTCACGACCGCGGCCAAAATCAGCCATAACGTGCTTGACAGTGACGCTCTAAAAGCAGCCGCAGCCCCTTGAAACTGGCTCTGAATTGCCGGTGGCATCGCTAAGGCCTGTTCAGTTTGTTCAATTAAGTTGACCGCTTCACCCAAGGACACTCCAGGCGCTAGGTTAAAAGAAACCGTCACCGCCGGAAATTGTCCTATGTGATTAACCAATAAAGGAGCCGCTCGTTGCTCAACTTTCATCAGCTGCTGCAAGCTAACTGCCATACCTTGGCTACTCTTTACATGCACTTGCTCTAGTGCCTGCTCAATTTGCTGTGCATTGATCTGGCTTTCTAGTACCACACGGTACTGACTGGTTTGCGTAAAAATCGTGGAAATCTGCCGCTGGCCAAAGGCATCATAAAGCGCATCGGTGATACTGGCGACAGTCACACCCAAACGCCCGGCCATATCGCGATCAAGTTGCAAGTACAGCTCTAGACCTTGAGCTTGTAAGTCACTGGTGACGTCTTGCAATAACTCACTGGCCGCCAGCTGTTCTATCAGTTGTGGCGCCCAACTTTCTAATAGCTGAGGATCTGCCGACTCCAAACTAAATTGATAGCGAGTACGACTCACTCGATCCTCAATACTTAGGTCTTGTACTGGCTGTAAAAATAACTCAATGCCGACGACCTTAGCCAACTCTGGACGCAGACGCTCAATCACTTGATTGGCGCTTACACTACGCTCGGAAAAAGGTTTTAAATTAATCAGCATGCGCCCGGTATTAAGGGTTGGGTTATCTCCATCAATACCAATTTGTGAAGAGACACTGGCCACCGCTTCATCTTGCAACAACACCTGAGTTAAACGTTGCTGGCGCTCACTCATCGCGGCAAAGGAAATACTCTGTGGCGCCTCTGAAATCCCCTGGATCACCCCAGTATCTTGCTCGGGGAAAAAACCTTTAGGTACCACAAGCCACAGCAAGGCGGTCAGCGCAAAAGTTGCCACTGCCACCCATAACGTTAAGCCTTGATGACGCAATACCCAAGTCAAACTATGACTGTAATGTTCAATGGTACGACTTAACCAATCACGCTCAGGCGTATCTGTCACTGCTTTGGGCTTTAACAGTTTGGCGCACATCATCGGGGTGAGGGTTAAGGAAATAACCAGTGAAATAAGAATCGCCACCGCCAAAGTAATAGCAAACTCTCTAAATAAACGCCCCACCACATCTGCCATAAACAGCAGGGGAATCAACACCGCAATCAAAGAAAAAGTTAACGAAATAAGCGTGAAACCAATTTGCTTAGCCCCCTTGAGGGCTGCTTGTAAGGGTGGCTCACCATTTTCTAGGTGCCGAGTAATGTTTTCTAACATCACAATGGCATCATCCACCACAAAGCCGGTAGCAATGGTTAATGCCATTAAGGTGAGGTTATTTAAGGAAAATCCAGCAAGATACATGACGCCAAAGGTGCCAATTAAAGACAACGGCACGGCGACCGAAGGAATTAACGTAGCTGCAAATCGGCGTAAAAATAGAAACGTCACTAGCACCACTAAAGCAACTGCCAGCAACATTTCAAATTGCACATCATCCACCGCGGCACGAATGGTTTGGGTGCGGTCTGTTAACACACTCACCTCCACCCCGGCTGGCAAGCTACTAATAATCTGTGGCAGTAACTGCTCAACCCGCTGCACCACTTCAATCACATTCGCTCCAGGCTGGCGCTGAATGTTTAATAACACGGCCTGCTGTTTATTAGCCCAAGCGGCAAGCCGTTGATTCTCTGCACCATCCACAATAGTGGCAACATCCCCTAAACGCAGGGCATTGCCCTCGTTATAGGTCAGAATTAAGTTTTCATATTCTGTAACTGAGCGCAGCTGATCATTGGCATCGATTTGCGTAATACGCGATGGGCCATCAATGCTGCCTTTGGGCTGATTGACGTTTGCCCGCGTGATTACACTGCGAATATCTGCCAGCGTTAGGTTTGCTGCAGCTAACGCCTGACTATTGGCCTGAATTCGTACCGCTGGCCGTTGACCACCGCCTAAACTAACCAAGCCTACGCCGTTAATCTGGGCGATTTTTTGCGCCATACGAGTATCGACTAAATCATTCACTTCAGGCAGCGGAATACTGTCAGAACTAATGGCTAAGGTTAAAACTGGGCTATCGGCTGGATTAACCTTGTTATAAACCGGCGGCGCGGGTAAATCATTAGGTAATAGATTGGTCGCGGCGTTAATCGCTGCCTGCACTTCTTGCTCCGCAATCTCTAAATCAACTTCCAAACTGAAGCGCAGGCTAATTACCGAAGCACCGCCCGAACTGGTAGATGACATCTGCTCTAAGCCTGGCATTTGCCCAAACTGACGCTCCAAAGGTGCCGTCACGGCACTGGTCATAACCTGAGGGCTGGCCCCTGGATATAAGGTCATCACCCGAATCGTGGGATAATCCACCTGGGGCAAAGCTGCCACTGGCAGTAAGCGATACGCCAAAATGCCGGTCAAAAATATCGCTACCATCAACAGTGTGGTAGCAACTGGACGCAGAATAAAAATCCGTGACAGATTCATTGCTTACTGACCCTGCGGCTCTGTGCGTGATTCGCCACTATTGAGTTCGGTGTGCTTAAGGGTCTGAATTGATTTTTCAGCGGGCTCCTCGCTCTCATTGGCCGGTGGCTGTACGGGCTCAACTTTGCTGCCAGTACGCAAACGGTCCACCCCTTCTACTACCACTTTTTCTCCCGCGGCTAACCCCGAGAGCACCACAGTATTTACCCCATCGCTAGGCCCTACAGTGATAGGTCGAATACTTACTGTTAACTCATCATCCACTACCCAAGCAAAGGTACCCTGCACACCAAATTGAATCGCATCGGCTGGCATTAATAGTGCATCTGCTAAGGTTTTAGTATGCAGACGAACGTTAACAAACTGATTAGGAAATAAGGTTTGTTGCTGATTATCAAAGGCAGCTTTTAATCGTACGCTACCGGTACTGCTATCGACTTGGTTATCAATACTTTGCAGTGTACCTTCGGCCAACAGTAATGTTTCATCACGACTCCAAGCTTCCACCATGAGCTTTTGCTGTTGGGTATACGCCTGCCACACCTCATTTAATTGCTGCTCTGGAATAGTAAAGTTCACCGCAATCGGATTCATCTGAGTGATGCTGACCAATACTGTACTACCTGCAGTTAAATGGTTACCCGTATCGACTTGGCGTAATCCTAAATAGCCGCTGATAGGCGCTGTGATTTTTGCATAGTCTAAATTTAGCTGGGCTGTTTTAACCTGAGCTTGACGACTGACTACGCTGGCACGCAATTGGTTGACTTGGGACTGTTGGTTTTCATAGGTCTGGCGCGCAATAGAGTCATCCTTAAATAGCCCTTGATAGCGCTTAAGTTCTTGCTCGGCATTTTTAAGCTGTGCCTGCATTTCTTGTAAACTGCCTTGGGCCTGATCGAGCGCGGCTTGAAATGGTCTAGGGTCAATCTGCGCCAGCACTACGCCCTGCTCAACCCAATCACCTTCTTTAAAGTGAACCGCCTGCAACGGACCACTAACCTGGCTGGTAACTTCGGCCTGCTGCCACGCAGTGACTGTACCTAGCGCTTGCTGCTTAACAATAAATTCAGACTGCAGCACCTCAGCTAAGTGTACAGGAACCGCTGCGCCCATAAAGCTGCCACCGCGTCGTGGGCTACCGATCATTGCCCCTTCGGGCTTAGCTGTCACTTCAGCGTCTGGCTTAAACCAAAACCACCATACGCCAGTAGCTATAAGCACTAGCAACATCAGCCATACTAAAAAAGTTTTAACGCGAGATTTTTTAACTGTAGAAGTTGATAAAGCAGACATGATTAACCGTCACATTCCTTGGGAGTGTGCAAGATAGCAGGCTAATTTCAGGATGTCAGAAACTTTACGGGGAATTTACGTTACTCCTAGCGCAAAGTATGCGCTAGGAGTAACAAGATAGTAAGTTAACGAGGAAGCTGCGCAATATGATCAATAGCCTCACGAATTAAGCGCGGCCCCTGATACATAAAACCTGTATAAATTTGTACCAAACTGGCGCCAGCCGCAATTTTTTCTGCGGCATGCTGCCCTTCAGTAATTCCACCTACAGCAATAATCGGCAGCTCGCCCTTAAGCTCTTCAGCTAACACACTGACTACATGAGTACTCTTATGGCGCACAGGCGCACCGGATAAGCCACCTGCTTCATTACCAAATGCCAAGTGTTCTACCTCTGTTTTATCCAGTGTGGTGTTGCTAGCAATTACCGCATCCATTCCTGTTTCACGCAGTATTTTAGCAACCTGACACACTTCTTCATCGGTCATATCAGGCGCAATTTTAATCGCTAACGGCACACGCTTGCCCCATTCAGCCGTTAAGTCTTCTTGTTTACGGCGCAAGGCTTCCAATAAGTTAATCAATGACTCACCAAACTGTAAGCTGCGTAAACCGGGTGTGTTAGGCGAGCTCACATTGACCGTTACATAACTGGCGTGGTTGTACACTTTCTCTAAGCAAATCAAATAATCTTCTTCAGCACGCTCAACAGGGGTATCAATATTTTTACCAATGTTAATCCCTAGTACGCCTTGATAATTAGCAGCCTGCACACGCTGTAGTAAGTAATCCACGCCATGATTATTAAAGCCCATACGGTTAATAATCGCCTGCTTCTCTGGGATTCTAAATAAACGCGGTTTGGGATTACCAGGTTGTGGACGCGGCGTTACGGTACCCACCTCAATAAAGCCAAAGCCCATCTGTGCAAGCCCTAAAATGGCCTCACCATTTTTATCAAGGCCAGCGGCTAATCCCACTGGATTCGGAAATTGAATCCCCATGACATTTACTGGTAATGACTGAGGCGCTTTACATAGCGCTCCAGAAACACCTAAACGGCCAGCAGCACCAATTAAATCAATGGAAAGTTCGTGAGCGGTTTCTGGAGCAAGTTTAAAAAGAAGATTGCGAGCAAGAGAATACATAGCCAATATGTCTAACAGATAAATAAAGTAGCTGCAGTATACCCTTTAAATTTTATGAAGCACATTTCACTCACGCTTACTTATACTGGTATAACACGTCCCTTACTTTCTTTACTGTTTTTGTAAAGCTAACTCCCTTAGACAACACTGCTTAATTTTTTTACCGCTTAAGCATGGGCAAGGCTCATTACGCTTAGTTTTTACCTGCACCGTTGGATCTAAAAAATACCAACGCTGATCAGCGCGGCGAATAAACAACGAGCATTCTTGATGTTGTTGGGCTACACCAGCTTCTGCCCAGCGCGCAATAAAACTAACCGTAGCTAAGGTTTGCTCAGGATTTAAATAATCCCAATGTAATACCTCTAGCCCTTGCCATTGGCTCCTCTGACTCCACTGCCAAATGGCAGGCAAATCTAATCCGTGCTGTTGTGCTGGATGAGTAGTATTCACCAAATAATCAATCTGTTGCTCAACAAACGCAGCATAGCGCGAACGCATTAACTGCTCTGGCGTCTCAGCCCACTGCCCTTGATGTAAAGGCAGACAACAATACTGTGCAGCTTGCCCACTGCCACAAACACATAGCGTGCTCTTCATCAAAGATTTACCTTTAGCTGTATCACTTCTTAAACAATGCCAATTATTATACACTGCCCACAAACTGATTATACATACAGCTAGCCCTATATTTCAGCGCTAGTGCAGCACTAGGATTTGCCTTACCCCATGCTAGACAACGAGCTAAAACACACTATTCAGTCTGCTTACAGTCGCTTTTTAGAGCAAAAAGCGCTTAAGCCTCGCTATGGCCAACGACTGATGATTGCCGAAGTAGCCAAAGCCGTCGGCGCAATTGAGGTTGATGAAGAAGGTGTGCGTGAGGGTGAACCGGCCATTATTGCCATTGAAGCAGGCACCGGTACCGGTAAAACGGTAGCCTATAGCCTAGCTGCCATTCCTATTGCTAAGCGCGCGCAGAAAAACCTAGTACTAGCCACAGCAACTGTGGCGCTACAAGAGCAAATTATCCATAAAGACTTACCCGACCTGATTAAAAACAGCGGGCTACAGTTTAGTTTTGCCCTGGCCAAAGGGCGTGGCCGTTACCTATGCCTCTCTAAGCTTGATATCTTATTACAAGAAGGTCATGCCCAAGGCACCACAGCAGAACTATTTGCCGATGAAGGTTTTCGAATTGAAGTCAATCAAGAAAACCTTGAGTTACTTTCAAAAATGATGGAGCGCTTAGCCAGTGGACGCTGGGATGGTGACCGGGATAGCTGGCCTACCACCTTAGAGGATCAGCAATGGTCACAAGTTACCACTGACCACAGCCAATGCACCGGCCGACATTGCCCTAACTTTGAGCAATGTGTGTTTTACAAAGCCCGTGAAGGTATGACCAAAGCCGATGTGATTGTCACTAACCATGACATGGTGTTGGCCGACTTAGCACTGGGCGGTGGCGCCGTCTTGCCGTCCCCTAAAAACACCTTGTATATTTTTGATGAAGGCCACCATCTGCCAGACAAAGCCATTAATCATTTCGCTTACCAAACGCGCCTTAAAAGCACGGCCGACTGGCTAAACCAAGTAGATAAAAACCTCACCCGTTTGCTAGCACAAAACCCCATTCCTGGTGATTTAGGCCGTTTGCTAGAGCAAGCCACCGTCAGCGCTAAAGAGTTACGGCCATTACAACAATTTATGTTTAATGCTTGTGAAGAGATCGCTGCTTTTGACTGGGGAGCCCAACAGGAAAGTTACGAGGCTCCCCGCTATCGTTTTATTGGCGGCATTATCCCTGAGCCATTACTTGAGCTCGGCAGCCAGCTAAAACAAGGATTCTCCCAGCTAGTAACCCAACTTTCCTCTGTCACTGAGTTACTAAAAAAAGTAATGGATGAAGACACCAGCTTAGGCATCACCGCCGCGCAAGCAGAAGAATGGTATCCCTTATTTGGTAGCTTACTGGCACGGGCCGAAGCTAATTTCTCATTATGGACTACCTTCACCGCCGAAGATGCCGTCGATGAGCCACCAAATGCGCGCTGGTTGTCAGTGCCAGAGCGCGGCAGTATGGATATTGAAGTGAATGCTAGCCCTATTTTAGCGGCCCAGACTTTAAGGCAGTCCCTATGGAATCAAGCTTATGGCGCGATTGTTACTTCCGCCACCTTAACTGCGCTCGGTAACTTTACCCGCTTTAGTATGCGCGCAGGCTTACCTAAATCCACTGTCACTGCCATAGCACCTAGCCCTTTTTCCTACGAGCAAGCTGGTGTTTTACATGTGCCTGACCTGAAGGCTGATCCACGCCAAGCCGAAGCCCATACCGCCGCCATTATTCGTGAACTACCCTCTATTCTTGAGCAGGCGCAAGGCAGCTTAGTATTGTTTTCGTCTAGACGACAAATGCAAGATGTGTTTGATGGTTTAGAAGCTGATTGGCGACAACAAGTGCTGGTACAGGGCCACTTATCGCGCCAAGAAACCTTAAATCAACATAAAGCCCGAATTGATCAAGGAAAAAAATCGACTCTTTTCGGGTTAGCCAGTTTTGCTGAAGGGGTAGACTTACCGGGCGCCTATTGCGAACACGTCGTCATTGCCAAAATTCCCTTCACGGTTCCCGATGATCCAGTAGAAGCTGCCCTAGCAGAATGGATTGAAGCCCGTGGTGGCAACCCCTTTATGGAAATTGCGGTGCCCGATGCCTCGCTAAAGTTAGTGCAAGCGTGTGGCCGCTTATTGCGTAACGAGCAAGATAAAGGCTCGGTCACCTTACTCGATCGCCGAGTAGTAACTCAGCGTTATGGTAAAGCCATATTAAACTCGCTACCGCCCTTTAAACGCCAAATTGATTACTAAACCATGCTTGCACTTGACCAATTAAATGGCACCTACACCCCAGCTTTTAGCTCACTGGCTACAGAGTTTGCTCAATTATTTAATAGCCCAGAGCAACGGGGCGCGGCACTCTGCGTGATGCATGAAGGCGAGGTGGTAGTGGATTTGTGGGCCGGCTATAGCGATCGCGCTCGCACTCAGCCTTGGCAAGAGAACACCTTAGTTAACTTATTTTCTGCTGGTAAGCCCATTATCAGTGCCGCGATTTTATTACTGGTCGAGCAAGGAAAACTGGCGTTAGAGCGCCCAGTTGCAGACTACTGGCCGGCTTTTGCCCAAGCCGGTAAAGAGCAAATTACCGTTGCCCAGCTGCTTAACCATCAAGCTGCCATACCGGCAATCTCTCGTCCACTACTCGCTCAAGCACTGTACGACTGGCCATGCATGACCCAAGCAGTAGCTGCTCAAGCGCCATGGTGGACACCCAGCGCTACTCACCATGGCTATGCTCCGATGACTTTTGGCTGGCTAACGGGCGAGCTGGTTCGACAAGTAACAGGCTTAATGCCAGGCGAGTTTATTCAGCAGTCTCTTTGCCAGCCTTTAGCATTAGACTTATATCTTGGCTTGACTGCTGAACAGCTAACAAGGGTTAGCGATGTTAGTCGCTTAAAAACGGTTGGGGATAATGCTGCCCAACAACTCATGACACGCCTACAACAGCCTCAAAGCTTGACCCACTTAGCGTTTAATAATCCGCCAGGGATGCTTAATCAAACCAATACCCCGCAATGGCGTACCATGCAGCAACCTGCGGCAAACATTCATGGCACCGCACGTGCTTTAGCCAGCTTTTATCACACGTTACTTAGTGGCCAGCTGCTAGAGCCTGCAAGTCTTGCAAACATGTGTCGCCAGCACAGTGTGGGGCTAGATCAAACTTTAGGCTTAGCTACCCGTTTTGGCTTAGGCATCATGCTTGATCAAACACAACCTGCCACTGCTCGCTTTAATTTATTTGCAAATTCTTTCGGTCACCCCGGTGCGGGTGGTACACTCGGTTGCGCGAATGCGGCAAAAAATGTGGCCTTTGCCTTCGTCACAAACAGCCTAGGCCCTTATGTATTAATGGACCCTAGAGCCCAGCGATTAACCCATAAAGTGACCGAATTACTTAGTTAAGGACAATATTAGTAACCCTAGCCATTGCTCTTTACTACTCATCATCATGGATTGACCACCCTTAATAGGGGATTTTAGGCTAACAAAATGAAAATAATGTATTTAGGTGTATTACTTATTTTTTTAGGCGTTGGCTGCCTTTCTGGACAAATTTATTACGATTGGCTAAGCGCCATTATTAACCGCGAAGCCCTTGGGGAAACCTCTTACTCTTTAATTGCTGGCATTTTAGGTTATATCTCTGCTGGATTGCTGATTTCAGGGATGGTTCTGCTGCCCTTATCGCTACGCTCTAAGGTCAAACAAATGCCGAACAAGCCAGCACAAAAAACCAGCCATCAACATAATTCTTCCACTGTGCGTTAACTGTACTATTAACTGGCTGGGCGAATTTTATTGATTAAATAACGCAGATCAAAACCTAACTGAGCTGTCACTTGCATGGCTCGGTTGCGCAGCGTCGCAAGATCTAACTGGGCACTATCATGCTGCGGCACTAAGACAATCACATTGCCATCGGTTACAGGAATTTCCCAGTAATTTCGCCCAAACACCCCGCGTAAAATAGGTGCACCTAAGGGCTTCCCTTCCCAGGTTGCCCACTGATTAATAATCAACCAACCACCAGGCTCTAGTAGATCATAACAATGCCGTAAAAAGCCCCACTGCAAATGCCCTTGATCAGGCCCCTCTTCTAGATACAAATCAACAAAGATCAAGTCGCTCCGCTCCGCACTGGATAACAGCCGATGGGCATCACCAATGCGGATCGTTAACCGCTCATCCTGGGGAAATCCCAAATACTGTTCAGCTAAACGCAGCACCTCGGCGCGTAGCTCAATCACTTCAACATCAAATAGATCAGGTAAAGCCTTTAAGCAAGCATGGGTGACGGTCCCAGCCCCTAAACCTAAAAATAATGCGCTCTCAGGCTGCGGATGCAGTAGCGCAGCTAACAGCATGGCCCGCGCATAGTCATACTCTAACCAAGCCGGATCGGCAGTCAGTACACGGCTTTGCTCAGCTTGGGTTTGGCCAAACTCTAAAAAACGATACAGCCCCCGTTCAACCACACGAATCAAACCGTGCTCATCCTCAACTTCGGCTAAAATTTTGGGCGCTCGAAACAGTTGCCTCACCGCGTACACACTCCTACTCTTACACCAGCTAAGTGAACTGACTTAGCCAAAACAAAAAAGCCTGAGGATAATCCCTCAGGCTTTGTGCGCTACAGACTCCATCTTAAGCAGACAACTCAAGCAGCAATTTATTCAAGCGCTGAACATAAGCCGCCGGATCCTTGAGATGATCACCCGCGGCTAATGCCGCCTGATCAAACAAGACTAGGGCTAAGTCAGCAAAGCGCTGCTGATTCGCTTCGGCATCCAGCTTGGCGACCAAGGGATGCGTTGGGTTGATTTCAAAAATCGGCTTAGACTCAGGCACCGCCTGACCACTGGCTTCTAAGATTTGGCGCATCTGCAAGCCGAGATCTTGCTCGCCAATAGCTAAAATAGCCGGAGACTCAGTTAGGCGATGGGACACTCGCACCTCTGCGACCTGTTCTTTCAAAACTTCTGTCAAGCGCTCAATTAAGCCCTCTTTTTCTTTAGCCACCGCCTCTTGAGCTTTTTTGTCCTCTTCTGAATCAAGGGCGCCTAAATCTAAATCACCCCGTGCTACGTCAACTAAGGCTTTACCCTCAAACTCGGTGAGATAGCTCATCAGCCACTCATCAATACGGTCAGTAAGCAACAGCACCTCAATACCTTTTTTACGGAAAACCTCAAGGTGTGGGCTATTTTTTACCTGATCGTAGCTTTCACCGGTTAAGAAATAAATCTTATCTTGACCTTCCTGCATCCGCTCTAGGTAACTTGCAAGACTAACATTCTGCTCGGCATTGCCATTATGGGTTGAAGCAAAGCGCAGTAAACCGGCTACTTTTTCTTTGTTAGCAAAGTCTTCGGCAGGGCCTTCTTTTAACACTTGACCAAAGGCCTTCCAGAACGTCTGATAATCTTCTGGTTGATTCTTTGCCATTTTCTCCAGCATATCCAGCACTCGCTTAGTCAGAGCGGTTTTCATGCTATCGATCACTGGATCTTTTTGCAGAATTTCACGGGAGACGTTTAAAGATAAATCGTTAGAATCGACAATTCCTTTGACAAAGCGCAGATACAGCGGCAAAAACTCTTCTGCCTGATCCATAATAAATACCCGCTGCACGTACAACTTTAAGCCTTTAGGTGCCTCGCGGTGATACAAATCAAAGGGCGCACGCTTAGGAATGTATAACAATGAAGTATATTCAAGCTTGCCCTCAACCTTGTTATGACTCCAAGTTAATGGGTCTTCAAAGTCATGGGCTACATGTTTATAAAACTCTTGATACTCTTCGTCTTTCACTTCAGAGCGTGAGCGAGTCCAAAGCGCACTAGCGCGGTTGACCACTTCCCACTCTTCACTTGCCTGCTCCTCTTCAGCATTGACTTGTTTTGGCAATTCAATCGGTAACGCCACATGATCGGAGTACTTGGTAATAATGTTGCGCAAGCGCCAGCCATCGGCAAACTCAGTTTCATCGTCTTTTAAATGCAGAACAATTTTAGTGCCGCGGCTTTCTTTAGTTATCGGTGACAGATCAAACTCACCCTCGCCTTTAGAACTCCAAAGCACACCTTGCTCAGCACTTTCACCGGCACGACGGGTATACACATCCACCTGCTTCGCTACGATAAAGGCCGAATAGAAGCCCACCCCAAACTGACCAATTAATTGCGAATCTTTTTTCTGATCGCCGGTTAAACTCTTTAAAAAATCTGCAGTACCTGATTTGGCGATGGTACCAAGGTGTGCGATCACCTCTTCGCGATTCATCCCAATGCCATTATCTTCAATGGTTAACGTCTTAGCCTCTTCATCAAAGCTAACGCGAATTTTTAGTTCCGGATCTTCCGCTAATAACTCTGGCTTAGCCAAGGCTTCAAAGCGCAATTTATCGACCGCATCTGAAGCGTTAGAAATGAGTTCACGCACAAAAATTTCTTTGTTGGAATACAAAGAATGAATCATCAGATGCAGTAATTGTTTGACTTCAGTTTGAAAGCCAAGGGTTTCAACACTCATTGTTTAAACTCCGCTAGTTACGACCGATAGGTTTTAGATAGCTCAGTTATGGGGATTAATCTTTAGTAATTCAAGGCGTTAGCTAGCGGATTAGTTTTTTCACTGAATACTATTGCCAATCAATCGCTTTTTTAGCCCCAATCCCAGCGATAGAAAAATAAACGCTTTTTTTAGAACGCTAGGTTTGAGTCAAGGCAGCCTTTCGCGTAGACTACTCTCCCGTCTCGTGCTGGCTTGGTGTCTGCTTTTTTCTAAAAGCGATACTGGTTAGCCACTATCGCTTTCCTTGGTGGACATTCCACCTACACGCTAAATCCAGGTACTTATATGACGCGTTATATCTTCGTCACGGGCGGTGTTGTTTCTTCATTAGGAAAAGGCATCGCTTCCGCATCCTTAGCTGCAATTTTGGAAGCACGAGGGTTAAAAGTCACTTTACTAAAGCTTGACCCTTACATTAACGTCGACCCCGGCACCATGAGTCCTTTTCAGCATGGTGAAGTATTTGTGACCCATGACGGCGCAGAAACGGATTTAGACTTGGGCCACTACGAGCGCTTTGTTCGTACTACCATGACCCAAAATAACAACTTCACCACTGGCCGTGTGTACGAAGACGTGATTCGTCGCGAACGTCGTGGCGATTATTTAGGGGCTACCATTCAGGTAATTCCTCATATCACCAATGAAATTAAGCGCCGAATCATTAAAGGTGCTGGCGATGCAGACATCGCAATGGTCGAAATTGGTGGCACTGTGGGTGATATTGAGTCGCAACCCTTCTTAGAGGCCATCCGTCAGCTGCGAGTGGAAGTAGGTGCCAAACGCGCCATGCTCATGCATTTAACTTTAGTGCCTTATATTGCTACTGCCGGCGAAACCAAAACCAAGCCTACACAGCACTCAGTTAAAGAGCTGCGCTCAATTGGCTTACAACCTGACGTGCTTGTCTGCCGTTCAGACCGTTCAATTGACGTCGACTCTCGCCGTAAAATTGCACTGTTCACCAACGTCGAAGAGCGCGCAGTCATCAGCCTGCCCGATGTCGATACCATCTATAAAATCCCAGGCGTATTACATAGCCAAGGCGTAGACGACTTTGTTATGGAGCGCTTTGGTTTAGAGTGCAAGCCCGCTGATTTATCTGAGTGGGACCGGGTAATTGATGCCAAGCTTAACCCTACCGAAGAAGTCACCATCGCCATGGTCGGTAAGTACATGGAACTGCTCGATGCCTATAAGTCGCTTATTGAAGCGATGAGCCATGCGGGAATTGAAAACCGTACCAAGGTTAACCTGCGCTACATTGATTCAGAAGAAATTGAAACTAAAGGCTTAGCTGCACTGAAAGATGTGGACGGCATCTTAGTGCCTGGTGGCTTTGGCTTGCGCGGGGTCGAAGGTAAAATTAAAGCCGTGCAATATGCCCGTGAAAATAAAATCCCTTACCTTGGCATTTGCTTAGGTATGCAGGTGGCGGTGATTGAGTTTGCGCGTAACGTTTTAGGCTGGAGCGATGCTAACTCCACAGAATTTGATAAAGACTCGAGCCATCCAGTGGTGGGCCTAATTTCTGAATGGCAAGATGCTTCAGGCAGCAAAGAGCAGCGCGACGAAGCAGCCGATCTCGGCGCCTCTATGCGTTTAGGTGCACAAAAGTGCCAGCTGATGCCAGGCACCAAAGTACACAGCAGCTATGGTGCTGATCTAATTGAAGAGCGTCACCGTCACCGTTATGAGGTGAACAATACGCTTCTGCCACAACTAGAAGCAGCAGGACTGATTGTCTCTGGTCGTTCAGAAGACGGCGCTTTAGTTGAAGCAGTTGAAGCCCCTGATCATCCTTGGTTTGTGGCCTGCCAATTCCACCCTGAATTTACTTCAACCCCACGTGACGGCCACCCACTGTTCCGTCAGTTCGTTAAGGCTGCAGTTAAACAAAAGGCACTTAAAGCATGACGCAAAAAGTAATCCGTGTCGCAGATATTGAAATCGCTAACGACAAGCCCTTTGTCTTGTTTGGTGGCATTAACGTACTTGAGTCACGGGACTTAGCAATGCAAGCCTGTGAAGAATATGTACGAGTGACTGAACGCTTAGGTATTCCCTATGTGTTCAAGGCAAGCTTTGATAAAGCCAATCGCTCGTCCATTCATTCATTTCGTGGCCCTGGCCTTGATGAAGGATTAAAGATTTTTCAAGAAATCAAAGACACCTTCAACGTTCCAGTATTAACTGACGTGCATGAGCCCTACCAAGCGGCACCGGTAGCCGAGGTCTGTGACATTATTCAGTTACCCGCGTTTTTATCACGCCAAACTGATTTAGTCGTGGCAATGGCGAAAACTGATGCAGTGATCAATATCAAAAAAGCACAGTTTTTAGCCCCCCATGAAATGAAACACATCCTCACTAAGTGCGAGGAAGCCGGTAACGAGCAACTGATTTTATGCGAGCGTGGCTCGGCCTTTGGCTATAACAACCTCGTTGTCGATATGCTGGGCTTTGGCATCATGAAGCAGTTCAACTACCCAGTGTTCTTTGACGTGACCCACTCGTTGCAAATGCCAGGCGGACGCAGTGATTCCGCAGGCGGTCGCCGCGCGCAAGTCACGGACTTAGCCAAAGCTGGCATGAGTCAAGGATTGGCGGGGCTTTTTTTAGAAGCCCACCCTAACCCTGAGCAAGCCCTGTGTGATGGCCCTTGTGCACTACGTCTAGATAAGCTCGAGCCTTTTTTAACTCAGCTCAAACAGCTAGATGATTTGATTAAAAGTTTTTCACCGATTGAAACGGCTTAATGCCCCCACTTTGCTCGCCAGCGGCTGAGGGCGAGCAACAGTTTGTTTATTACGGAGAGTCCAACCCCATGGCAAAAATTGTCGACATTAAAGGTCGCGAAGTCCTTGATTCACGCGGCAACCCAACCGTTGAAGCGGATGTTATTTTAGACAATGGCATCATTGGCAGTGCCTGTGCACCTTCAGGTGCTTCGACTGGTTCGCGTGAAGCATTAGAGCTACGCGATGGCGACAAAGCACGCTACCTCGGTAAAGGTGTATTAAAAGCCGTCGCCAATGTTAACGGCCCAATCCGTGACGCCCTCTTAGGTAAAGATGCGACTGAGCAAAAAAATCTTGACCAAATCATGCTTGACCTAGATGGCACAGAAAACAAAGCCAACTTAGGGGCCAATGCTATTCTCGCAGTGTCTTTAGCCGCAGCTAAAGCAGCAGCACAAGCTAAAGGCATGCCGTTATACGCACACATTGCCGAGTTAAATGGCACCCCTGGTGTATATTCAATGCCCGTTCCGATGATGAACATCATCAATGGCGGCGAGCATGCTGACAACAACGTGGACATTCAAGAGTTCATGATTCAGCCAGTCGGCGCTAAAACTTTTGCCGATGCTTTACGCATGGGTGCTGAAATTTTCCATCATTTACGCGCAGTATTACAAGGTCGTGGCCTTAACACCGCAGTCGGTGATGAGGGTGGCTTTGCGCCAAACCTTGAGTCCAACGAAGCCGCGCTTGGCGCTATTGCTGAAGCAGTAGCTAATGCCGGTTACACCCTAGGTGAAGACGTTACCCTCGCCCTTGATTGTGCCGCAACTGAGTTCTACAAAGATGGCCAGTACGATTTAGCAGGTGAAGGCAAGCAGTTTGATGCCACAGGCTTTGCAGACTATCTCGCAGGCCTCACTGAGCGTTTCCCAATTATCTCGATTGAAGATGGTATGGATGAGTCCGACTGGGATGGCTGGAAAGCTCTGACTGATAAAATCGGTGACAAGGTTCAGCTGGTGGGTGATGACCTGTTCGTAACCAATACTAAGATTCTAAAGCAAGGCATTGAGACCGGCACCGCCAACTCAATTCTGATTAAGTTCAACCAAATTGGCTCGTTAACAGAAACCTTAGAAGCCATTCAAATGGCAAAAGCTGCAGGTTATACCGCAGTTATTTCACACCGCAGCGGCGAAACCGAAGACAGCACCATTGCTGATTTAGCTGTTGGTACAGCTGCAGGCCAAATCAAAACGGGTTCTCTCTGCCGCTCTGATCGTGTAGCTAAATACAACCAATTGCTACGTATTGAAGAGCAGTTAGCTGGTAAAGCACCTTACAAAGGTCGCGCTGAATTTACCCGCTAAGTTAGAATAAATTCATCTGATTTATTCGCAATCCCGAGTTGACTCAGCTAAAGTCGCTCGGGATTCTTTTCTCTCTATATGAACCCAAATCACCATGATTAAGCGCCCCTACTTATCTATCTTTATTGTCCTGGTTGCGATCGCAGTTTTTTTACAGTATCAACTGTGGAATGGTGAAGACGGTATCAAAGCTGTAGAAAGACTAACTGAGCGCATTGCAGAGCAGCAAGCGGAAAACGAAACGCTACTTGAGCGTAACTTGGTGCTAGAAGCAGAAATCATTGAACTGAAAAAGGGCCTAGAAACCGTCGAAGAAAGAGCTCGTCAAGAACTAGGCATGATTAAAGACGATGAAACTCTCTACTTAATTCTTCCATGAACGCACTCCCTAACTTTTGGTTAATAATTCCTGCTGCAGGCATAGGTACCCGAATGGGCGCCTCACTCCCCAAGCAGTACCTTACAGTGGCCACACAAACTATTTTAGAGCACACTGCAGACTGCTTTTTAACTTTGCCTAACTTACTCGGTGCAGTAATTGCCACCTCGGCCCAAGATAGCTATTGGCCAACTTTAGCTCTAGCACAACACCCTAAAGTAATTAACTGCTTAGGCGGTAAAGAACGAGCCGACACCGTCCTTCTTGCTCTAAAAACGCTTCAGAGCCATGGCGCCCTAGCCGATGACTGGGTACTGGTACACGACGCAGCTCGCCCTAACTTGGCACAAAATGACCTGTTTAAATTACTGTATGAAGTGAGTCAGTCAAACGCTGCCGGTGGCATTTTAGCTTACCGCGCTAAAGATACACTCAAGCTTCAACAGCCAAACACTCAAAGACTTGCAAGCATTGCAAAAACTATTGATCGTAGTGTTATTTGGCATGCTCTAACTCCACAGATGTTTCGCCTAAACACCCTACTCGAATGTCTCGAATATGCTTTACAAAAAGGCCTTAATATTACTGATGAGTCCTCAGCAATTGAAGCGGCGGGCTTAAGTGTCCGCTTAGTTGAAGGCCGTAGCGACAACTATAAAATCACTTACCCTGAAGATTTAGTCATTTTCCAACAACAACTCGCCTCTACTGCCGAAAGCTAATAGCCAATTACAATCGCCTAATGAGGTGTATTGAGCTAAGTTCATACTCATTATTTTTCACTAGCAATAACAATCAATCAGATCGAATATCATCTACAAATCCCTCTGCATTAATCTATAACTATACGAACCACTGTTTCAGATGAGCGCTGGATAAGTGACACACGAGCCTGTCTGGGCAAGCACCACTTGATAGTTTTTATGAAATAAAGTATTTATTGCTTAGGTTCTGAGTAGCGTACTGCCATTACTCATTTTATTGAACTTTTAGCGCTATACTGAACTCTTAAAGCACATTAAATACCACGATAAATTATTTTTCTGCTATAGCTACACCTCATACGTTAAGGAAACATCATGAAAAAAACATTACTAAGTTCACTGATTATTGCTGCCTCTTTAGGATTAGCTGCTTGCGACTCTGCAGAGGACAAACAACAAGCGGCTAAAGACTCTTTATCCGATGCAGCCACTTCAGTCAAACAAGCAGCCAGTGAAACTTCAAGTGCCATTAGCCAAAAAGCTGAAGATGCTAAAGAGGTGATGGCTGACAAGCTAGACGATGCAAAAGATGCTGCTAAAGATGCGCTTGATGACAGCCAAGAAGCCACTGACAAGCTTAAAGAAAAAGCAGAAGATCAAGCAGCTAAAGCCAAAGACGCTGCTGAAGATGCCAAAGAAGCAAGTAAAGAGGCTGCTGAAAAAGCTAAAGAGGCAACTGAAGCAAAACTAGACGCGGCTCAAGAAGCTGCTAAAGAAAAAGCTTTAGATGCAAAAGCAGCTGCCAATGAAAAAACTGAGGCCCTTGAGCAATCGGCCAAAGATAAACTTGATGCCGCCAAAGAAAGTTTAAACGCAGAAAAAACGGATGCCAAAGCTAAGCTACAAGAAGCTAAAGATGCAACCAAAAATGCATTTGAGTCGGCTAAAGAGAAAGCAGAGCAATAATTTATTGCGCTAATCTAGCTAATTTTAGTTAGGTGTTAAGAAAAAAGAGAGTTCAAGGCATTTTGGACTCTCTTTTTTTGTGTTGAGCAGCTATAGTTTTAAAAATTTTTCACTTTTAAAACAAGGTTGATCTAAATGCTACATCGTATCGTAGTTGTGGGAGGAGGCGCTGGCGGTTTAGAGCTAGCGACTCGCTTAGGCCGAAGCTTAGGCAAACAAAAAAAAGCACGTATTACCTTAGTTGACCCCAACTTAACCCACATTTGGAAGCCCCTACTCCATGAAGTGGCTACCGGCTCGCTTAGCACAGACAATGAGCTAAACTATGTGGCTCAAGCCAAATGGAATCACTTTAACTTTCAAATTGGCCGTCTAACTGGATTAAACCGTACCGAGAAAACCATTGAGCTAGCGGCTACCTATGATGAGGCCGGCCATGAGTTAGTACCGGCTAGAACCTTAGGCTATGACACCTTAGTGATTGCAGTAGGTAGTCTAACCAATGACTTTGGCACTAAAGGCGCCGCTGAACACTCGATTTTTTTAGATAGCCCAAAACATGCAGAATCCTTTCATCAGCAGCTCTTAGGCGAATACCTAAAAGCCCATGCCAAAGAAGAAGAAAGCACCGTCAATATCGCCATTGTCGGCGCTGGCGCCACCGGTGTAGAGCTAGCCGCTGAGCTGCGTAATGCCGCGCAACAGCTATCAGCCTATGGCTTAAGCAATATTCGCCCAGAAAACATGAAGATTCACCTGATCGAAGCAGGCCCCCGAGTCCTTCCTGCTCTTTCCGATAAGATCGCCCGCGAAGCACATCAGCAATTACTCAAATTAGGCGTAAATGTACAAACCTCTTCAGCGGTTGAGGAAATTACTGCTGAAGGCGTGCACTGTAAAAATGATGTGTTTATTCCAGCCTCGCTAAAAGTTTGGGCTGCCGGAGTACGCGCACCTAAGTTTCTAACCCAATTAGATGGCCTAGAAACCAATAAAATTAATCAGCTGGTGGTACGTAATACTCTACAAACCACTTTAGACGATAATATTTTTGCCATGGGCGACTGCGCAGCCTGTCCATTATTTGCTGGCAGCGAAAAAAATGTACCACCTAGAGCTCAATCGGCACACCAGCAAGCCGCTTTTTTAACTAAAGCCTTAAAACTGCATTTAAATAAGCAACCTTTACCCGATTATCTGTACAAAGATTATGGCTCACTCGTATCCCTATCTAAATACAGTGCCGTAGGTAATATTATGGGCGGCCTGATGCGCACCGTAAACGTTGAGGGCTGGTTAGCCCGCATGTTTTATATTTCGCTCTACCGTATGCATCAAGTGGTGCTATTTGGTGTGTTTAGAACCGGGTTAATGATGATTACCGATAAAATCAGCAAACGGACTCATCCACGAATGAAGCTACACTGATTAAGCACTCTTGCTTAAATTAGGTTAACCCAACAGCCATCAATAGAAAGTAACTGACTTTCTATTGATGCTAAGCAGCGCGACTAACCAAGCACTGTGACATCCTAACCTTTTAGGCTAAATAACGTAAGGAGACATCATGCGTTCAGTTAGAAGCATCTTAGTTGTATTAAACCCTGCCTATGAAGAACCGCCGGCCCTGATCCGTGCCAAGCATATTGCTCAGGTAACCCAGTCTGATCTCTACTTATTAGCCTGCGATAAAGACGGCACCCAACATCAATCTGTGCAGCAATTGATAACCAAATTACGCGATGAGGGCTTTAGCGTAAAGGGTGAGGCCAGCTGGCATAACTCCTTCCATGAAACAGTAATTCAAGCCCAACAAGCTTTTAACTGCGGCTTAGTGATTAAAGAGCACCATGCCGAAAACCCACTGAAAAAAGTTCTGTTAACCCCTGAAGACTGGAAACTACTGCGCTTCTGCCCTGCTCCCGTATTAATTGTTAAAACCACCCATGATTGGTCCAATGGCAATGTATTAGCCGCGGTTGATTTAGGTAATACTGAGCCTGAACATCGCGAATTACAGAACAGTATTGTCTCTACGGGGCTAGAGCTAACCCAAGTCACTAAAGGCAAACTACACCTGTTTACCGCTCACCCCTCGCCTATGCTGTCAGCTGCTGACCCCACCTTCCAACTACGCGATACCATTGAAAATCGCTATAAAGGGCTGTGTGACAGCTTAGTCAGCTTATTTGACTTGGATCCCGCTTTAGTCTCACTCAAAGAAGGTCCAGCTGATCTTTTAATTCCACGCACTGCTGACGAAGTAGGTGCAGTGCTCACGGTCATGGGTACTGTGGCACGCACGGGTTTGTCTGGTGCTCTGATTGGTAATACCGCAGAGGTCGTGCTAGATAGCATCCAAACAGATGTCTTAGTGCTTAAACCTCAAGATCGAATTGAGCAATTAGAGCGCGACCTAAAAAATAAAACTTAATTTCATTTAATTTTAGCGATAAAAAAAGCTGGGAGCTTATGGCTACCCAGCTTTTTTATTAGCAGCGATGCTTAAGAAGCGGCTTGAATCTTTTTCAGTTCTTCATCCCGCAACTCACGGCGTAAAATTTTACCTACGTTTGTAGTGGGTAATTCATCTCTAAACTCAATTTCACGCGCTACCTTATAACCGGTTAAGTTAGCACGCATATGCTTAACTACTTCATCTTTGGTTAAGGTTACGCCAGGTTTTAAAGCTAAAAATACTTTAACTTTTTCTCCCGTTTTATCTGAAGGAATACCAATCGCCGCACTTTGTAAGACGCCTGGAATTTTAGCTAGCACATCTTCTAACTCATTGGGATACACGTTAAAGCCTGACACTACAATCATGTCCTTTTTACGATCCACAATGCGCATATAGCCATCTTCTTGAATCAGCGCAATATCACCGGTTCTTAACCAGCCATCGTCACTTAGCACTTCTTTGGTTGCTTCTTCGCGCTGCCAGTAGCCCTTCATCACTTGCGGACCTTTAACGCAAAGCTCACCCGCTTCACCCAGAGGCAATTCAACCCCTTCTTCGTCAATAATTTTACATAGGGTAGAAGGTGCAGGAATACCAATAGTACCTAACTTAATGGCTTGAATAGGGTTTACCGAAACAATAGGACTCGTTTCAGTCATGCCGTATCCTTCACAAATTTTTGAACCGGTTAACTCCGTCCAGCGCTCAGCCGTAGCAATTTGCAGCGCCATACCACCCGATAAGGTGAGCTTTAAACGAGAAAAATCTAACTGACGGAATTTCTCGTTATTGCACAACGCCACAAATAATGTATTTAAGCCCACAAAACCTGAAAAACTGAATTTTTTCAGATCTTTAATCATGCTCGGTAAATCTCGCGGGTTAGTGATCAGCAAGTTGTTATTACCGGTAATCATCATCGCCATACAGTGCAGCGTGAAGGCGTAAATGTGGTACAGCGGTAAAGGAGCAACTACCGTTTCTTTACCCTCTTCTAAGTTACTGGCCATTAACACCCGAGCTTGCTGCATATTGGCAATCAGGTTTTTGTGGGTCAGCATGGCGCCTTTTGCTACGCCAGTGGTACCGCCAGTATATTGCAGTACCGCAACATCATTTAAGTCTGGATCAACATTACGCGCCGCTTTAGCTGAGCCTTTTTTCAGCGCATCATTAAAACTAATGGCGTTGGCAATATGGTAAGCCGGCACCATTTTCTTCACGAATTTCACTACATTATTGACTAAGAAGCGTTTTAGCGGTGACAACATATCACCTACTTCAGTAATCACTACTTGCTTAATTTGCGTCTTCGGTAAGACTTCCTCAACCAAGTGCGCCATGTTGGCTAAACACACAATTGCGGTGGCACCGGAGTCAGTAAACTGATGCTCCATTTCACGGGCGGTATACAGCGGGTTAGTGTTCACCACAATCAGTCCGGCACGCATCGCACCAAACACTGCAATCGGGTATTGCAGTAAGTTAGGCAGTAAAATAGCAATGCGATCGCCTGGCTTTAAATCGGTATGGTTTTGAATCCACGACGCAAAGTGCCCAGATAACTCATATAACTCACCATAGGTTAATTGCTTACCTAAGTTAGTGAAGGCGGGATTATTGGCAAATCGACGGCACGATTCAAGCATCACCGCTTGGATATTGGGATACTCTTCTGCATTAATTTCTGTAGGAATACCTTCAGGGTATTTATCTTTCCAAAAACTCTCAATCATCTACCTGCTCCTACGATGTATTGACTAATCATATGCTTATTACTGCTAGCCGGGCAGTTTTTTATGGCTAAAGACTAAAACGACTAGCAATTTTCTGTGCTGATCAGTAGCAATGATCGCTGTTACAGAAAGACTAGAACGCTTGTTTAAAAAAACGATAACAGCTTTAAAATCACCCCACTAGCATTGGCAACCTTACTTTAGTCATAGCTATCGCGAGTTTTTGTGTTTCTTAAAGGTTAAACTTAGGACGCTAAATTTATTATTCTTTCGTTCAACAATTTAGCCTTTTTTGGCCTTGTAACTTTCAGCTATTAGTCACAAAATAATATAGTAATACCACTAACGATATATAGTGTATTTCTCAGACTGAAGTACACTCCTCTATTTTTAAGGAGTTACCCATGACGATTGCCACCAATACCCCCTACGAAGAACTGACCGTAGGCCAACAGGCTACCTTTACTAAAGCCGTAACGGAAAAAGATATTCTGATGTTTGCAGCTGTGTCAGGAGATGCCAACCCGGTACACCTGGATGCAGAGTTTGCCGCCACCACTATGTTCAAAGAACGTATTGCTCACGGCATGTTCAGCGGTGCTTTAATCAGTGCGGCTATTGCTTGCGAACTACCAGGGCCTGGCTCGATTTATTTGGGTCAAGAATTAACCTTCACTCGCCCAGTCAAACTAGGCGATACCCTGACGGTAGAACTAGAAGTTCTAGAGAAGCTACCTAAAGGCCGTGTTCGCATCGCAACCCGTGTAGTTAACCAAGAAGGCAAAGCCGTGGTTGAAGGCGAAGCTAAAGTATTAGCGCCCAACGAAAAATTGTCCCTTGAGTTAGCCACTGTACCTAACTTTATTGCTGAATAAGCATTCAGCGATCCCTGGCTTATTAGCTAGCGCTTAGCTAATAAGTCAGCATTAACTTCACAGCAAGCACCTTGTGGCAAATCGCCTAAGTGCCAAGGACCAATACGTACCCGCACCAAACGTAAGGTCGGCAAACCAACCGCCGCCGTCATACGTCGCACCTGTCGGTTGCGTCCCTCACTGATTGTTAGCTCAATCCAGCTGGTAGGAATACTGGCTCGATAACGCACCGGTGGTACCCGTGGCCATAACCCTTGGGGCTCTTCTATTAAGCGTGCTGTAGCCGGTTTGGTGACGCCATCTTTAAGCTGCACTCCCTGCCGCAACTGCTCCAACTGAGCTTCGCTGGCCTGCCCCTCGACTTGCGCCCAATAGGTTTTGCTGACCTGATATTTTGGCTCACTGATTCTGGCCTGTAAGCGCCCATCATTGGTTAACAGCACCAAGCCTTCACTGTCTCGATCAAGGCGACCAGCTGGATACACATCTTGGCGCTGCACATAGTTTGCGAGAGTGGCTCGCCCTTGTCCGTCGGTAAATTGAGTTAAAACATCAAAGGGCTTATTCAGCATAAGTAACACTGGTGCGCTAGTTTTGGCAGAACCCGAATGTGGTCGTCGAGTACGTGGTTTAGACACAGCTTTAGTTGCCACTGAAAACTTTTTGCCGCGTCTAGCTCCCTTCACTTCACTCATGCTTGGAGCAGGCTAATCAATTGTTCAATCCAAGGCACAGCATCTAGCTCTGGGGTTACTGTCGCGCTGCTATCCAGTCTCAGCATCGGCTGTAATTCAGTAATACCTAACTCAGCAAACATTTCCCGCACCTGCTCACCGCCCGCGCAAAAAGTTTCACCATAACTGGCATCACCCAAAGCAATAATAGCGCCTTGCTTAATCGCCCACTGGGGTGGCATATCTTGCAACTCATGCACCAAGACGTTTAAAGCCCCAGGCAACTCGCCCATACCGGTGGTGGACGTCACCACTAATAGTACCTCAGCCTCACTGGCAGCTAACTGCTGATAGGTCACACGGTTGTTATACTCAACATCAATTCCTTGGGCTTGTAACATTTCCTCGGCTGCATAGGCCACTTCTTCTGAGGTACCAAATACCGTTCCAGAAACAATCACTACTTTCTTCATTACTGTACTCCAGCCCTTAAACTGATTGTTTATGCTCAGTAGCTGCTAGTGGCTGATAGCTAAAGCAGAGCTCTTGCTGCTGGCAGTCAGCCACTACCGAACCACCCTGCTGTAACTCGCCAAATAAGATCGCCTCAGCCAATACTCGCTTAATTTTATCTTGGATCACGCGAGCTAAAGGTCTTGCCCCCATGGCCGGGTCATAGCCCACCTTAGCCAGCCAAGTTTTAGCTGCAGCAGTAAGCTCAAGATAAACTTTTTTCTCTTCTAGCTGCATTTGTAGCTCAGCTATTTGTTTATCAACAATGCTGGTTAAGGTTTGCTCTGACAGGCGGCCAAACTGAATAATACTATCTAAGCGGTTCCGAAACTCTGGGCTAAATAATTTATTAATTTCACCCAGCGCATCACTGGCATGATCTTGCTGGGTAAAACCAATCGATGCCCGAGCTGCCACAGTCGCACCAGCATTGGTGGTCAAGATAATCACCACATTGCGAAAATCTGCTTTACGCCCGTTGTTATCGGTTAAGGTGCCGTTATCCATTACCTGTAATAACAGGTTGAAGACTTCAGGGTGGGCCTTTTCAATTTCATCAAATAACAACACAGAGTGTGGCTGCTGAGTAATGGCCTCAGTTAACAATCCGCCCTGATCAAAACCAACGTAGCCAGGCGGTGCACCAATTAAACGCGATACCGTATGCTTTTCCATATACTCCGACATATCAAAGCGAATCAGCTCTACGCCTAACGCACGGGCGAGTTGCTTGGCCACTTCGGTTTTACCCACACCGGTAGGTCCGGCAAATAAGAACGAGCCAATCGGCTTATTAGGCTGACGTAAGCCTGCTCGAGACAGCTTAATTGCACTACTTAAGGCTTCAATCGCCGGCTCTTGGCCAAACACAGTTAGCTTTAAATCACGCTCTAAATTTTTAAGCACTTCTTTATCGCTGGCGCTGACTTGACGCTCAGGAATACGCGCAATTTTCGCAATCACGGCTTCAATTTCCGACACCCCAATTTCAGTTTTACGCTGTGCACTGGGTTGTAACTGCTCGTAAGCGCCCGCTTCATCAACCACATCGATCGCGGTATCTGGTAAGTGTCGATCAGTAATATAACGCGCGGCTAATTCCGCAGCAGTACGTAATGCCTCATCGCTATAGCTGATCTGATGATGCTGCTCAAACTGACTTTTTAAACCTTGTAAAATTAAGTAGGTGTCTTGCACTGAAGGTGCTTGAATATCGACCTTTTGAAAGCGACGCGCCAATGCCCGATCTTTTTCAAAAATACCGCGATATTCTTGAAACGTAGTCGAGCCCATACAACGTAACTGTCCAGAGCTGAGCAAAGGCTTAATTAAATTGGAAGCATCCATCGCACCTGAAGATACCGCACCGGCACCAATAATAGTGTGAATCTCATCAATAAACAGTACGCTATCAGGCTGCTTGGCCAGCTCAGCAAGCAAGCTTTTAAGACGCTTTTCAAAATCACCACGGTATTTGGTACCGGCTAACAAAGCGCCTAAATCTAGGGAGTAAACTACCGTATCAGCTAAAATGGCAGGCACCTTTCCCGCGACAATATTTTTTGCTAAACCTTCGGCAATCGCAGTTTTACCCACTCCGGCCTCACCCACTAATAACGGATTATTTTTCCGCCGCCGAGCTAAAATTTGCGCTACTCGCTCTAACTCTTGTTCCCGCCCAATTAACGGATCAATCTTATTTTGCTCAGCTAGCAGATTAAGGTTTTGTGTGTACTTATCTAACGCACTTTTCTGACTGCTTTGCTCAGTCTCTGATTCTTCTAGTGCCTCTTCAGTTAATGCTGGCTCAGCTAAGTCCTCACCATGGGACAGATAAGTCACTGCCTCTAAACGCGTCAGTCCAGCTTTTTCCAACATATACACGGCGTGACTATCGAGCTCAGAATAAATCGCAATCAGCGCATTACCACAGGTTACCTCCGTACGACCAGAACTATGTACGTGGGATACGGCTCTTTGTAAGACACGCTGAAAGCCAAGGGTTGGCTCAGGAGCATTCATTAACAACGCATTAGATTGATGGGTGGTTAAAATAAATGCCAAAACTTCTTGCTTAAGCGGCTCTAGATGTACGCCACAGCCGGCGATGATTTTTTGCACCTCAACACTTTCTAGCAGCGCTAAGAGTAAATGCTCAACACTGACATACTCATGCTGATAGTCTGCCGCCTCTTTAAACGCAAGGTTAAGGGCTTTTTCTAATTCTTGAGTCAACATGCCATAACCACCTAAATAATTTGCCTAACATTCATACTGTATTACGCTACAGGCTCAAACTCGCACAGCAGCGGATGCCCATTATCCCTTGCACAATCAGTGACTTGCTGTGCTTTAGTCTCAGCAATATCACGTGTAAAAACGCCGCACACTCCTTTGCCTTCAAAGTGCACCTTTTGCATCACGGCAAAGGCTTGCTCTTGGCTCATGGCAAAAAACACCTCTAACACCTCTACCACAAAATCCATCGGCGTGTAGTCATCATTTAATAAAACCACTTGATACATCGGAGGTTCTTTCAGCTGCGGCTTAGCGGGTGCTTCCGCTAAACCTATACCAGAGTCTGAATCCTCGGATTGCCACTGACTGTTATGTAGATAAGGTGTCATTTAATTCACTTTTAGCCAAAATAAAAAACAAAAAATTGATATGCCTCGCAAGCTACCACTCTGCAGATTGACAGCTGTTAAGTGCTGTTTTAAAAATATCGAGTGCATAAAAAACTTACGGGGACTAAGCAAAATTAGGCCCATTATGAAGCATGCAAGTAATTTATGTTACCCCTAGCAAGCGAGTAAGAAATCAGAGGAAGTAGTAATGATTCACGGTAAAGTTAAATGGTTTAACAACACCAAAGGCTATGGTTTTATTGTAGTGGATGGTGGCCAGCAAGATATCTTCGCGCACCACTCAGCGATTAATATGGAAGGCTATCGCTCGCTAAAAGCTGGACAAAAATTGACATCCTCCCCGACCTAAAGGGCGGGGATTCCTACAGCTAGACGGCCATGCCCGACCGCGAGAATGTTCTTGGCCGCGTTTACATCGCGGTCGCTGTGCGTGACACCACACGCACTGCACATCCATTCTCTTATTCCAAGCCCTGCGATACCTCTCGGCCTGCTATCGGGCAGTGCGCCACAACAGCTACAGGTTTGGGTGGTGTATGCCTCGTTCACTTCCTTAAAAACAATGCCAGCGTGATCGCTTTTATACTTCAGCATTGTTTTTAATTGACCCCAGCCAGCGTCCAACACTGACTTGGCCATCTTGGTTTTAACGAGTTTTAGACTACTGACATTGCCGACATAGATTTCACCGCAGCGGTTGACCAACGTGCGACTGAACTTGTGCAGCGTATCTTTTCTACGGTTAGCAATCTTGGCGTGAATGGTTTTGACTTGAGTTTTATTTCTAGCCCGTTGTGCTATGGCTAATTTTTCCTCAAGACCGCGATAGAAGCGACCCGCCTCCAGCTTTGTGCCGTCCGAGCAGGTGGCTGTGTC
Source organism: Thiopseudomonas alkaliphila (assembly GCF_001267175.1). Taxonomy (NCBI): domain Bacteria; kingdom Pseudomonadati; phylum Pseudomonadota; class Gammaproteobacteria; order Pseudomonadales; family Pseudomonadaceae; genus Thiopseudomonas; species Thiopseudomonas alkaliphila. The sequence continues at coordinate 255,120 of NZ_CP012358.1, read as the reverse complement.
GGTTAAGCCAAGATCAATACCGATACAGTCTTGTCCCTTGGGCATCACTACATCAACTTCAACCACCACATTGAAGTACCAGCGGCCACGGGCATCCTCGTTGAACGAGGCAGACTTGAACGTATACTGTGACAGACCGTAGCTGTCCCATACGTTGAAGTAGTGGCCGTTGTGATAAACCTGACCATTCTTCCATTTGGCCATGCCTGTATTGATCGGTATCCAGCCCAGTGAGCGGCGTACACCGCCAGACTTGCGCCAACTAAGGCGTGATTTCTTGAACTGTCTGCGGCGCGTAGCGTACTCAGCACCTACCTTCTGCACCGTGTGACTATGTAGTGGTCAAATAATTCCAGACACTTTGTTAAGAATTTCTTCCGCTGCTAGCGGAGTCAAGCCACGATTAAATGTATGTGGTCGTTGCTGATTATAATATTTCATCAGGTAACCACTGATATCTTTTTGAGCAGCCATAAAACTGTTATACCCAAACATTGGTACCCACTCTGTTTTTAAGCTACGAAATAGTCGCTCCACCGGTGCATTATCCCAGCAGTTACCTCGGCGACTCATACTTTGAACCATGCGATATTGCCATAGACGCTGACGAAACTGATAGCTAGCGTACTGTGAGCCTTGATCTGAGTGAAATAACACACCTTGCGGACGACCGCGCTGCTCCCATGCATGCTCTAACGATTTTACGATTAAGCTGGCATCAGCTGTTTCAGACATAGACCAACCAACTACCCGTCGAGCATAAAGATCCAAAACAACTGCTAGGTAACTCCAGCGCTGACCTGTCCAGATGTAAGTAATATCCCCGCACCAAACTTGATTAGGTCGTGTTACAGCAAACTTCCTGTCTAAACGGTTCGGTATATCAAGTCGTTCAAGCGTGGCTTGTTTGTACACGTGCGAGCCTGGCTGCTTACATGATAGACCGAGTTCGTTCATCATCTTACGCACCTTAAAACGACCTATAGTGACACCTTGTTTACTCAGCATACATTGCAAAGTGCGACTGCCCGCTGAGTAGCGACTCTTGTTAAATAATTGACTTACCAGCGCTCTTAGCTTGATGTGCTCGACATCTACTCGTCGCGATCTTTTTCGATACTCATAGTAACAAGAGCGATTAACCTCAAAGGTCGCACACACGATTTCAACAGGGGCATACTCTCTTAACTTCTCAATTAGCGTGTATGTTTCCAATCGTCCGACATTAAGAGAGCTGTAGCCTTTTTTAATATGGATTTCTCCATCTCAAGCCGTCTGCAGCGCTCTTCAAGCTCTTGAATGCGCTGTTGTTCTTGGGTTATTGCTTTACCTTTTGGAGTGATACCTTGACGCTCTTCTGAGAGCTGTTTAACCCATCGGTGCAAGGCCGACTTACTCACACCTAATGATGTGCAGGCTTGGGCAAGACTGTAGCCTTGATCAAGCACCAAGCTAGCGGCTTCTTGTTTGAATTCTGGAGTAAAAGTACGTTGTTTGTTTATCATAGAGCACCTCTTTATGGCGAACATTATCGCCTAAGTAGATGTCTGGTTTCATTAGACCACTACACTATGCAATCCCAGCTCTTTGTGCACACCCTGCGTGTACTTCTGGATAGTGTAGGCAGACAAAAACACGCCACGCTCTTTGATTGAGCGGTGACTAAGTTCGTTCACATAGTTCCAGACAAAGTTCACCGACCGCGCCATGTTATTTAGCAGTGGTCGGTGCTTATCTTTAACTCGAACTTTTAAAGTCTTGGTCTGCTTCATGCTTTCGATTATATTTGGTCTATGAGAAAAAACAATACATATAGAACAGGCCGACACTGCATTTTTGAGCTTCATGCTCACTTGGTCTTTATTACGAAGTACCGTGGCGCTGTGTTTGCCGATAATCATCTTAGGTCGCTGGAAAGTATCTTTCGCAGCGTGTGTACGGACTTTGAAACGGAGTTAGTGGAGTTCAATGGCGAAGCCGACCACGTTCACCTGCTGGTGAACTTTCCACCGAAAGTATCGGTATCGAAACTGGTGAATAGTTTGAAAGGGGTGTCGAGCCGGAGGCTCAAACTGTTACACCCTGAGCTGGTTAAACTTGCATACATGAAAAACGCGCTCTGGAGTCCCAGCTACTACGCGGGAAGTGTGGGTGGCGCTCCTATTTCAGTGATTAGACAATACATTGAGCAACAAGCCCGACCGCATTAAGGGAGGCTAACGCCTCCCAGTGCTATCCTTCCCCGCACTAGAAGTACGGGGCTTGTCACGCATTTTGGTCACCTTTGAGCAAACGCCTGCCCCCAAAGGCATGCATGCCATCAATATTCGTTTAATCAGCGAGAAGTAAGGCAGGTTTTAGTAACTCAAGCTGCCATTGCAGCAGCCTGAGTTGTTTCACTTATCTATTAGTGATGGTGATGATGTTCTGCTTCTACCGCATCATTAGCGCGTACTGTTACAGTTAACTCCACCTCTCCCGACTCCTTAAACGTCAGCTGTAATGGAAACTGCTCACCCGCTACCAGCGGACGCTTTAAGCCCATTAACATAATGTGGTAGCCCGATGGCTCCAATACCACTGTCTGCCCAGCAGCAACTTCTAAATCGTCTACTTTGACCATACGCATCAAGTCATTTTCATGGATGTGGGCATGAATTTCTGCACTTTCGGCAATAACTGGCGCCGCAGCAGCAATTAATTTGTCATTATTTTTTCCAGTATTGGTCACTGAAAAAAAGGCAATACCGTTTTGTGCCGTCGGTGGTAGCTCTTTACTCCAAGCCTCACCAAAACTTAGCTCTTTTAGCTGTGCTGCCGCTTGCTGTGTATGTCCATGATGAGCCTCATTATGGGCTACAGCTAGCGGGTTAATGGATAGCAAGGCACCTAGTAGGCCAGTTAAAATAAAGGCTTTATGCATCATCAAATTCCTAATTGGTTAGTTATTATTCAGCCTGCACTCTATCAATAACCGCCTTGACTCAACATGCGGCAAAGTGCTGCATAAGCACCCCCAACAAAAAAGCCGCCACCCATAAGAGTGACGGCTTTGATTACAGCAACTAAGGATTAACTTAGAAACGGTAGGTTGCCGAAGCAGTTAAACCGTGGGCGCTATTTTTGTATTTGGCGCTGTAGGCAGCATGAGTAGGTGATGAAGCATCAAATTCACGCTTAACTTTACCTTCACGCTCTTTAATATAAGCGTAAGCCGCATCCACTGTTAGATTATCGGTGGCTTTCCAGCCCACCCCCATACCAAAGATCATACGGTCACTTACTGGAATACGTACGTTACGGTAGTCATTGTTAGTTGGCGACTCATCCCAAGCCAAACCAGCACGTAATGCTACTTCTGGATTTAGCTGATACTCAGCACCGGCTGAGAATGACCAAGTATCGGCCCACTTCAGCTCTTCTTTTGAGCTACTGGTATCAATTTCATTGTACTTAGATAAAGGCTCGATTTTTTCCAGACGGCTCCAACGGGTCCAAGTAGCACCAGCATGCACTGTCCATTGATCATTCAGCTTATGGGTAACTGAAGTATCAATCGATTCTGGTGTAGTAAAGTCTAATGATCCTTTGAACTTACCATTTTTGATATTATTACCCTGAGCTTGTGCACTGCCCACAAATATAGGATTTAAACCAGATACTGTAATATCGCCTTTAAGCTTATACTTTACTTTCGAGTGATAGGTTAAGCCCCAAGTTGTGCGATCTGATAGATCAATCATCACCCCAAGGTTATAGCCATAACCCATATCATCGCCTTTAACTTTAGACTTTCCTTCTGCAAACTTAATAGGCTGTCCAACCTGCTGAGATGCAACAGCTGAAGCAGCTTGCATATCAATATTACGCGTTAACTCCCCATCAATCCGGTTAATGGTTGGACCAAAACCTACTGCGATGCGGTCATTAAACTTATAGCTAACCGTTGGCTGCACAGTAATTACCCGCACCTCACTGTATAAGCCCTGCGAACGACCAGCAAAGTCTTTTTCATAATCACTGATTACACCAAAGGGTACATAGACGCCTAAACCGACAGCCCAGTTCTCATCAATTTCAGAAGAAAAATAACCAAAAGGTACTGCGGCAAAAGGCACCATGTCACCTTTGTTACGGCCTTTCCCATTAAAAGGATGCCCGTCATTAGTTTGCTTAATATCGACATTGGCATGTACTGCAGCCATACCACCCGATACCTGGGTACCTTTTAATTTAGATAGACCTGCAGGGTTACCATAGATGGTACTGCCATCTAAGGCTGAAGAGGCACGACCTGCGTATGCAGTACCTGCGCCACTTGCGCTTTGTTCGTTAATCGCTAAACCATTAGCCAAGGTATAAGTAGAGGCGGCAGCTAAGCTAATGGCTAGGGTTGTCCGTAAAAATGGAATGCGCATTATTTTTGTACTCCTAAGATGTGTGAACGCACATGCAAGCTAACAAGCTTTAGAAAAGAGACCAACAACCAAATTACTGTCGGAATACGCCTTTAGTAGATAAATTCTGCAATAAAAAAAACTGCCGCGGTTTTTGCAGCAGTTTTTATTTTTTGTCCGACAATTAATTGTCAGGCGATATAACTAACTGTAGCTAATTTCGCTGAATACTCTTTAATTAGCACATATTATGACTGATAAGTCAGACTATTTTAAGGGTTTTGATGCAAATGAACCACTGCATGGTCAATCACCGCACCACCACTCCAAGGTTTATCATCATTAATAATGGCTACTAATGCCCACTGATTATTCTGCTTATCGCGCACATAACCGGCTAAAGCCCGCACATTACGCAGGGTTCCGGTTTTTAAATGGGCTTTACCGCGTACCACAGTGTTCTTCATTCGATTACGCAAAGTGCCGTCCATGCCGGCAATGGGTAAAGAAGAAATAAACTCAGCTGAAAACGGGCTTTCCCAAGCGGCCTTTAGCATATAAGCCAATTCACGGGCACTTACACGCTCATTACGTGATAGCCCTGAACCATTCTCAATGGTTAGGTGTTGAGCCGGAATCTTTTTATGGCGCATCAATTGATTAATCATGCGCTTAGCTGCTGCCGCATCATCGCGGTCTGAAGCTGTGCGGTGCTGGGCGCCAATACTTAAAAAAACTTGCTTGGCCATAGTGTTATTACTGTATTTGTTGACGTCACGAATCACTTCCGTCAAATCAGCTGAGTAGGCACGAGCTACCACATGGCTATTCGCCACTACCGGTGCTACCCGATCCCGCCCCTGAATCGACCCACCCAACTCACGCCACATAGAACGAATCACGCCCGCCACATATTGCGGATGATCAAGCAGCGCCACATAACTTTGGCTCCGGCAACCAGAGACAATCTCCCCACTCATCACTAGCTCAGTTTTACCTTCACCTTCCACAGTTTTATAGAACACTCGCGCAGGGTCTTGGCACTTACCTGGGGGTAATAGCTTGATTTGATTAACCACGGTTAGGTTGTCAATGGGCGGCTCAACACTGACTTTAACTTGCTGTTGCTGACCTAATGCAATAATGCGCATTGCCTTAAAGTTAACCAACAGCGAGTCTGGCTCAACTAAAAAAGGTTTATTTTGATCAGAGCCATCATCATCAAAGGGTTCTAATCGCGGTAAAGAAAAATAATGATTATCCAACACCAAATCACCGGTCACAGTGGTGACCCCATTGGCTTTTAAATCCCTAAGCAGTAACCAAAGTTTTTCCATAGTGAGTTTAGGATCACCACCGCCTTTGACATAGAGATTACCTTGTAGCACCCCATCCTTAAGTATGCCATCGCTCGCCAGCTCGGTTTTCCATTGATAGGCCGGGCCCAATAACTCTAAAGCAGAATAAGTAGTCACTAACTTCATGGTCGATGCAGGATTAATTGCCGTATCGGCATTATAGAAAATAGCACGCCCTGGACCAGTTAAAGGAATTGCTGCCAATGATAAGGACTGACCGGATAAATTATTTTTTGTCAGCACCTGCTCAATCGATGCTGGTAATCCACTGGCCTGCGCCAGTAGAGGTAAACTTAAGGTCATAGCACAAGCGCTAAGTACAGAACGCATTAAGAACTTTGCAAACATTTAACCAATCCACTTGATAATAAATAAAAAAAGCCTGCCCTAAAGTGTAATAGCCGCTGCCCTAAAGCGATAGCCAACGGCTGACATCGAGGCAAAAAAAAGGCTAACTCCCAGAAGTTAGCCTCTCTTAGTCCGCCTATTTTGCTTAAGGTTTGTGCTCTCGCTCTAAAAACTCTTGCGACTGCATTTCTAGCAAGCGACTTTCTGTGCGCTCAAACTCAAATGCTAGACGTTTGCCCTTATACAGCTCTGTTAGGGCTACCTCAGCTGAAATAATTAGCTTAACGTTACGATCGTAAAACTCATCCACCAAGTTAATAAAACGACGCGCCACATCTTCGTGATAGGTATCCATCTGTTCGACATTGGATAAAATTACCGTACTAAAAATTTTACCCAGCTCAATGTAGTCATTTTGACTACGGGGCCCATCACAGACTGCACGAAAATCAAACCAAGCCACATCACCCGCTACTTTGCGAGCAATAATTTCACGCTTTTCAATCGTCAAAGAAACATTTTCTTCAACCTTTACCGTGCCGTGCAGCAAACTTTTAAAACTTGCCTCTAAGGCCTGATCCACTGCTGGCGAAAGTGGCCAATGGAATAACTCTGCTTGCTCTAACGCACGTAAGCGATAGTCAATGCCGCTATCCACGTTAACCACTTCAGTATGCTCTTTGATCAGCGCAATAGCCGGTAAAAAACGGGCCCGCTGTAATCCATCTTTGTATAAATCATCAGGTACAATGTTTGAAGTCGCCACCAAGGTCACACCATGGCCAAATAACTCTTCAAATAAGCCGCCTAAAATCATCGCATCGGTAATATCAGAGACGAAAAACTCATCAAAACAAATGACTCGTGCTTCATCTGCAAAACGTTTCGCTACGATAGTCAGAGGGTTTTTTTCACCTTCAAGCTGGGTTAACTCTTCATGCACGCGTTTCATAAAACGGTGAAAGTGAGTACGCATTTTTTGCTCAAAGGGCAAGGCATCAAAAAAAGTATCCACTAAGTAGGTTTTACCGCGACCGACTCCACCCCAGAAATAAATACCTTTAATCGGTGCTGGTTTTTTAGCGAACAATCGACCAAACAGACCACCCGAATTGCTTGGTTGCTTAACTAGATCATCATATAAACGCTGCAAATGACGCACGGCGTTGGCTTGAGCCTCATCACGAAAAAAATCAGGGCGTTGCAAATCTTGTTCATAGCGTTCCAAAGGTGTCATGAGCGATACAGTTCCAACCAGTAACAATAGACTGAGCGTCTATTGGCAATAACAGCAAAATTAACCTGCACGTTTAAGTAAGTAAAAACCTACCAAGGCGCAGACCGAAGCGGGCAATAATACAGCGAGTAATGGAGAAAACCCAAAAACTAAGCTGGAAGGCCCCAATAAGTCCTGCACAATCTTAAACACAAAACCAACTAATACCCCAGTAAATACCCGTTGCCCTAAGGTAACTGAACGCAGAGGCCCAAAAATAAAGGAAATGGCGAGTAAAACTAAAGCCGCAGTTACCAAGGGTTGCAGCACTTTACTCCAAAACGCCAACCAGTAACGGCTACTGTTTAAGCCCTGCTCGGCCAAGTAATGGGCATACCCCCACAATCCAGACACCGGTAACGCATCCGGGCTCATCACTACAATACTGAGCAGCTCAGGCTCTAAATCCACCGCCCAAATCTGCTGTGCTGCATGTTTAACTTGAGTGTTACGCGGTGCAAACTCGGTAGTTGCCACCTCAAACAACTGCCAGTGATCGCCTTGGTAGGTGGCGCGCTTGGCAAAACTTGCGCTTAATAAATGCTGATTTTCATCAAACTGATAACGCGTGACCCCGATTAACTCGCCGCCTGGCTGCACTGAGTTGATATGGATGTACTCTTTACCCTGACGATGCCAAATACCGTGCTTGCCACCAGTTTGCGCCGTGCTACCACCTAAAGCCAAGGAACGATCAGCTTGCGCCTTAGCTTCAGTCCAAGGCGCAAGATATTCACCGATTAAAATACCGGCCAGCATCACTACCAGCATGGGTTTCATCACCGCCCAGATAATCCGGCGCAGTGAAACTCCGGCGGCGCGCATCACGGTTAGCTCGCTGTTACTGGCTAAGGTGCCTAAACCTACTAAACAGCCAATAAGTGCAGCCATCGGCAGCATGTCATATAACCGCCGTGGCGTAGTATAAAACACATAAGAAGCCACTTGCCCCAAACCATAACCGTCACGGATATCGCTCAGTTCATCAATAAAAGCAAATAGTAACGCCAGCCCTACTAAGACTAATAACACCGCAATAATGGCATTAAATACACTCAGGCCAATATAACGATCTAACTTACGCATGCTGAGCTCCTGCACGGCGAGCTAACCACAATAATTGCAGGCGCTCCCAATAGTTTAATAACAAGCCAATCAGGGCAAACACAATGTGCACCGGCCATAAACCTAAAGCGGCAGGAAAAGTGCCTTTATCCAATGCGCTGCGGGTAAAAATCAGTAAGCCCAGGTACAGCATATAAAGCAGTATAGCGGGCAACAGCTTTAAAAATCGGCCTTGACGTGGATTCACTTTAGCCAACGGCACCGCAATTAACGTCACCACAAACACTAAAATCGGCAGTGCGGTTCGCCACTGTAGCTCGTTCTTTAAACGCGGCTGCTCGGCGCCTAACAGTTGCTGAGTGGGCATTGCTTCACGCTCGGTAATCACTTCTCCGGTACTGGGTTTAGGCAATAACACACCATAGGTGTCGTACTGAATGACTCGGTAATCCGCTTGCCCAGGTTCACCGTCATAGCGATAGCCGTCTTGCAAAATCAAATAACGCTCACCATTATCTTGAACCTCTTGCCAGCCGGTTTTGGCAACCAACACCGTCACATCCGTTTGCTTGCCACTACTGGATAAACGTTTTTCAGAAATAAATACATTTTTTAGCTGTTTTTTACCTTCCACCAACTCTTCAGTGTAGGTCACCCGAGTACCGTCACGCATGCCCTGAAAGCGCCCTGCCTCTAAGGTATCAAACTCAGTAAGGCTGTCTTGCGCATGGAGAATTTGGTTCACTTGAGTGATGCCTTGGGGAGTTAAAAAGAAACTAAGCCATGCCACCAATAACGCCACAATCACTGCTGGAAATAAAGTGTAGCCAAGTAAACGTCGAGGACTCATACCTGTAGCCGTTAACACCGTCATTTCACTTTCTAAGTACAAACGACCGTAGGCAAGAAGAATCCCTAAAAATAATCCAAGTGGTAGAATTAGTTGTAGAAAGCCTGGGATACGGTAGGCCATGATCAGCAATAAAACACTGGGATCTAATGCACCTTGGGCAGCCTGTGCAAGATAACGAATAAATCGCCCACTCATGGTGATCACCAGTAACACAGCGCTCACGGCAGTTAAGGTCACTAAGACCTCCCGTGATAAGTAACGAAAAACGATCAAAAGTATGCTCCAGTTGTCAAGGCTGCCTTTGCAGCGCAAACTAGTAACCCAGCTAAATTTGGTTCAGGTTAAACCAATCAACAATTAAAAATTGCCAGTATTATAACCATCTACTGGCCTTTGTCTTGGGAATGATTATTTATGCAATTCACCGCAATCACCTCACCTGCTCAGCAAGTTAGTACCGAGCTACTAATTTTACCCATTTTTAGCGAGCAACCCTTAAGTAATTCTGCTGCCGCGTTAAATCAAGCGCTGAACAATCAACTACAAACCTTAATTGACCAAGGTGATTTCACTGCTAGCGCCGCCAGCACCTTACTGCTACCTGCTGTGCAAGGCATTGCCGCCAAGCGTTTACTACTCGTTGGATGTGGTAAAGCACCCCTGTCAGATGCCGCCACGCGCAAATTAGTTTCCGCAGCGATTAAATCAGCCAAAACTCTAAACATTACCAAAGCCAGTTTGCTAGTGGATGGGCTGGAAGTAAAACAACGGGACTGCTATCAAATCACACGTTTGATTGCTGAAGAAGCCAACAGTACGTTGTATGTGTTTGATCAGTTTAAGTCAGAGAAAAAACCAGCGACTCAGCTCAATGAGCTAGAGCTTGTGGTAGCAGAAGCTGACCTTGCGGCTGCAGAGCAAGCAGCCAGCCACGCCCAAGCCATTGCTTTAGGTATGAACTTCACCAAAGATTTAGGTAACTTACCCGGCAATATTTGCCATCCTAGTTACCTTGCTGAACAAGCCCAACAACTGGCCAAGGACTACGCCAATCTAAGTGTTGAAGTGCTTGATGAACAAGCGATGGAAAGCTTAGGCATGGGCGCTTTATTAGCGGTCGCGAAAGGCAGCGAGCAACCTCCGCGATTAGTTATTATGCAATATACGGGGGCCAAGGATGACAGCCAACCACTAGCGCTAGTAGGTAAAGGAATTACCTTTGACACCGGCGGTATCAGCCTAAAACCTGGGGCAGGCATGGACGAAATGAAATACGACATGTGTGGCGCCGCCAGTGTACTAGGCACTATGAAAGCCGTGCTTGAGTTACAGTTACCTATCAACTTAGTCGGGGTTATGACTTGCGCGGAAAATATGCCAAGTGGCCGCGCAACTCGTCCGGGTGACATCGTTACCACCATGAGCGGTCAGACCGTTGAGATTCTTAACACCGATGCCGAAGGCCGCTTAGTCCTTTGCGATGCTTTAACCTATGTTGAGCGTTTTAAGCCCAAAGCAGTGATTGATATTGCCACCCTTACTGGCGCTTGCTTGGTGGCCTTAGGCGATAAAACCAGCGGCCTACTAGGTAATGATGAAGAACTGATTCAGCAAGTATTAGCAGCTGGTAAAACAGCAGGTGATGTGGCGTGGCAGCTACCACTGTTTGATGACTACCAAGAGCAACTAGACAGTCCTTTTGCCGATATTGCCAATATTGGTGGTCGTTTTGCCGGCACCATTACTGCAGCCTGCTTCTTGTCACGCTTTACTAAAAATTATCCTTGGGCACACCTCGATGTGGCCGGCACGGCTTGGATCAGTGGCGGCGCTAACAAAGGCGCATCTGGTCGCCCAGTCCCGCTACTGACTCAGTTTGTACTGGATAACCTCTAAATGCGCGTAGAGTTTTACGTACTCCCCAGCCAAGATAACGCAGACCGCCTTCGGGCGGCCTGTCGTTTGGCGGTTAAAGCCTGGCGTGCTAATTGGCCCACCATTATCCGCTGTGCTGATGAGGCAGAAGCAGAAACTGTTAACCAGTTACTCTGGACCTTTCGTAGCGACTGCTTTATCCCCCATGATCTAATCACGGAAAATCCTCAATCACCGGTGCTGATTGCCAGTGATCACTCTTTACCTAATAACCAAGGCTTGCTAATTAGTCTGCACCCTACTCCTTATGCAGAGCCTAACCATTTTAGCCGCATTATCGAAATTGTTAATCAAGCGCCCAACACCTTACAACAGTGCCGCCAAAATTTTGTGCATTATCGCAAACTGCAACTCAATCCGCAGCGAGTCGAACTCTAAGCCCAAGTTCTAAATACAAGTAAACTTTTTAGGGTTTATGGGTTCATCTATGCCTTACTTACTGCATTAGATCCTGCCATGAACTCAGATAAGCCCACTGCTTCGATACCACCTACCGAGCCACACATTCATTATCACTGTCTGCGCTGTCAGTGGTCACAGAGCTTGCCACTGCCGCCTAATGCTAAAGACTCCAATCCCTTACCACTGTGCTGCCCTGTGTGTAACAATCCAGAGTTACGCTTTACTTTTTCCAGTTAAATCATCCTAAGTTAGCCAAGCTTAGGCCAATTAGTTTTGAACTTCTGCCCCAAACTTGGCTAGGATAGCTCGCGAACTTATTGAAAAATAAAGGAACTGGTATGACGAAATCATCGTCTTGGAAACCCGTAGTCTTACTCCCGGTCTTTGCTCCAGCAGTGATAGTGCTGCTGTTAATTGTCATAGGCACCATTAGTAATCCTGAACTCGCCGGCCAAGTTTTTTCTGAAGCTTTGGCCTATGTCACCCAAACCTTTGGTTGGTTTTACATGCTGGGCGTAGCCAGCTTTTTAATCTTTATCGTGATTGTGGCCCTTAGTAGCTGGGGGAACATTAAATTAGGCCCTGATCATGCCGAACCGCAATATCCGTTTCTTTCTTGGTTTGCCATGCTGTTTTCTGCAGGCTACGGCGTAGCACTGCTATTCTTTGGTGTTGCCGAGCCGGTTTTACACTACGCCTCCCCGCCTGAAGGCGCAGCAGAAACCCTCGATGCTGCTTCTCAAGCCATGCAAATTGCTTTTTTCCACTGGGGTTTTCATCTGTGGGCGATTTATGGGTTGGTCGGTTTAGTCTTAGCCTACTTTTCTTTTCGCCACGGTTTGCCGCTTTCTATGCGCTCGGCCCTGTATCCACTCATTGGTAAAAAGATTTACGGCCCTATCGGCCATACGGTAGATACCGTTGCCATCTTAGGCACACTGTTGGGGCTGGCTACCACCCTAGGCATTTCGGTGACGCAAATTAATGCCGGGGCTAATTACCTTTGGCCTTCAGTTGAGGTCAGTACCACCTTCCAAGTTACTGCTATTGCTCTGATTACTGGCCTAGCGTTGCTATCAGTACTCGCAGGAATGGATAAAGGTGTTAAACGCTTATCCATGCTGAATATGGCGATTGCTATTACCTTAATGGTGTTTGTTTTTGTTGTTGGCCCAAGTATTTTTATCCTCGAAACAGCGATGCAAAATACCGGTAGCTACTTAAATAATATTATTGAGCGCACCCTCAACTTACAGGCCTATTCACGTTCTGACTGGATCGGTAACTGGACTTTATTTGTCTTTGGTTGGAGTATTGCTTGGGCGCCTTTTGTTGGCCTGTTTATTGCAAAAATTAGCCGCGGCCGCACGATTCGCCAATTTGTGGCTGGCGTACTGATCGTCCCGACCACAGTTACGTTTTTATGGTTTTCAATTTTTGGCGACACCGCGCTTTACTTAATTATGGAACAAGGCTACACCGCACTTATCACCGAAGTACAAAATGATAATGCGATTGCCTTATTTAAATTATTTGAGCATCTGCCACTTACCTCAGTTACCTCACTATTAGCCGTGTGTTTAATTGTGACTTTCTTTGTCACCTCTTCTGACTCGGCAGCCTTAGTAATTGATTCTTTAGCCTCAGGTGGCGCCTTACATACCCCAACCTTCCAGAAAGCCTTTTGGGCGGTGATGCAAGGGGTATTAGCCAGCGTGTTACTGCTAGCAGGAGGACTCAAAGCACTGCAAACCATGAGCGTTATCAGTGCTTTACCCTTTACCTTAATTATGATGCTCTCAGCCATTGGGCTGTGGCGAGCACTGACCATTGAGGGGCACCGCACCACCAGCCTTAGCCATCAAAAGCCCAGTGTTCAGCAAGGCTTTACCAGCAGCGTCTCGTGGCAAAACCGCCTGTCGAGTATTGTCAGCTTTCCTAACCTGCAGCAAGTTGACGCTTACATTAAAGGCTCGGTATTAACTGCGATGCAAAAAATTTCCGAAGACCTCAATAAAAAAGGCTGGCCTTCAAGTGTGAGCTATGATGCCGAAGCGCACCGCGCTTTTATTGAAATCAGCAAAGGTGAAAAACTTGATTTCATCTACGATGTACGACTCTGTGAATACCCATTACCAGAGTTTGCCTATGCCAATGCCACCTTGCCAGAGGATACCAGTCAAGAACAGCTGTACTATCAAGCTGAAGTTTTTTTACGTCGCGGCGGACAATCCTATGATGTGTATGGCGTACCAGAAGCGGCGTTAATTACTGATATTTTAGATCAGCTAGAGAAATACCTGCACTTTAGGCATTTATCACCTGAAATTCTGCCGTGGAAAATGGCGGAACATGATGAAATGCTCACTACGCCAGAGTTTACGGACTCAAGCTCTCCCACAACGGAAACTTCCAATAGCTAATCAAAGTAGCTAATGAAACACGAAAAACGGCTGAAGTAATGAACTTTAGCCGTTTTTTTTCATCTATTGATAACTCTTTTTATTTATTTTTATTGTTTATTTAGGGGAATTATTATGACTAACAAGCTTTCTTTAACTGCTGTGCTCGCTGCCTCTTTTCTGGCTTTAGCTGCCTGCTCATCCCCTTCAACCATCACGCTAAAAGATGGTACTGAGATGCAAACCAAAGACACCCCACGCTACGATAAAAAAACAGGCTTTTATGAATTTAAGCAACTAGACGACAAGCCAAACCAAGTCAATAAAGATGATGTGCACAGTATTAAAAAGCTCTAATCAAGCATTTTGAGCGCACAAAAAAAACCCGACCTAAGGTCGGGTTTTCTAATTGCTTAATCTAGATTAGGCGCAGTTACTAGGCTTTCCAATAGCATTTAACACATACTGCGGTAAAGCAAAGGCGCCTTGGTGAGTTTCAGGATTGTAGTAACGAGTTACGATACCACTGCCCTGGAAACGCTGACGTAAGGTCTCAATTGGGGTATTACGTGCTGCTTTGTTTTTACTGGCCCAAGCAAAGGTCATGGTGCCACCAATATAGGTTGGTACTGCCGCCTGATAAAAATGCCAGTCAGCAAATAAACTGCTGATATTTTTTGCGGTTTTCTTGACTTCGTCTAACTGTAAAAAAGGCGTGCCATTTTGCGCCACAAAGATCCCATCATCACTTAAGCAACGGTGACAAGCCTGATAGAAGCTTTCCGAAAACAACACTTCAGCAGGTCCAATCGGGTCTGGGCAATCGCTAATAATGACATCAAACTTTTCGCTGCAATTAGCTAAAAACGTCATACCATCGGCAATCACTAAATTCACCCGAGGGTCATCAAAAGCGCCCTTAGAGTGATTCGGCAGGTAGGTTTTGCACATTTCCACCACGGTATTGTCAATCTCCACCATGGTGACATGGTCAACGCTATCGTGACGACATACTTCCCGCAGCATGCCGCCATCGCCACCACCAATAATCAGCACTCGGCGCGCTAAGCCATGGGCCATAATTGGCTGATGGGCCATCATTTCATGATAGACAAACTCATCGGCTTCGGTGGTCTGGATAGCACCATCTAATGCCATCACCCGTCCCATTTGTTGGTTTTCAAAAATGACTAAGTGCTGATGCTCAGTTTTAACTTCATGCAGCATAGTGTCCACTTTGAAAAACTGCCCGTATGTTGGGTAAAGCGTTTCGCGGTATTCATTCATGGTACAACCCACTCCTAAGTATTTTTATTGCTTTTCACAGCATGTTTAACGATGAGTAACCCGTTAGAAAATAATTGGGGTAGGTATTTACCATAAAGCGCCAGCAAATGCAGCAAAGCAAGCGAGACAAATTGTCCCCTCGCTAGCAAATTACCCGTATTATTCAGTACGCTCAGTCCAATACAGTGGCAGCTCAACGTCTTTAAATAGCTGATCAATTTCTTGCTGATTACTGCACTCCATTACTTTTTGCTGCTGCTCATCGGTCAGGTGGGGTGCAAAGCGATGAATAAAATCACGCATATACCCACGCAAAAAAGTACCCCGACGAAAACCGATTTTAGTCACGCTGGATTCAAACAGCTCACTGGCATCCAAAATCACCAAATCATCGTCTTCTAATTCATCCACTGCCATCCGCGCAACAATTCCTACGCCAATACCTAAGCGCACATAGGTTTTAATCACATCAGCATCGGCGGCAGTAAATACCACACGCGGGGTTAAGCCGGCTTTTTCAAAGGCATCGTCTAACTTAGAGCGACCAGTAAAACCAAACACATAGGTCACCAATGGATACTGAGCCAAATGCTCTAAGGTGAGTTTTTTCACTTCAGCTAAAGGATGATCACGGGTTACGATGACGCAGCGGTTCCAACGGTAGCAAGGCATCATGATCAGCTCATTAAACTGCTCAAAGCCTTCAGTGGCAATGGCAAAGTCCACCGTACCATCGGCCGCCATTTCTGCAATTTGCTGCGGTGTTCCTTGCTGCATATTCAGTGATACTTCAGGGTACTGGCTGATAAAACGCTTAATCACTGAAGGCAAAGCATAGCGCGCTTGGGTGTGGGTGGTAGCAATCGATAGCACACCACTGCTTTCACTGGAAAAATCATGGGCCACGCGCTTAATGTTTTCACATTTGCGTAAGATCTCACCGGCAGTTTGAATAATACTTTCTCCGGCAGCGGTGATGCGCGATAGCTGCTTGCCACTACGGGCAAAAATCTCAACCCCTAACTCATCCTCAAGTAAACGGATCTGTTTACTAATTCCTGGTTGCGATGTGTTTAGCACTTGGGCCGTAGCCGACACATTCAGCCCATTTCTTGAGACTTCCCAGATATAACGCAATTGCTGTAGTTTCATACAGAGCCACCTTTGATCAAATATGCTTATTAAGTGCCGGCTGTTTATACATTACTGCCAAACTTATAACTCATAGTTATACTACAACAGTGTTATTCCATTTAATCACTTAAAAAGATATTGATATTCAATAAAGCTATATGAAGGCTAAATACTGGCTATTCTCAATGAAATCTTTTCTCACCGCTCAATTTAACAGGGGCTTACCGAGAAAAATTCAAAACAAACAGCGATTGTCGAACAATTAAACAGGGCTTAGAACGCCTTTATCTAGAATTAACTGCCTTGAACAACTTGCTCAGGCCATTGCATACGCCACGCCTCAAAACCACCATCCATGCTATAGACCTGTTCAAAGCCTTGCTGATATAGATAATGAGCAGCTCCTTGACTGGAGTGACCGTGATAGCAGATGACAATGGTGGGCGCATCTAGATCTGCTTGGGCAATAAACTCAGCCAGTGAGTAATTATCTAGATGAATCGCTCCCGGCACATGGGCCACAGCAAAACTTTCAGGATCACGAATATCCACTAATACCGCACCTTGCTGCTGCAGTTCGGCAGTGTGCAATACATCAATATGCTTAAAACTCATGTTTTAATTCTCTAAGGGCAAAGCTGCTGGACAGGCATGCCGAATAATTTGGTGACTGTCAATATTCATTAAACTCATAGCGCCCCCCCAAACACAGCCCGTATCTAACGCGTACAAACCGGGCTCATCACAGTGCCCTGCTAAAGCAGCCCAGTGTCCAAAGATAATCTGCTCGCCTTGCATGACGCGAGCAGGCACTTTAAACCAAGGGACACAGTTCTTTGGTGCGTGCTCGAGGGTTTCTTTAGCAGAAAAGTCCAACTCACCAGATAAGCTACAAAAACGCATACGAGTAAAATAGTTAGTAATGACTCGCAAACGCTCCATTCCCCGCAAATGCTCACTCCATACTGCAGGTGTATTGCCATACATCTGGGCAAAAAACTCAGAGCGCACTGTAGGATCGCGCAGCACCTGATGGACTTCCTCGGCATAACTTTGTGCTTGGCTGACACTCCACATTGGTGCAACCCCAGCATGCACTAATGTGAGTTGGCGTTGGGCATCATAATGCATCAGCGGCTGCTGAATTAACCACCCTAACAGCTCATCGCAATCTGGCGCCTGTAACACTTCTAATAGGGTATCTTTACGTTTCAGCCGACTTGGATCATGCCAGGCAGCCAGCAAATGCAGATCATGATTACCTAAAACGGTGACCACTGAGTCTTGCATTTGATAAAGAAAGCGCAAAGTGGCTAAAGAGTCAGGTCCACGATTAACCAAATCCCCCACCAGCCATAACTGATCATACTGAGGATTAAACTGCACCTGTGCTAGCACCGCTTGCAATTGAGTTAAGCAACCTTGCACATCGCCAACGGCGTAAGTTGCCATCAGTGCAGCACTCCAGGCACCGCCATGCCAAAGGGATCAATCACTGCTTCAAATAGATGTCCATCCTCAGCCACCATACTAAAGCTACCCTGCATACTGCCGACTTCAGTGGGCATAATGGTGCCACTGCTGTACTGATAGGACTCATTAGGCAAAATAATCGGTTGCTCACCTACCACCTCCTCACCACGTACTTCCTGCACCTTGCCATTAGCATCAGTAATGATCCAATGCCGACTCAATAACTGCGCCGGTAACGTACCGTGATTGCGAATAGTTATATCGTAAGCAAACACATAACGTTCTTCTTCAGGCTGCGAATGCTCCTGGAGATAACGAGTTTTCACATCAACTTCAATGTTATACGACATACACTCTCCTCAATATCAGGGCCGCAGCTGCGGCTTTTCTTATAATAGACCAACCTCTTACCACTAGCTGACCAGCTGAGCCTCAGTTAAGGCATCGGCTAAACGTACAAATGCTGCCAAGTCTAGCTGCTCCGGCCGCAAAGTTGGATCTACCGCTGCCGCTACAATCTGCTCTTCAGACAACAACTTTTTCAATGTATTGCGCAAGGTCTTGCGGCGCTGGTTAAAGGCTTCGCGCACCACTATCTCTAAGTTGCGATGATCTTTAGCTTTAATTGGCGGTTCTGCATAAGGTGTTAAGCGCACAATGGCTGAGTCCACCTTGGGTGCTGGACTAAAGGCGCCAGGCCCCACATTAAATAAATGTTCCACCTGACAAAAGTACTGCACCATAATGGTTAAGCGCCCCCAATGACTACTGCCAGGCTCTGCTGCCATGCGCTCGACCACTTCTTTTTGCAGCATAAAGTGCATGTCTTTAATTAAGTGGCTGCTGGCCAACAAGTGAAAAATCAACGGCGTCGAAATATTATAGGGTAAATTACCTACTACTCGCAGACTATGGGCTTGTGGCTCTAATGACTGAAAGTCAAAACGCAGTGCATCCCCCTGGTGCAAAGTAAACTGCGGATTTAGTCCAAATTTAAGCTTAAGTAAAGGCACTAAATCGTTATCTAGCTCAATGACATCTAACTTAGCACCACTGGCTAGCAAACCATCGGTCAGCGCTCCTTGGCCTGGTCCAATTTCTAGTACATGTTGCCCAGCACTAGGATAGATCGCACGTAAGATTCGACTGATGACACCTTGGTCATGTAAAAAGTTTTGACCAAAGCGTTTACGCGCTCGGTGCTGATACAGGTCTGGCATTGGCATACTCCACAAATTAACTGCCTAAGTTTACCAGCTCGCCTAGGTGATAGGGCACTCTCATGGCGTTGAATTGTATAAAAACCAGCCAAAGCTTCGCTTAACGCTCAATTTATCCTTTTTTTTCAGATAGACTAGCGGCGCAATCTTTTGCCCTACCTTTGCTAAAAACTATCGAGTCACACATGTCTAGTACTTCCCGCCCTACTTTAGCTTTTTTCCCCGAATGGAAAGCCTTACTCAAATTGGCTATTCCCATCTTTATTGCACAATTAGCCAGTACTGCTATGGGGTTTGTCGATACAGTAATGGCTGGGCGAGTCAGTCCAGTAGATTTAGCAGCTGTAGCGCTCGGCAACTCAATTTGGGTTCCCGTGTACTTATTAATGAATGGAATTTTACTCACCACCACTGCTCAAGTTTCCCGCCATTTTGGCGGTGGTACCGAGCATAAAATCGGCATGCTGGTGCGCCAAGCATTATGGCTTGGCTTATTCCTTGGTTGTCTATTTGGTGTTTTACTATGGAATGCCACGCCTATTTTGGTTTGGCGTGAAGTGGATCCTGAGCTAATCACTCTTTCCATGGGCTATCTACGAGCAGTAGCTTGTGGTTTTCCAGCTGTTGCTATTTATTTAGTCCTGCGTTGTTACAGTGAAGGCCTTGGCCGCACCCGCCCTAGCATGGTCATCGCTCTACTGGGTTTAGCCGTAAATATTCCCTTAAACTACATTTTGATCAATGGTAAGTTTGGCTTACCTGCCTTAGGTGGCGTGGGGTGTGGTGTTGCTACCGGTATTGTGATGGCCTTTATGATGCTAGCGCAAATTGTTTGGGTGCGCTGGGCACCTTATTACAAGCGCAGCAAGTTAATTGGACGCTTTGATTGGCCTAATAAAAAACGAATTAAAGGTTTGTTATTCCGTGGTATTCCAATTGGCATTGCGATCTTTGCTGAGGCCAGCATTTTTTCTATTATTGCTTTATTGATTGGTAATCTAGGGGCCCACACCGTTGCCGGCCATCAAACCGCCCTGAACTTTAGTGCCATTACCTTTATGCTGCCTTACTCCTTAGCTATGGCCGCCACCGTGCGTGTGGGCCAAGCCTTAGGCGCTAACTCAAGCACAGGGGCACGCTTCTCAGCAAAGGTCGCACTTATCACCGCCTTTAGTTTATCTATTGGCTCAGCCTCTTTGATGTATTTTGGTCGCTTTATGATTGCCGGTATCTATACCCAAGATGCCCAGGTACTAGCAATTGCTGCCTCCTTGATTATTTATGCTGCTATTTATCAAATTCCTGATGCGATTCAGGTCACCGCCGCCGGAGCTTTACGGGGCTATCAAGACAATAAAGTAACCATGATTTTTACCTTATTTGCTTATTGGGGAATCGGTTTACCAATTGGTTATATTTTAGGTCTAACTGATTACTGGGGCCCAGCCCAAGGCCCTGCTGGCTTATGGCAAGGTTTAATTATCGGTCTCACATGCTCTGGCTTGTTACTAGGTAGTCGTTTATATCGTGTGGCACAGCGTGCCACATACCACCATTTATACGCCACCTACTCTGAGCTAGCTGGGCATTAAAGATTTTATTTACTTAGCCCCGCTCCCCCCATAAAATGCAGAGCTATTTATGGGCTGCAGCCAGCCCTGTTCAAGGTAGAGCACTATTATTAGGAAGTCGTATGTACCGCATTTTTAACACCCATGAGCAAGCCGCACAATTCACCGCCCACTTGCTGCAGGATTTTATTAGTCAGCGTCCTGCGGGCGTATTAGGCTTAGCCACTGGCGGCACCATGGAGCCGGTATACGCGCATTTAATTGAGCTAATTAAGCAACACAACACCTCCCTTGAGCAGCTAACCACCTTTAACTTAGATGAGTATGTTGGCTTAAGTCGTACTCACCCACAAAGTTACTATCACTACATGCAAGAGCATTTATTTGCCCATCTGCCGTCGTGCCCAGACTCAATCAACCTGCCCAATGGCTGTGCTACTGACTTGGAGCAGGAATGCCGACGTTACACTGCAGCCATTCGTAGCCATGGTGGTTTAGACTTGCAGCTACTAGGGGTTGGTTCCAATGGTCATATTGGTTTTAATGAGCCGCATACCGCTTTTAACTCTATAACCCATGTGGTCGAATTATCTGAGCAAACCCGCCTAGATAATGGTCGCTTCTTTGACAGCTTTGATGAAGTTCCCACCCAAGCCATTACCATGGGCATTCAAGACATTATGCAAGCCAAACAGATTGTCTTAGTAGTCACTGGTGCCCATAAAGCACATACGGTTTTAGACTTTTTCAACTCGGCAGTTTGTGAGTCGATGCCAGCCTCTTGCCTAAAAAATCATCCCAACTTTCTACTGGTCATGGATCAAGCAGCAGCCCAACTAGTTTCAGCCGAAACATTAAAAAAGCTTGCCTAGGCCCCTCCTTGACTCGCTTAGAGGCCAACCAATCTCTAGGCGACAACCCTTTTTTCAAGCCTCTCAGCCCTAACCGCTTTCCCCTTCTGCTCTTTTAGCGTAAGCCTCGCCGCACTATCCCTACCACAGCAATCTATGACCGTTTATCAGGAAAGCTGAACATTTTTTTAGTGACTCCACTCTGATTTTACGAGCGTTGCAAGAACCTGAGCCTAGGTTCCAATGTGAGACTGATAATAAATTACGGAGTAATCATTATGAAAACCACTAACAAATTTGCCTGCGTTGCTATGACTACCGCCCTACTGGCTGGCTTACCTTTGTCACAAGCTTTCGCTGAAAATTCTGTTAAAGATTCAGTTAGTCACGCCGCTTCTGAAGTAAAAGAAGCCAGCTCAGATACTTGGATTACCAGTAAAGTAAAATCAACTTTCTTAGCCGATCACGCGATTAGCGGCCTTGATATTAAAGTAGAAACCAACAATGGTGTGGTATCTCTCAGTGGTACCGTTAACACGCCAGCTGAACGCGACCTTGCAATTGAGCGCGCCCAAGGTATTAAAGGCGTCACTAATGTCGCTGCCGATGGCCTAAAAGTCACCGGCCATCAATAAGCTCTCTCTTGTAGGGCTAGCTAGCACTCAAGCATGCTAGCTAGTCTTTCCATTTAGCTAATACAACTACAACCATCCATAAAAGGTGAGTCGCAATGAACACAGATATTATTAAAGGTAAGTGGAAACAGCTAAAAGGAGATATTCAGAAAAAATGGGGCCAATTAACCGATGACGATCTTGATGTGGCTGAAGGTCATACCGAGTACTTAGCTGGCAAGTTACAAGAGCGTTATGGCTGGACTAAAGAGCAAGCCGAGAAAGAACTCAAAGAGTTTAGTGAAAAATACTAATCTCTAAACCCACTCCTAAACTGCTAACCAAAACCTGTGTTTGGTTAGCAATTAAGCCCAAGGCTGAAGATAACGTCAGCCTTGGGCTTTTTACATTTGGCCTGGCAAGATTAATCACTGGTAGTTTTAAGCAAGACAAAAGTCTAATCCCGTGCTAGAATTTGCGCCCTGTTCTTTGACAATTTCTGGTGACTTAACTATGCAGCCTATGCTGAATATCGCGCTGCGCGCTGCGCGTGCCGCTGGCGAATTTATTATTCGCGCTACTGAACGATTTGATGCTAATTCCGTGAGCGAGAAAGACGCTAAAGACTATGTCACCGAGGTTGATCGCGCTGCCGAAAAAATCATCGTTGAAGCCCTACTCAAAGCTCACCCTGATCATTCCATTCTTGGTGAAGAAGGTACCCGTATCCAAGGCACCGGTGCCGGTGCTGATTACCAATGGATTATCGATCCACTCGATGGTACTACTAACTTTATTCGTGGCGTTCCCCAATTTGCGGTAAGTATTGCTTGTAAATACCGTGGCCGTTTAGAGCACGCGGTGGTGGTTGACCCTGTTCGCCAAGAAGAGTTTACCGCTAGCCGTGGCCGTGGCGCCGCATTAAATGGCCGCCGAATTCGAGTCAGCAAACAAAAGAGTCTCGATGGAGCTTTATTAGGTACCGGTTTTCCGTTCCGCGACTCACAGATGGAACATTTTGAAAACTATCTTGGAATGCTGCGTAACCTTACCGGACAAACTGCTGGAATTCGCCGTGCCGGTGCAGCCAGCTTAGATTTAGCCTATGTGGCTGCTGGCCGCTTTGATGCGTTCTGGGAGTATGGCCTATCTGAATGGGATATGGCTGCAGGCGTCCTACTAATTCAAGAAGCTGGTGGTTTAGTCAGTGACTTTGTGGGTGGCCATAGCCACTTAGAAAGTGGGCATATTGTAGCGGGTAACGCTAAATGCTTTAAAGCGGTACTTACCGCGATTCAGCCGAATGTGCCTTCTAGCATGAAGCCACAAAAAGCCAGCACAGCCTCATACTAAGATATTTTTGGTGATCACTGCCCTATCAGTCAGTGATCACCGATCTTAAGCGATACAAACGACTATCTATTAGTTGCAACTGACTCTGTTTTCTAGCGTGGTTCGTAATCCCATCCCACGCGGGGTTTACCCCAAACCAAAACTAAGGACTCTTTATGCATTCTGCGACTCCCCCTTCAAATCCAGCTAACGCTCAGAGCAATACGGCACGAGCCTTAGTTATTTTCTCTGGCGGTCAAGACTCAACCACTTGCTTAATTCAAGCCATTAACGACTACGGTGCCGCACAAGTAGAAGCCATTACTTTTACTTACGGGCAACGGCATGCCATTGAATTAGAGTGTGCCAGCAAAATTTTACAGCACTTCAATATTAAACAGACTCTGCTAGATCTCTCACTGCTACAGCAAGTCACGACTAATGCGCTGATGGACAGTAGCGCCCCCATTGAAGACTACGATGATGCGCCACCTAATACGCTGGTTGAAGGACGCAATGCGCTGTTCTTACTCTACGCCGCAATTTACGCCAAAAGCCAAGGCATTCAACAACTGATTATTGGCGTGAGCGAGGCCGACTCCAGTGGTTATCCCGATTGCCGCCAAGCCTTTATTCAGTCAATGGAAAACACCTTACAACTAGCCATGGATTTTCCGTTTAAAATCCACGCACCCTTAATGCAGCTCACTAAAGCGCAAACCTGGGCACTGGCCGACCAACTACAACACCTAGAGTTTGTTCGAGACTATAGCCATACCTGCTATGAGGGCGTGAAAGGAGGTTGCCATCAATGCCCTAGCTGTTTATTACGGGAAAAAGGCCTTGCTGAATACCTCGCCCAGCGCTCAGCCAGCACCGCTAAGGAGTAATCGATGAAAATTGTAAAGCACTTTAGTTTTGACAGCGCACACTTACTCGATTGCCATGATGGTAAATGCCAAAACCTGCATGGACACACTTACCAACTCGAAGTAGAGGTGCAAGGCCCACTGATTAAATCTGGCCCCAAAGCCGGCATGGTGTTGGATTTTGCCGACCTCAAGCAAGCAGTTAAACAGCAAATAGTCGATCACCTTGACCATGCGTTTATTTACGATATACATAGCGAAAAAGAAAGCACCATCGCCCAGCTACTGCAAAGCTGGCAGATGAAAACCTTTGCTTTTAAAGGGCGGACCACGGCCGAAATGCTGAGCCAGTTTATCTTTGATCAACTCAGCACCAAGCTGCCTATCAGCCGTATACGGCTTTATGAAACGCCCAGCTCTTACGCTGAGTGCAACAGCCCCTCAAGCAAGGAGGCCAGTGATGATTAAGCTGGCCACAGAACCACAGTTTAATATCGTCGAAATTTTTCAAAGCCTGCAAGGTGAGGGCTATAACACCGGGATGGACGCTATTTTTATCCGTTTTGGTAAATGCAATCTCGCCTGCCCTTGGTGTGATACGGATTATCTTAGCTATAGCACGCTGTCACTCAGCGAAATTCTTAAGCAAGTAGAAGCTTTGAGTGCAACCAATATCATTATTACCGGCGGCGAACCTAGTGTAGTACCAGAGATTGACCTGCTACTAAAACAACTCAAGCAGCGCGGCTACTTTCTAACGATAGAAACCAATGGCTTACAGCCAGTACCCAGTGAAATTGACTTTATTAGTGCTAGCCCTAAAGCGCTTTACGCCAAGAAATATCATAGTCAGATGCTAACTCAAGCCGATGAGGTGCGGATTGTAGTGGATGGTGATGTCTTTGACTTTTGCCAGTTTATAGAACAGCACTTGCCTGCCAAGCATTACTATCTATCGCCTTGCGAGCAAATCACTGTATCCAGCAGCAAGACGTCTTCCCCTTCCTTTACCTTGCTTGAAACCTTACAACTGCTGGGCCGGTTAAACCAACGAGCACAGGGCCAGCCGCACTGGCAGCTGAGCTTACAAACCCATAAATTGCTAGGTATTCGCTAATAATAAACAAGCCCTGGGCGGTTTTCACGAACCGAAGCCCCGGTGGCAAGTCCTATTCTCTAACCTGGTCAGTTTGATAATTAATTAAGCTGGCCAGTGATAACTTTATAACCAAGAGATGACGAGCTATGAATATCTTTACTGCACTTCGAGAAAGCCACGATATCCAGCGCGAACTCTGCGCTAAAGTCACCAACACTCAAGGTGAATCCAGTGAACGCGATAGTCTCTTTCAACAGTTAGTCCGTGAGCTTAAAGCCCATGCTCGGGCTGAAGAGCGGTTTTTCTATTTACCCTTAATGGAGTATGACCAAGGAGTAGATTTAAGCCGCCACGCCATTGCTGAACACCATGAAATGGATGAACTGATTGAACAACTACAAGCAACCGAGTACTCAAGTCCTACTTGGTTAGTGTATGCCAAGCAATTGAGCGATCTGGTAGTACACCATCTAAAAGAAG
This sequence comes from Thiopseudomonas alkaliphila, assembly GCF_001267175.1. NCBI lineage: Bacteria > Pseudomonadati > Pseudomonadota > Gammaproteobacteria > Pseudomonadales > Pseudomonadaceae > Thiopseudomonas > Thiopseudomonas alkaliphila. The sequence goes on along the minus strand of NZ_CP012358.1, from coordinate 229,154 downwards.
AAGAGCATCGTTTCTTTCAAATGGCCGGTAAACTCTTATCAGAAGAAGAAAAAGTACAACTGGTTAAAGGTTATAACCAAGACTATCAAAATGGGCTTCAAGAGTTTTAATCCTATTTTACTTAGCAACAAAAAAAGGCCAGCTCATTAGGCTGGCCTTGCGCTAAGCAATACTGATTAAACTTGTAGAATAATAATACCTACCACAATAAAACCTACGCCAACTATTCCTTTAGTTCCTAAGCGGGATTTAAACACTAAGCGGTCAATCGCAACGGTACCTAAAATACCTAGGCTACCCCAAGCCGAATAGGCCACGCCCAATGGAATGTAGCGCACCACAAAACTTAATAAAACAAAGGCTAAGATAATTAATGCAATACTACCTGCGGCCCAGGCTTTTTTCTTAAAGCCTTTCGAACGCTTTACGCAATAGTTTGCCAGTAGGTCCAGCGTCACCGATCCTACTAATAAGGATGCTGGAATAATCATAGGGTCACCTTTCCTTTTTTCGGTCCTTCTACTGAAGGCTTAAGTTCGTTGTCAGCTTCATCGTTAGCGCTATCGAAAGTGATCAGCATCAGCCCCACCATCATTAAGCCAATAGCGCCAATTTCTTTTAAATTTAGGTATTCACCAAAGAATACAATGCCAGCCATGGCAATTAAGAACAGGCCTAAACCTTCCCAAATCGCATAAGACACGGCTAAAGGAATGCGAATTACCGCACGAGAAAAAGCATAAAACGAAAGTGAAATCATGGTTGCCATCACTAGGTAACCTAGGACTGGCGAGCTGTTGGATGCGTATTTCATGCCGATTGTACTAATTACTTCCGCCACTACAGCCAGAAATAACATTAGCCAATAATACATGTGAACCTCGTTTAGACGCCGCTCTTAGGTGCCACTGCACATGGAATAAGAGTCTTGTAATCTACAAGCGCGTCTGAATTGTTAATAATAAATGCGTTAAACAACGCAGGTTAAAACAATAGGTACGAGGGTACGCTAGCGGCCACCGCGCCAGCCGATTTCATAGAAATGATGATTTTGTAGGGAGGTGTTAGATAACTGAAGAACTATGCTTAAACAAGACATAAAAAAGTTTAGGGAGCCAATCGTAGGTGCGATTATAGCATAAATCTATCAAAGCACCAACTTTGCTTATTAGTCCTCCTCAAATTGCATAAGCTCACGCTGTAAGGCTGCCCGCACACAGTGCAGAATTCCAGGGTCAACTCCTTTAAACATAGGCTGTAGCTCACTAACTTTAGGTAACCCTTGTTGCTCATCGCCCATAGCTAAAAAAGCATCCTGAATCTCTTCAATTAATGGATTAGAAATATCTATAGCCTGCTCTAACGTCAGCTGTCCATCGGCCAAGGCACTGGCCATTAATGCGTACACATTTTTACTGCTGCACTGCAGTTGTTGACTGATTTGCTCCGGCGACATCCCTGCCCGTGCTAAACATACCAGCTCGTGGGTTAAATCACTGGGCTTAACTGCTGGCTGTGCGGCAGGTTCTGTCTCAGCAGCTGTAAATACCGCGAGGAAGGCACTGCCATAACGTTTGAGCTTATGCTCGCCCACCCCACTGACTGCAGCTAACTCGGCCAAACTGGTGGGGTGACTACGGAGCATCTCCAATAACGTGGCATCGGGAAAAATTACATAGGGAGGCACCTGATGCTCTTGGGCCAAATGCCGTCTGAGCTGGCGCAACTGCTCCCACAATGCACGCTCATGCTCTTTTACCAGCTGGCTAGCGGCTGAGGCGTTATAGGTTTTCTTTGGCGCTAGATCAAGGCGTAACTCCAGTGCTTGCTCACCACGCAACAAAGGCCGGCAAGAGTCATTTAAACGCAATCCACCATAACCCTCAACATCCACATCAACTAAGCCTCGAGCGACCAATTGACGAAATAAAGTCCGCCACTGAGTTTCATCCATCTTAAAGTTGGCACCCGCGTTATACACGGATAAGTGCTGATGCCCTACTTCACGGATACGTTGATTGTCTTTACCCAAAATGACATCCGTCACATGGCCGACACCATAGCGCTGTCCGGTACGATAAATCGCCGACAAGGCTAAACGAGCGGCCTCAGTTGCATCCCAGGTTTGCACCTGATCAACGCAGTTATCACAGTGGCCACACGGCTGAGCTAACTCCTCATCAAAATAGTTAAGCAAGGCCTGGCGACGGCAACGGGACTCTTCACAGAGCGCCAGCATTGCATCGAGTTTGTGCTGCTCAACACGCTTATATTTGGCTTCACTTTCAGACTCCGCCAACATGCGTTTTAAAAACAATACATCATTTAAGCCGTAGGTCATCCAGGCATCCGCTGGTAAACCATCGCGCCCAGCACGTCCTGTTTCTTGGTAGTAAGCCTCAAGGGATTTAGGCAAGTCCAAATGCGCGACAAAGCGCACGTTAGGCTTATCAATCCCCATGCCAAACGCAATGGTTGCCACCATGATCAAGCCTTCTTCATTAATAAAACGCTGCTGATGCAAAGCGCGCACTTCCGGCTCCAACCCAGCATGATAGGGTAACGCCAAATAACCTTGCTCGGTTAGAAACTGTGCTGTTTCCTCTACCTTTTTCCGCGACATGCAATAAACAATGCCCGCATCCTCTTTGCGACTGGCTAAAAACTTTAACAATTGCTGTTGCGGGCGATCTTTCACCACAATCCGATAAAAAATATTGGGCCGATCAAAACTTGAAACAAAGCGCTGGGCTTGCTCTAAATGTAAGCGCTGCACAATTTCATTTTGGGTGCGGGCATCGGCGGTGGCAGTTAAGGCAATGCGCGGCACCTTAGGAAACCACGTGGCCAGCTGACTTAGCTGTAAATATTCGGGGCGAAAGTCATGCCCCCATTGCGACACGCAATGCGCCTCGTCAATGGCAAATAAACTGATTTGCAGGCGCTGTAAAAAGGCCAGCATCCGTGGTTGCAATAAACGCTCTGGCGCCACATACAGTAATTTGAGCTGTCCTGAGCGTAGTTGATCGGCAATCTGTTTTTGCTCTTCATAGGACTGACTGGAGTTTAAGGCAGCTGCTTGTACCCCTTGTTCTAGCAGAGTGCTGACCTGATCTTGCATTAAGGCAATTAGCGGTGAAACCACCACCGCGAGCCCTTCTCGCAGTAATGCCGGCAACTGATAACATAAGGATTTGCCACCACCGGTAGGCATCAGCACTAAAGCATCATGCCCCGTTACCACCTGCTCGATAATGGCTGCTTGCTGACCGCGAAAAGCGTCATACCCAAATACTTGCTTTAAGGTTTTTAACGCGCGTTCCACAGCCTTACTCCAAAATTTTGACCCAGTGCCAATTGACTAACGCACTGAGTAATCGCAAGAAAAACAACCAAATGGCAACGGCTTAAACCAAAATTAACTTTTGCAGTGCCATCGACAAACTGGCCAACAGTAACATAATCGAAAAAATGCGCTGCAGTATGACACCACCGAGCCTCTCTGCCAGCTTATTACCTAGCAAAACACCCAGCATGCCACCGCAGGCTAATCCTGCCAGTAAAGTAGTAGAAGGCTCAGCACTGGATAGATAAATAAAAAAGCCAGCCCCCGAAACAATCGCAATCACCGCCATCGAGGTAGCAGCTGCAGCAAGCATCGATAAAGGGCTAAACCATAACAGTGCCGGCACAATTAAAAAGCCGCCGCCTACCCCCATTAAGCCGGATAACACGCCAACCAATAAACCGATTACCACCAACGCTGCAGGCTTTAACTCGGGAACCGACCGTTGCTCGCTCAAACTGGCATTACGCCACATCCGCCACGCAGACCATAACACCAGTAAACAAAAGGCTAAAATCAACCAAAACTCAGGAATGTACTGGCCTATTTGTTGCCCTAGCCAGCTTCCCGGCAAACCAGTACTGGCCAGTAAAAACACCGGAGCCAGCTTAACTTGTCCGGCTCGCCACCGGGGAATCGCACCAATCAGCGCAGATAAAGCCACTGCCCCTAAACTCACACCAATTGCATCGCGCAGAGGCAAATGCAAACTAAGCAATAAAGGCAACCCTACCAACGAGCCACCGGCTCCAGTAAGCCCAAGCAATAAGCCTAGCACTCCGCCAATGGCTAAGGCTTCCACAAGTAAGGCATCGATCGGCATGCTTGAGTCGCCTAAATCAGTTAGGTGTACTTGGTAAAGATTTTGCGCACCTCAAGCAAGGTGTCGCTTTTATCTAGTTCAGGATTTAACACTGCCTCTTCTAACAGGCAGGCCAGCATTTCTTGATAGGCTTTGTCTAACGCGCGGCGTGCCGCACTAAATTGTTGGGCAATGGCTTCACAATTTTCTTCGCGCAAGACCATCGCTTGAATACCCCGAATTTGTCCCTCTACTCGTGCTAAACGCTTAACTAACGCTTGCTGCTGGGCAGCACGCAAATCACTACTCATTGTTTTCTCCGCGTCAACGACGCCTGACTAAGCTGCTACCTCGCAGCTTAAACTGACACATAATTAAATTAGGGTAATTTTAACACACTTGACCCTGAGACGATCAGCGCTGCCGATAAACTGCAACCAACCCCCATTTAGCGCCATAAAAATAGCGAGCCGAAGCTCGCTATTTAGTGACACCTATTTAATTAAGCCTGTGTATCAAAGGTCAGGTAACCCTGTGGTCAAATGCACCACCTACTCTTTGGTTCAGTCATCTTGCTTGTTTTTTAAGACTTGGCCATTAGCTGCATCAAGCTCTAAATCCCACTTCACACCTTGCGCATCTTTTAAATCCACTTCATACACATAGCGGTTACCGTCTTGCTCAAGTTCGGCTTTGTAAATTTCAGCACCAGGATGCTGCTCTAATACCACTTGATTTAACTGCTCAACCGACTGAATAGTGCCAGCACCAGTTAATTGATTAATTTCTTCAGGAGTTAAATCACGTGCTTGAGCCAGTCCTGCAGATAAAGCCAGTGCAGCAATGGAGGCAGTGGTTAAGGTCATCAGCTTCTTCATGATAGTTCTCCAGTAGTAAAACAAATACAGATTTTAGATCGAATACAATCCTGTGGTTAAAGACGTGTTGCCTAGGATAAAACACGCCATAAACTGCTTAAATCCGTTATCTATTCAGACTGGACACCCAAAAAATAATTCCATTTCGCTATAGAAAAAGCTAAAAAGTTGAAACCTAGTACCGATAAGAGTACCTTTTGCAGCTCTTACTTAATAACGATTACATTTGGCTTTTTATGCAAAGTCCCCAGCAGCCAATTCAGGCATGCGCCTCCTTAGCTCATACCGAGCTATCTGAATCAGCGACGCTACACCGTGTACTGGCTGACCAGCGCCTAGGTCAGCAACTGCAAGCCAGCTTATTACCTGCTGCCGAACTTAGCTGGCAGGCGTACCACTTCCACTCATTGGTCCGCCCCGCCTTATATTTATCAGGCGATACTTTAGATTACTTAGCCTTGGATCAAGATCGGCACTTTTTCTATTTAGCCGATGTAGCGGGACACGGTACAGCATCTGCCCTTGGCAGTGTGCTGTTACAAGGACTCATGCGCCAAGCGATTGCTAACGGCCAAAATCATTTAACGCCAGCCAGTATCCTACAAGCGATCAATCAGCAGTGGCTTACCATTGGTATTGAAAAACATGCCACGTTAATTTTAGGTTGCATTGATCAGCGTAGCCAACAACTCACCTGGAGCATGGCCGGTCATCTACCCGCTCCAGTGTTTATGCAACAAGGTCAGGCTCGTTTTTTAAGTGGCAAAGGGCAGCCAATTGGTTTATTTGCCAATGCTCAATACAGCGACAATAGCCTAGACTTAAGTCAGCCCTTTAGTCTGCATCTATTTTCCGATGGCGTCTTTGAGCTGCTCAATGCCCAACGTTTACAAGCCAAAGAGCAACAACTGCTAGAACTAGTTGAACAGACCTCTGGCCAATGGAGTGAGCTGCTGAGCCAGCTAAGACTAGACCGCTCGGAAGTAATTGACGATGATGTGGCTCTATTGACCATTAGCCGGATGCTTTAATGAATACAGGTAAAATTCAATACGCGATCCAGATGCCGACCTTCATTCTGAAGTTCTCAGGAGATGTGCGTCTTACGCTGTGTAATGAGCTCAGCACGGCTATCCATAAAGCGCTAAATACCCAGCCCTTTACCTCAATCTTGGTGGATTTAACCGAAGCCATTAGCTTAGACAGCACGACCCTTGGGCTCTTGGCTAAATTGTCGATTTTATCGCAACAGCAACTGGGTATTTTTCCTACTATTGTTTCCACTAACCCTGATATTAGCCACTTACTTGATTCGATGGGCTTTAATCAGGTATTTAATCTGGTGCATACCCAGCAACCCTGCCCTGAATGCTTAAATGATTTGCCAGCGCAACCGCTATCTGAGGCCACGGTAAAAGCCAGAGTGCTGGAAGCCCACCAAATTCTGATGGGCTTAAACGAAGAAAATCGCCAATCCTTTCACAGCTTAGTGGAATACCTACAGGATCAAACGCCGCACAACTAAACCCGCGTCGCCTGCAGGCACTGCTAGCGCTGAAAAACTAATAACCGGCCCCGGTACTGCTCTTCACCTGGCCCATGCTCTAACCGCACCTGCTCAGCTAATTGAAAGCCGAACTCAGCCAAATGACGGCGTACATGGTTATGGTAACCGCGGTTAGGATCAACCAACCAGATAGTCGCCTCTGGCGCCGCATAGCGCTGAATAAACTGCGCCACCTGCAATGCATTGTCTGGCTCATACAAAATATCGCTAGCTAAGATGTAATCGTAAGTTCCAGAGAGTAACGGTGCATTGGTATCCAAAATAGATGCCGGCTGGTTAACTCCCCACTGCCCATGCAAGAAAGGAATTTCAGCTAAATTATTAAGCTGGGTATTTTTGCGTAAGAACTTTGGCGCTAAGGGGTGACGATCACTGGCGGTGATATTAAGCCCCAGCTGTTTGGCGACCATGCTGGCAATACCTAAACCACAGCCAATTTCTAAAATCCGCTGGTCTGCTGCGATGGTTCGTTTTAATAGTTTTTTTGCTAGCTGAATACTCGAGGGCCAAACCAGTCCAAAAATTGGCCAGGCGGCTGAGCAAATACCTAAGCGTTGCGCTTGTTGCTGTGGATCGTAAAACTGTTGATGATCGAGAAGTGATTTAATGGTCAGCGAATGCTGAGCATTTAACTGAATAATGTCTTGTTTAACCTGATAAGTAACCGCACTCATTGACACTGCATATTCAAAGGCCTCCTAAAGTACTGATAACAGCACTATCGCAGAGATTGCAGCAAAAGGCGAATCGGGCTAAATAATCTGCTAACTAGAAAGCAAAAAACGCCAATTACGGCGCTTTTTACTCGATCCATTAAAACAACTTGCTAATCTAAGCCGCCGCTCCACTGTGAAAGCGAAACTTTTCATCTGGCGTTAAAATAGCTTCCTGCTCTTTTTCCTTAAAAAAAGCAATCCGCGGCTCAATGGGCTCTTTGGCATACAGCTCAGCCATCCGTAAATAATCTTGATAATGACGCATTTCAGTTTTCAGCAAGGAACGATAAAACTTGGCTAGTTCTTCATCCAAATACGGCGCTAACTGATAAAACCGCTCGCACGAGCGTGCCTCAATAAAAGCACCAACAATTAAGGTATCAATCAAGCGCTCAGGTTCTTGGCTGCGAATATGCTGATGCAGGCGCTGGGCGTACAACGAAGCACTCAGCTGGCGATACTTAATACCGCGCTTTTTCATCAACGCGGTGACTTGCTCAAAGTGACGCAACTCTTCCCGAGCTAAACGGGATAGCTTTTGCTGTAACTGCTCTTTTTCCGCGTAGCGAAACATTAAAGTCATCGCCGTACCGGCCGCTTTTTTCTCGCAGTTAGCGTGATCAATCAGCAATAACTCTTGGTGCTCCAAAGCCTGTTCAATCCAAGCTTTGGGGGTTGGGCAAGGTAAAAATTCAATTAACTCAGGGGCTAATTCAGTCGTCACAACACTCACTCATAGTTTTCAATCACGCTCAGGCTAAGGCTCAGTAAAAACATTTAGCCTTAGCCTCATTATTGGTGATTCGTTAAAAATCACTCAACCTGTTTAGCTTGCTCATCAGCATGGTAAGAAGAACGTACTAAAGGCCCAGAAGCAACGTTCTTAAAGCCCATTTTTAGTCCCTCTTCTGCAAACCACTTAAAGGTATCGGGATGCACAAAACGCTGGACGGCTAAGTGATCACGCGATGGCTGTAAATATTGACCGAGGGTTAACATGTCAATGTTATGGGCACGCATATCACGCATGACCTCAATCACTTCCTCATCGGTCTCACCTAAGCCAAGCATTAAACCTGACTTGGTGGGCACATTCGGCACCAGCTCTTTAAAACGCTTGAGCAGATTCAGTGACCAGGCATAATCAGAGCCAGGACGCGCAGCTTTATATAAACGCGGCACCGTTTCTAAGTTATGGTTAAATACATCAGGCGGAGTTGCGGCAGTAATTTCAAGGGCAATATCCATCCGCCCACGGTAATCCGGCACCAAAGTTTCCAACTCAATCGTTGGCGATAAGGCGCGAATCTCGCGAATACAGTCGGCAAAGTGCTGGGCCCCACCGTCACGCAAGTCGTCCCGATCAACTGAGGTGATCACCACATACTTGAGCTTCATTTCGGCAATAGCGACCGCTAAATTACGCGGTTCATTTTCATCCAAGGGTTTTGGCCGACCATGCCCCACATCACAAAACGGACAACGACGGGTGCAAATATCACCCATAATCATAAAGGTGGCAGTACCCCCTGAGAAACACTCGCCTAAGTTCGGGCAGGAAGCTTCTTCACAGACGCTATGCAACTTATGTTTGCGCAAAGTCTGTTTAATCGCGTCAATTTCTGGCGATACCGGCACACGCACCCGAATCCAATCAGGTTTCCGCGGTAGTTCATCGGTAGGAATCACTTTAATTGGAATGCGCGCGACCTTATCTGCTCCACGCAGCTTAACGCCGGCTTCTACTTTTTTCGGACTGCTGGTTTCTGCACTGGACATAAAAGCTATAACTCCGCCGCTAACGGCTGATAATTCGAGTATTCAAGATGTTCTACAACGAGCGAAATCAACTGCTGTTGTACCTGCTGCATGCTCACCGGACTGGTGGTTTGGCTGGCTAACTGAATCATTTGCATGCCCGCATAACCGCAAGGATTAATCCGCTGAAAAGGCGATAAATCCATATCCACATTTAGCGCTAAGCCATGAAATGAACAGCCTCGGCGAATTCGCAGACCTAACGAGGCAATTTTAGCCGCCTGCCCAGTAATCTGATCCACATACACCCCAGGTGCATCAGGCTTGGCATAGGCGCTAAGCTGATAAGCGGCCAATAAGTCAACCAGAATCTGCTCAATCCGTGACACTAGATCGCGCACTCCTAACTGCTTACGCCGCACGTCCAACAGAAAATACGCCACCAGCTGACCCGGCCCATGATAAGTGACTTGACCGCCGCGATCGACTTGCACCACAGGAATATTCCCTGGCGCTAAGAGATGCTCGGCTTTACCGGCTTGTCCTTGGGTAAATACGGCTGGATGCTCAAGCAGCCACAGCTCATCGAGGGTATCGGCGGTACGCTGATCAGTGAAACGCTGCATGGCATGCCAAGCAGTTTCATAGTCAACCAGCCCTAACTGCCGAACCCCCAAATGATTCATTTACAGCACCATTTTAACTAGGCCGGTAGCCCGTAGCTCTTCATTGATTTTTTGCAGCTGCTCAATGCTATGGGCGGTAATATGCACTTGAATCGATAAGTAACGACCATTGCTGCTGTCACGCTTAACCAAGGTTTCAATATCAAAACCAGGAGCGTGACGCTCAACAATTTCAAGCACAATTGTTTGAAAGTCTGGGTGATTATCACCGATAATTTTTACCGGATAATGCTCACAAGGAAATTCAATTTTAGGAGGTGCCACCTGTTCAGTATCAGTCATAGTATTTTAGCTTAAGTACAGCTACCTTTAATTAGTTGAATAAACCAGCAAAAAACAAACGAATACTATCCCATAAACGACCAAAGAAACCCGCTTCTTCAATGGCCTCTAAGGCGATCACATTCTCTGTTTTTAAGACTTTATCTTCTAACATGACATCCACTGTGCCCACCACATCACCGGCAGCAATCGGTGCAACTAATTGAGGCTGTAAATTCATGTTAAGCACTACTTTTTCCGCTTGACCACGGGGTAAGGTTACCGCCAAATCAGTTGCTGTGCCCACTTTCAGCTGATCAGTTTGACCTTTCCAAACCCGCGCATCGGCCATCGAAGTGCCTTTACGGTAAAAGGTTTTACCTTCATAGAAACGAAAGCCATAGGTTAGCAGCTTTTGTGTTTCAGCGGCACGCGAGGCTTCACTAGTAGTACCAAACACTGAAGCAATTAAACGCATGTCATCACGCACAGCAGAAGCCACTAAGCAATACCCAGCTTCATCGGTATGCCCAGTTTTTAAACCATCTACGGTACTGTCACGCCAAAGCAATAAGTTACGGTTGGGCTGCTTAATGCCATTCCAAGTAAATTCTTTTTCGGCATACAGTGCATAGTGATCTGGATCATCGTAAATAATCGCCCGCGACAGCTTGGCCATATCCATCGCTGAAGAATAATGATCAGGCGCAGGCAAGCCAGTGGCATTCTTAAAGTGAGTATTAGTCAAGCCTAAGGTTTTTGCAGTGCGGTTCATCACTTCGGCAAAAGCCTCTTCGGTTCCCGCTAAATGCTCAGCTAACGCAACGCTGGCATCATTCCCAGACTGAATAATAATACCGCGCAATAAATCCTCTACCGATACTTGAGTGCCGACCTGGATAAACATCCGCGAACCACCGGTCCGCCAAGCTTTTTCACTAACTGTCACTAAGTCAGACTCGGCCAGCTTGCCCTCTTTAATTTCTTGAGTGGCAATATAAGAGGTCATCAGCTTAGTTAAGCTAGCGGGTGGTAATGCCTCATCGGCATTATGCTCAACAATCACCTGCCCAGTCACCGCATCCATCAGTACGTAAGACTTCGCTGCCAGCTCTGGCATAGCCGGTACTACTGAGGTATTTGCCCAGGTAGCAGGAGCTACTACAACACTCGCTGCAAAAAATAAGTGTTTTACATACTGAGTTATTTTCATGCTTACTCTTTTCACAATAAATGAAGTTATTATTCCGTTGCTAACCTTTGCCTTGTTTAACTACTTACAGCACAAGGACTAAAGATTCCCCACCATTAATTAATATCTACTACGGTTCCGGCACCTAATGCTGCAGCAGCTAATTGTTGCTGCAATTGCTCAGCCTGTAAACGAGAGTTTACTGGCCCCATGCGCACACGATGCAGTACCTGATTATCGCGGGCAATTGAGCTCACCTCGACCGGCACCTCTACATGTTGCGCCAGTTTATCACGGAGCAACTGCGCGGCATCAGGATTGGCAAAAGCACCCATCTGCAAATAATGCCCAGGACGCTCTAATGCTGACTCAGACACCTGTAGCGGCAATAAGGCTCCCGCATGCTGGGTCACTGGCGGAGTATAAACCTCTGTCGTTCCAGGTGCAGGCTCTGGTACCTGAACCTTAGCTAAATGTGCATCGGCAAGCACGCTCGGTACCGGTTGTCCACGTGCTGCCCACCACGCCACAGGATCAATTCCTTCCACTCGCACTCGCGCTACACCTTTCTCGGCATAACCTAATCGCTTAGCTGCAGCAAAGGATAGATCAATAATACGATCCGAGTAAAAGGGGCCGCGGTCATTAACCCGCAACGTAACCTGCTTACCATTATCTAAATTAGTGACCTTCACATAACTGGGTAAGGGCAAGGTTTTATGCGCGGCGGTCATGCCGTACAAATCATAGACTTCCCCATTGGCAGTATTTTGTCCATGGAACTTAGTGCCATACCAAGAAGCCGTTCCCTCTTCGCGATAATTATGGGCATTTTGAATCGGGACATACTGCTTGCCAAAAACCACATAGGGACTGGCCTTAAAGTTGCCAGTATGGGGCATAGGTACTGCATCAGGAATATTGGATACATCCACATCCCACCAAGGCGCCCCATCATTACCTGGCCGCTTAAAATTATTAGGACCGCTAATTCCTGCAGCTTTACCCGAGGTTGCGGCCCCTGGTTGTTGCGTGGTTTTAGTACTACAGCTAATGAGTGCTAGGCTCAAGGCAGATAAAGCCAGCACTTGAAAAGCGGGTTTAAGCATCGATGATTAATCCTTACGTGCTTTTTTAATTAATTGAGCTAAATCATGCACCGCCATGGAGTACATGGTGCTGCGGTTATAGCGGGTAATCGTATTGAAGTTTTGTAATCCCATCCAATATTCAGTGCCTTTTACCCCCTCAAACTTGAAGGTCATTACCTGTAAGTCTGCAGGCAATGGTTTTTCTGGCTGCCAGCCCAGCTTGGCCAGTTCAGCGACACTTTTAGTGTCATCAATTTTTTCGCCTAAGCCTTGATCTACCTTGTCACCACTGACTTTAGCCCGCACCACCACTTCTTCACCGGGTTGCCATTTATGCTTGATAAAGTAGTTGGCAACACTGCCGATCGCATCGGTTGGATTAGTCCAGATATCAATGTGACCGTCATGGTCAAAGTCTACCGCATAAGCACGGAAACTACCGGGCATAAACTGCGGTAACCCCATAGCGCCAGCATAGGAACCGGTCGGTACCAAGGGATTAATTTGCTCTTCCCGGGTTAGCAGTAAAAACTCTTTTAACTGTCCGCGGAAAAATGGTGCCCGGGGCGGATAATCAAAACTTAAGGTCGATAAGGCATCAATCACTCGGTGCCCTCCGGTGTTACCACCGTACATAGTTTCAACACCAATAATCGCTACAATATACTCCGCAGGCACACCGTACTCAGCTTCAGCACGGGCTAAGGCCTCCTGGTTTTTCTGCCAAAACTGTAAACCCCGGTCAATCCGCTGCTGGGTGATAAAGATTGGGCGATATTCTTTCCAGGTTTTTACCCGCTCGGCAGGCCGTGAGATAGCATCCAAAATATTTTGTTTCTTATTAGCCTCTGCAAATACTTTGTGCAGTGACTCAGGAATAAAGCCATGTTCCGCAGCCATCTCCTGAATAAATTCATCCACTAATGGATTACCGGCCGCATAGTTATCAGCGGCACTTGCAGAAGCCGTTGCAAACGCTGCTCCGGACGTTAATGCCAGAGATAAAATAATTTTTTTCATGTTAAACGTTACACCTTGCATTAACAAAACCTTAAATCAGTTTACGTAATCCATTTACGGTGAGTGTGCACTGCCATTAACAAGCCAAAGCCCGCTAAGAGCGTCACAATAGAAGTACCACCGTAACTAATAAAAGGTAATGGCACACCCACTACAGGCAATAAGCCACTTACCATACCAATATTTACCAACACATAAACAAAGAACGTCAGGGTAATAGAACCGGCCAATAACTTGCCAAACAAGGTTTGTGCCTGTTGAGCAATCCGCAACCCGCGAAAAATAATTAACGCATAAACCGCCAACAACAACACAATCCCTACCAAGCCAAACTCTTCGCCTAGCACTGCCACAATAAAGTCGGTATGACTTTCAGGTAAAAAATCCAAATGTGATTGAGTACCATGCAGCCAACCTTTACCCCAAATTCCACCTGAGCCAATCGCGGCTTTCGACTGAATAATATTCCAGCCACTGCCTAAAGGATCCGACTCAGGATTTAAAAAAGTGAGTACCCGCTGCTTCTGATAACTGCGTAAAAAAAACAGCCACATGATAACAGCAAGAGGCACTACCGCGGCAACTGCTGAAACAATCCACTGCCAGCGCAAACCGGCTAAAAACAACACAAAAATCCCAGAGGCTGAGATCAAAAGTGCTGTACCTAAGTCTGGTTGCCGAGCAATTAAAGCAAAAGGCACGGCGATCAAGACCAATGAAACCAGTAAATGTTTAAAACGTGGCGGTAAATTGTATTGCGAAATGTACCAAGCAATAGTAATTGGCATTACCACCTTCATTAGCTCTGCTGGCTGGAAACGAACCACTCCAGGAATGTTAATCCAGCGGGTAGCCCCCATGGCATTGTGCCCCATGACTTCTACCACCACTAACAACGCTACCCCTATGCCGTACCCCAAAAGACTCCAGCGAGCTAAAAAACGCGGCTCAAACTGAGCGATAGCCAGCATTAAGGCTATGCCAAAACCAAAAGAAACCGCTTGCTTAACCAATAAGTCAGTGTTTTTACTGCCAGCTGAATACAACACAAACAGACCGGCACAGACCAAGATCAGCAATAACAATAAAAGCCAACCATCAATGTGTAAACGCGCTAACCAGCTACGATGACGCAATAACACATCACCTTCAGGTAAATAACGATCAAAATTACGATTCATGGCTGCACCTCAGCTGGAGTACGTGGCTGGCGAAACGCTTCCTTTAATTGCCCCCTAGCATCTAATAGCCAAGCATCCATGACTTGCTTTGCCACTGGCCCCGCCACCCCTGAGCCTGACTCACCATTTTCAATCATCACCGACACGGCAATTTCAGGACGATCCGCTGGTGCATAGGCGACAAATAGCGCATGGTCACGGTGACGCTCATTTAATTTGTTGCGGTTATACCGCTCGCCCTGCTTAATCGCTACTACCTGGGCAGTACCACTTTTACCGGCAATCCGATAGGCGGCATTTTGCCCAACCTTACGTGCTGTCCCCCGCGCACCATGTACTACTGATTCCATACCGCGCTTAGCTAAAGTCCAGCTGCTAGCGTCTTTAAACACAATATCAGCAATTGGTTCGGGATCTACCGGTGCTTGATCACCAATTAAACGGGCTAAGCGCGGACGCCGCCACACCCCATTGGTTGCCATCAATACCGTCGCTTGGGCCAACTGCAATGGCGTCGACAGCATATAACCCTGACCAATGCCTAAAATCAGGGTTTCTCCCGGGTACCATACCTGCTTAAACCGGGCGCGCTTCCATTCCCGAGACGGCATAATGCCGCCAGTCTCTTCAAACATATCCAAAGCTACCCGCCGACCAAAACCAAAGCGAGTCATATATTCATGTAAGCGATCAACCCCCATACGGTGGGCTAAGTCATAAAAATAGGTATCATTGGAGCGGGCTAAGGCTAAATCCAAACTCACCCAGCCATCGCCCCAGCGGTTCCAGTTACGAAATTTATGGCTGTTATTGGGCAGCTGATAAAATCCAGGATCAAACACCCGACTGGTGCCAGTGATCACCCCCGCATCTAAAGCAGCGGCAGCGACCATCGGTTTAATGGTCGAGCCTGGCGGGTACAGCCCGCGTAAAATACGGTTATACAGTGGTTGGTCTGGCGAATCGCGCAGCTCAGCATAGGCTTTAAAACCAATGCCAGTAACAAACGGGTTAGGATCAAAGCTTGGCTGACTGACCATGGCCAACACTTCACCGGTGTTAACCTCAATCACCACAATCGCCCCACGACGATCAGCTAAGGCTTTCTCGGCGGCTTCTTGTAACTTAACGTCAAGGGTTAGATGTAAGTCTTGGCCAGAAACCGCCTCGACTCGATTGAGTACCCGCAGTACTCGCCCTCGGGCGTTGGTCTCTACCTCTTCGTAGCCCACTTGCCCATGTAACTGCTCTTCATAAAAACGCTCAAGGCCGGTTTTACCGATATGGTGAGTGCCGCTGTAGGCCACATTATCAATACGTTTGAGGTCTTGCTCATTAATCCGCCCAACATAACCCACCGAGTGGGCAAAATGCTCTTTTTGCGGGTAAGTTCGCACCAGCTTGGCATCCACCTCGACCCCCGGCAACTGAAACTGATTAACCGCAATTAAGGCAATTTGCTGCTCATCTAGCTCAAATAGAATCGGAATCGGCTCAAAAGCGCGCCGCCCTTGGCGTACCCGACGCTCAAACAGTTCACGGTCTTCTTCCGTCAGCTCTAACACCTCAACCAAGGTATCTAATACCGCCGGCCAGTCACCGGCCCGCTCACGGGTCAGCGTTAAACTAAAACTTGGGCGATTATCAGCCAGAATGACGCCATTGCGGTCATAAATTAAGCCCCGGGCGGGCGGCAAAGGCTGCACATGAATCCGATTGTTTTCAGCTAGGGTTGAATGATGCTCATACTGAATGACCTGCAAGTAATACATCCGCGCCAGCAGTATCACCAGCACTACTACCACCAAGCCTGCCCCTATGGCTAATCGCTGACCAATTAACCTGGCATCTCGCTCATGATCTTTTAAGCGAATCGGAGACGTCATGCAGCACTCATCTTCGGCTAGTGATTATTTGTGGTAAGGATGTCCCGCTAGAACGGTCCATGCTCGATAGATTTGCTCACCTAACAACACCCGCACCAGCGGATGGGGCAACGTTAATGGCGACAACGACCAGCGCTGCTCGCTTTTAGCACAGACTTCAGGCGCCAAGCCCTCAGGGCCACCCACCATTAAGTTCACCGTGCGTGCATCCAAGCGCCAAGCATCTAGTTGCTCGGCTAATTGCTCGGTACTCCAGGGTTTGCCTTCTACTTCCAAGGTCACCACCCGCTCGCCGGGCTGTACCTTAGCCAGCATGGCCGCACCTTCTTGACGAATCAGGCGCTGCACATCAGCATTTTTACCGCGAGTCGAGAGTGGAATTTCCACCAGCTCAAGGGTAATTTCTGGGGGCAAGCGTTTTACGTACTCTTGCCAGCCCATTTCTACCCAGCGCGGCATTTTACCGCCCACTGCAATTAGCCGAATCCGCATTAAGACTGGCTCACTTCAGCCTGTTGCTCGCGACTTTCAGCCGTACCTTGCCACAGGCGCTCTAAGTCATAAAACTCACGGGTAGCCGGTTGCATGACATGCACCACCACGTCATTCAGATCCAGTAAGGCCCACTCGCCTTCGCTTAACCCTTCGTTACCTAAAGGTTTTACCCCTTGGGCTTTAACTTTTTCCAGTACGTTCTCAGCCATGGCTTTAACTTGACGGTTAGAAGCACCGCTCGCGATCACCATTACATCAGTCACACTGGTTTTACCCCGAACATTAATTACCGTAATGTCTTTGCCTTTTAACTCTTCTAAGGCGTCTACTACGATTTCAACCAGTTGCTCAGTTTGCATAAATTCTCTTTCTCTAAATTAAGTCACCGCCCGATACAGGCGATGGGTATCGATATAGTCTAATACGGCATCGGGCACCAGAAATTGGGCCGATTGCCCAGCAGCTAAACGCTGGCGAATCTGGGTGGCGGAAATAGCCAAGGGGGTTTGCCAGACAAAGGCTATTTGCCCACTGGCACCCTGCAAAGCATTCACATTAGCCACCGATTTGGCCGCTACCAAATCTTTAAGCACTTGCGGTGCTTCAGTATCGGCATCTGGCCGCTGCAACACCACAATGTGGCAATGGGTTAACAGTGCCTGCCACTGATGCCAGCTGGGTAAGCCACAAAAGGCATCCCACCCTAACAGCAATAGCAGTTGATCATCAGTTGCCAGTTCAGCGCGCAATGATAGCAAGGTATCTATGGTCCACGAGGGTTTATTTCGTTTTAATTCACGATCATCCACCGTCAACACCGGCACCTTAGCCACCGCTAATTGCACCATGGCTAAGCGTTGCTCAGCACTCACCATCGGCGTTTCACGGTGCGGCGGCTGGGCACTGGGGATCAAACGCAGCTCATCAAGCTTATAGGCTTCGGCCACCTCAAGCGCACTACGCAAATGCCCGATATGCACCGGATCAAAGGTGCCACCGAGCAAGCCAATGCGTTTAGCCACGAATGTGTCCATCACCAAAGACCACGTACTTCTCACTGGTTAACCCCAGCAAGCCAACCGGACCACGGGCATGCAGTTTATCGGTAGAGATGCCAATCTCTGCGCCTAACCCATACTCAAAGCCATCGGCAAAGCGCGTAGAGGCGTTAATCATCACCGAGCTGGAATCCACTGCGGTTAAAAAGTGGCGCGCATCGGTAAAGTTTTCCGTCACTATGGTATCCGTGTGGTGTGAACCAAAGTGGTTAATATGCTCAATGGCCGCTTGTAAATCATCCACCAGTTTAATCGCTAAAATCGGTGCGTTGTATTCGGCGTACCAATCCTCGTCACTGGCTGCCGTTAAGGCCGGCCCATATTGATCAGCTAACAGTGCCATGGTTCTTGGGCACACCCGTAGCTCTACCCCTTTATTGAGCAACAGCTCGGCCAAAGGCCGTAACACGCTATCAACCTTACTGGGATGAACCAATAGGGTTTCCATGGCATTGCAAGGCGCGTAGCGTTGAGTTTTGGCGTTATCAGCAATTCGAATCGCTTTAGCGTCATCTGCCGCCTGATCAATGTAAACATGGCACACCCCATCAAGGTGCTTAATCACTGGCACTTTCGCATCACGATTAATCCGCTCAACCAAACCTTTACCACCGCGTGGCACTATCACATCCACGTATTCAGGCATGGTAATCATTGCCCCCACCGCCGCACGATCAGTGGTCTCTACTACCTGCACCGCTGCTTCTGGTAAACCTGCGGCAGCTAAACCTTGGCTGATACACTGGGCAATCGCTTGGTTGGAGTGAATCGCTTCAGAGCCGCCGCGCAAAATAGTGGCATTACCGGATTTTAAACACAGACTAGCGGCTTCCATGGTCACGTTGGGCCGCGACTCATAAATAATACCTATCACCCCTAACGGCACCCGCATTTTGCCCAACTGAATGCCTGAGGGCACATAGCGCATATCCTGAATTTCACCAATCGGGTCAGGCAGGCTCGCCACTTGCTGTAAGCCTTCGATCATGCCATCAATCCGTGCATCATTAAGCATTAAACGATCTAGCATAGCTTCGTCTAATCCGTTCTCACGGCCTTTGGCCATATCTTCGGCATTGGCCGCTAAGACCTGCTCACGGGCTTTATCTAACGCAGTGGCTGCGGCCAAGAGCGCCTGATTTTTTTGCGCGGTGGGTGCCGTAGCTAATACCCGTGAAGCCAAGCGTGCACTTTGACCTAAACGCTGCATATAATCGAGAACGGACTCAGTCATGGATTAACTCTCATCTCAAGGTGATCGGAGCTGGGATTATAGCCATGTACAACAGGAAACGCACAAAAGAGTTTATCCTCGGTCTATGCCCTACAAAACTGATCTTTTTTACCGGTTCACCGCTGACTAGGAGCCTCCTCTACCTTGACTCGTCCGCACTATCAACGTTTCCCCCAAATCCTCGCTGCAAATGCTTTACCCTGGACGGCTTATCCCCTAGCCGCTGGCTTTTTTCAGCGCGACGCACAACGCTTGGCCCAAGATTTGCTGGGCTGTGTCATTCGCTTTAAGCATCCATCCGGTCTGTGGTTGAGTGCACGCATCATTGAAACCGAAGCCTACTATTTGGCCGAGAAAGGCAGCCACTCCTCCTTGGGCTACACCGAAAAACGCAAAGCACTGTTTATGCCAGGCGGCACTATTTATATGTACTACGCTCGGGGCAAGGATTCGATCAACTTTAGCGCCCAAGGCCCTGGCAATG
Source organism: Thiopseudomonas alkaliphila (assembly GCF_001267175.1). Classification (NCBI taxonomy): domain Bacteria; kingdom Pseudomonadati; phylum Pseudomonadota; class Gammaproteobacteria; order Pseudomonadales; family Pseudomonadaceae; genus Thiopseudomonas; species Thiopseudomonas alkaliphila. The sequence continues at coordinate 209,499 of NZ_CP012358.1, read as the reverse complement.
CGGTGCTGATTAAATCCGGCTTTCCTTACTTTGATCAGGCCTCGCCCCAAGCGCTGTGCTTGCCACAAATGCAAGCCAATAATCCACCGGCCAATCCCGCCTCAGGCCCACGTCCCAAGGAGCGATTATGCGCCGGACAAACTTTGCTGTGTAGGAGCTTAGGCTTAACCGTACCTGAATGGGACGCTCAGGCATTTGATTACCAGCGACTTTTTGTTGAAGATTGTGGTCTGCTTCCCTCACAGATTATTCGTACTCGCCGCTTAGGAATTCCTCAAGGACGAGATGAGCATTTGTTTTACCGCTTTGTAGATGCCGACTTTGCACGTTTTGCCACCCAAAATCCGCTGCGCCGTGGTCAGCTAGAAGGCTTAGATTATACGGTGACCCCCTCCTATGAGTATGCTTGACCCCCTTACCGCTTGGCTAAGTGCTAACCCGCATTGGCTGCATTTAAGTATTTTTATCGTGGCTTTTTTAGAGTGCTTGGCTTTAGTCGGTATTATTCTGCCCGGCGTCGTCTTGATGATGGCGATCACCGCGCTCGCCGGTGCTCATCAGCTACCCCTGTGGCAAGTGATTGCTGCTGCCTGGCTAGGCGGTTTACTAGGCGACATCCTATCGTTTTGGTTTGGCCAGCGTTTTAAAACCAGCATTGCTAAGCTTCCGTTAATTCGTACCCACCCTGAATGGCTAAGCCATGCCCAAGTTTATTTCGAGCGCTTTGGGGCTATTAGCTTATTGATTGGCCGATTTATTGGGCCTTTGCGGCCTATTTTGCCAATGACTGCTGGCATGTTGGATATGTCTAAAGCTAAGTTTATCGCGATCAGTTTGCTGGCAGCACTAGGCTGGGCGATCGCCTACTCAGTGCCTGGTTGGTTAGTGGGAGCCGCCTTAGATCACCCGACCCCCGAACACTTTTGGCCGGAAGCACTTAGCGTATTAACTATTGTTTGCTGCTTAATTGGTTTGGCCAGCTACGGCAGTCTACGCCAGCACCGCTGGGCCAGTATTACGGCCGCCATTGCCTGTTTGTTGAGCTTACTGGCATTGGTGATTGGCTGGCGTTATCTGGCCGTGTTTGATCTTCATCTGCATCAATCATTACAACTGATTCGCTCCAGCGGGCTGGATCGGTTCATGGTGCAACTGACGAAACTGGCCGATATCCAAACCCAGGTGCCGTTAATTGGATTAATTTGCAGCACCCTCTGGCTGTTAAAACGGTATCGCGCTGCTTTATATGTGGGCTTGGTTACCTTAAGCGCCACTGTGCTTAACACCTTGCTTAAGCACCTAATCACCCGGCCCCGCCCCGAGTTGCTGCTTGAGCCTTTATCGGGCTTTAGTTTTCCTAGTGGCCACACCGCCGCAGGCTTTGCCTTATGTTTAGCGCTGGGGGTTTTAGCCGGACGCGAGCAAATCCCCCGCGGCCGTTTAATTTGGCTAGCAATTGCCGCAGTGCCAGCGTGCCTAATTGCGATTTCTAGGGTTTATTTGGGTGCCCACTGGCCGACTGATGTGATTGCTGGGGCCATTTTAGCTAGCTTAAGCAGCGCTGTGTGGTTAGCCATTATGCAGTGGGAGCAACCGATGGCCGCTTTAGATAAGCGCCAGTGGTCAATTGTCGGGGCGGTAATGGTCTTCAGTTTACTGATCTTTACCCACTGGAATCTGGCCCAATCCCTTGTTCTGTACCAGTACTAAGCTGTCCTGGACTAAACCCAGCAAGCAGGTCTGGCTACAGCGTAGGTTAGCGTGACTAAAAAGCGCTGCGCGTTCACTTTTTAGCCCAAGCCACGTATAGTTTGGGCTTTCCTGTTGATTGATTGGCGCTTTAACGCCTTTATGTGTATGAGGTTTTGTATGAAGTTTGCTGGCACAGAATCCTATGTGGCAACCGAAGATCTTAAACTGGCGGTTAACGCAGCCATTACTTTGCAGCGTCCGTTACTGGTTAAAGGTGAGCCAGGAACCGGTAAAACCATGCTGGCTGAACAATTAGCCGAAGCCTTTGATACCGAGTTAATTACTTGGCATATCAAATCCACCACCAAAGCCCATCAAGGACTCTATGAGTACGATGCGGTCAGCCGTTTGCGCGATTCTCAGCTTAACTCAGAAAAAGTTCACGATGTGCGTAACTACATCAATAAGGGCAAGTTGTGGGAAGCCTTTGAAGCCGATAAGCGCGTTATTTTGCTGATTGATGAAATCGATAAAGCCGATATCGAGTTCCCCAACGACCTGCTGCAAGAAATCGATAAAATGGAATTCTACGTCTACGAGACCGATGAAACCATTAAAGCCAAAAACCGCCCGATTATTATTATCACTTCGAATAACGAAAAAGAATTACCCGATGCCTTCTTGCGTCGCTGCTTCTTCCATTACATTGCCTTCCCTGATCGCGATACTCTGCAAAAAATTGTCGACGTACACTACCCAGGCATTAGCCAAGAATTGGTTAACGAAGCCTTAGAAGTGTTCTTTGATATCCGTAATGTGCCTGGCTTAAAGAAAAAACCTTCAACTAGCGAACTGGTGGACTGGTTAAAACTGCTCATGGCCGACAATATCACCGCCGATGTGCTGCGTGAGCGCGATACCACCAAAGCCATTCCGCCACTGGCCGGTGCCTTGGTAAAAAATGAGCAAGATGTGACCTTGCTGCAACGTTTAGCCTTTATGAGCCGCCGCACCCAACGCTAAGGGGTGCCTAGCGCTTAGCTCAAAGCCATTGACTTGCGAGGCCCTTTAGGTGTTATTGAACTTATTTAATGAAATGCGTGCCGCCAAAGTGCCAGTTTCAGTGCGGGAGTTATTAGACTTAATTAACGCGCTGAAGCATAACGTGGTATTTGCCGATATGGATGAGTTTTACTACTTATCCCGCGCGATTTTAGTCAAAGACGAGCGTCATTACGACAAATTTGACCGGGCATTTGCTGCCTACTTTAAAGGGCTTGAAAGCCTTGATCAGCATATTGAGGCGTTGATTCCAGATGAATGGCTGCGCCGCGAGTTTGAACGCCATCTAAGCCCCGAAGAGCGCGCGCAAATTCAGTCCTTAGGCGGCTTAGATAAGCTGATTGAGGAGTTTAAAAAGCGCTTAGAAGAACAAAAAGATAAGCACCAAGGCGGCAATAAGTGGATTGGTACCGGTGGCACCAGCCCCTTTGGCTCTGGTGGGTATAACCCTGAGGGCTTTCGTCTAGGTGATGCCGGTAAACGCCAAGGCCGAGCCCTCAAAGTCTGGGATCAGCGGGAATACCGTAACCTAGATGATCAGGTAGAACTCGGTACGCGCAACATTAAAGTTGCCCTGCGTCGCTTGCGTAAGTTTGCCCGCCAAGGCGCCGCCGATGAGTTTGATCTGCATGGCACCATTGATCACACCGCCAAAGACGGTGGTCTGTTAAATATCCAAATGCGCCCTGAGCGACGTAATACCGTTAAGTTGCTGGTGTTATTTGATATTGGTGGCTCTATGGATGCCCACGTTAAAGTCTGTGAAGAGTTATTTTCTGCGTGCAAAACCGAGTTTAAGCACATGGATTACTTCTATTTTCATAACTTTATTTACGAGTCGGTCTGGAAAAATAACTTCCGCCGCGCCACCGAGCGTTACTCCACCTTCGATTTGCTGCATAAGTATGGCAGTGACTATAAGGTGATTTTCGTCGGTGATGCAGCCATGGCCCCTTACGAAATCACCCAAGCGGGCGGCAGTGTTGAGCACTGGAACGAAGAAGCGGGTTATGTGTGGATGCAACGCTTCACCGAGAAGTTTAAAAAGCTCATTTGGCTGAATCCGTTTCCCAAACATACTTGGCACTATACTCAGTCGACACAACTCACCCGCGAGTTAATCGACGATAAGATGTATCCGCTAACCATTGAAGGCCTTGAAGAAGGCATGAAGTATTTAGCGCAGTGATCAAGGGGCGATTCCGCCCCTCTCCTACTCCTCTTCATCTCCCCCGTCTTCTTGGATTTGAGTATTGCTGTGCTTGGGTTCACGGCCGTGCATTGGGTCCTGAGATGCCGGACTAAATCCGGCACGACGGATTGGGGTTGGGTTTAAGTATTGATGTGCTTGGGTTCGCGGCCCTGCATTGGTTCCTGAGATGCCGGACTAAATCCGGCACGACGGATTGGGGGGTTGGGTTCGCGGCCGTGCATTGGCTCCTGAGATGCCGGACTAAATCCGGCACGACGGATTAGGGGTTGGGTTTAAGTATTGCTGTGTTTGGGTTCACAGCCCTGCGTTGGCTCCTGAGATGCTGGACTGAATCCGGCACGACGGATTAGGGGTTGGGTTTGGGGTTTGCTGTGTTTGGGTTCACGACCGTGCGTTGGCTCCTGAGATGCCGGACTAAATCCGGCACGACGGATTGGGGGTTGGGTTTGGGGTTTGCTGTGTTTGGGTTCGCGGCTGTGCGTTGGTTAAAGCAAGTAGGGTCTTCACCCACCCCACCCGCCCAAACATCCTCGTCGTGCTGAACTTGTTTCAGCATCTTGGGCCGCAAAGTATGGATAGGTTCGTGGCAGGGCTTGGGTTTGCTTGGGTTCACGCACCTGCATTGGGTCCTGAGATGCCGGACCAAATCCGGCACGACAGATTGGGGGTGGGTTTGAGTATTGATGTATTTGGGTTCACCGCCGTGCGTTGGGTCTTGAGATGCCGGACTAAATCCGGCACGACGGGCTCTTTAATTGGTTTCGATATACGGCAAAACGATCAAGGACATATCACTTAGCTCCCCATACCCCACCCGCCCAAACATCCCCGTCGTGCTGAACTTGTTTCAGCATCTCAGGCCGCAAAGTATGGATAGCTTCGTGGCAGGGCTTTGGGTTGCTTGGATTAGCAGCCGTGCATTGGCTCCTGAGGTGCCGGACAGAGTCCGGCACGATGGCTCTGGTGCAGTTAGTTTAGGCTTTTAGTAAGTGCTGGAGGATGGTTTTGACTTTGCTCATGCCACCGTTTAACGCTTCTTGGATTTGCGACATGGTGATAATACCTTCAGATTTACCCGCTGCTGGGTTGACCACCAAGGACAAGCAGGCATAACTCAGGCCTAACTCACGGGCTAATACGGTTTCTGGCATGCCTGTCATACCAACGATATCGCAACCATCGCGCTCCATACGGGCAATTTCGGCGATGGTTTCTAGGCGTGGGCCTTGGGTGCAGCCGTATACGCCACGATTACTGCAACTAAAACCACAGGCAGCTACTGCAGCAATCAATAAGCGACGCAGATTTTCATCATAGGGATAACTAAAATCGACATGGGTTACCTGCTGCAAATCCCCTGCATACAGCGTATGTTCACGGCCTGAGGTGTAGTCAATAATCTGATCGGGCACGCATAGCTGTCCGGTGGTCATCTCTGAGGTAATGCCACCCACCGCATTAATCGCAACAATTTTATCGGCGCCCAGTGAGCGTAATGCCCACAGGTTTGCACGGTAATTCACCTGGTGCGGTGGAATACGATGCGGATGACCGTGGCGAGCTAAGAATAGCACCTCACGACCGGCATAGGTGCCACGCAAGATATCCGCCGAGGGCGCACCGTAGGGGGTATCAACCAAGGTCGCTTGCTGAATTTTTAAGCCTTCTAACTGCGTTAAACCGGTGCCACCAATAATTGCATACTTACTCATGGACTCATCCTTACAAAAGCGCGCTAAATTAGCTGCGCAGTGCGTAATAAAGTGACAGCTTGCTGCCAGCGAGGTGCTTGGCGATAGGCCGGATTATAAGCATAACGCCCTTGTAATGCAGCCAACTTGCTGCACGGCGCTATGGCATTTTGTTGCAGAAAACTCAACGCTTGTTCTGCCGCGCTGCGATCATTGCATACCAGCCCGACATCACAGCCAGCGCCTAATGCGGCAGCCACACGCGCGGCCGCGCCACCGGCAACTTGTGCACCGGCCATGCCTAAATCGTCGCTAAAAATCACCCCAGTAAAGCCTAACTGCTGACGCAGCACCTGTTGTAACCAGAGCGAAGAAAATCCAGCGGGCTGCGTATCAACTTGGGGGTAAATCACATGGGCTGGCATAACCCCTGCTAAGCGGGGTGCTAATTGGGCAAAGGGCTGTAAATCGCTTTGACTAATCTGCTCTAGGCTCCGCTCATCATAGGGAATGGCCACGTGGGAATCAGCTTCGGCCCAACCATGGCCGGGAAAATGTTTACCCACCGCTGGCATCCCCGCCTCAGCCATTCCTTGGATAAAGGCATCGGCTAACGGTGTGACTTGCTCTGGCGTATGGGCAAAACTGCGGGCACCAATGACCTGGCTGCGCCCATAATCCACATCGAGCACCGGGGCAAAACTAAAATCAATTCCTGCATTTAGCACTTCAGTGGCCATCAGCCAGCCACACGCGGTGGCCAGTTGCTGTACTGCTTTCAACTGCTCTGCTGCCTGTGCGGGATTGACTGGCGTCTGCGAGTGAAAGGCTAACTCACCCAAACGCCCCATCGCCGGTAACGCCACAGTATCACGCCGCAAGCGCTGCACTCGGCCACCCTCTTGGTCAACGGTGATCAGTAAATCAGCCCGCACCTGACGAACGCTACGACACAGATCCCTTACCTGCGCCGGTGATTCAATATTACGGGCAAATAAGATAATTCCCGCCACTTCGGGTTGACGCAGTAACTGGCGATCTTCAGCAGTTAGCCAAGTACCTGCCACATCAACAATAATCGAGCCTTGCATGATTAATCCTTAGTCTTCCGCTTAAGCGCTGTACTCAAGATGCTCACTAAGCGGACGATAACTGTAATAATTTTTTTGCGATTACTCGCGAATCAACACCTGACATCCCACCGCAAGCTGTTCAAATAACTGGATAATGTCAGTATTGCGCATCCGCACACAGCCATGACTGAGGGGAACACCCATCGGTTCGGCATCGGGGGTGCCATGCAAATAGATATAACGGCGAAAGGTATCCACCGTGCCTAAGCGATTTTTGCCCAGCTCACAGCCACTTAGCCACAAAATACGGCTCAAAATCCAGTCGCGCTCAGGCGCTGCGGCATAAAGTTCTGGGGTGCAAATCTCGCCTGTCCAGCGCCGCCCTTTAAGCACGGCTCCTTCCGGTAAGCCAGCACCAATTTTAGCCCGTACATAATGTAGCCCCCGTGGAGTACAACCCGAGCCATTTTGCTCACCGGGGCCATTTAACGCGGTCGATACTCTGTACTCAGCGACTAATTGCCCATCAGCAAACCCTTGCAGGCGCTGTTCAGTAATAGATATTTCTAAGCGATTAATCATTGAGCTTCGCATCTTAGCCTCCATTAACTTAAATTAGCGCCCCGTACCCTCTGTTAGGTTACGTACCACCTGGGCCTGCTTCAACTGGGGATCTTGCAGACTGCTTTCAGCACGCAAGCCTGCGGCCATAAAGGGCACCATCATATTGAGCACCTGCTCCACTGATACCTGCACCCGAAAATCATTTTCAGCCATGGCGCGCAAGGCTTTAATCCCCGACATACTAAACACCGCGCTGCCCATCATAAAGTGAATCCGCCAGAACAGCTCCAAGGGCGGCAAGTTGGGCGCCACCTTAACTAAGAGTAAGGTATAGCGCTTAAACAATTGATGATAGTTGACTTGCAAATAGCGACGTAAATGCCCCTGGCTTTGGCTAAAGGCCAAACCCAATAAGCGCATAAAGATCGATAAATCATTGCCGCTGCGGGGCTCTACTGCCAGCATTTGCTTGACCAACAGCGCCAGCAAATCCTCAAGGGTGAGTTGTTCTAGTTGCTGCTCGGTTAAGGCATCCAGTTGCGCGCCTAAGCCTTGGCAAAAAGGATCTAAAAAGCGGCTAAACACCGCTTGGATTAAAGTTTTTTTCGAGCCAAAGTGATAGTTAACTGCGGCTAAGTTCACTTTGGCCTTGCTGGTTATGGTACGCAATGAGGTTTCTTCAAACCCTTTATCGGCAAAGAGTAATTCTGCTGCATCTAAGATGCGTTCCATTGTGGTTGCTTGCGCCATATACCGCCAATCCGTCAAACAAAAAGAAAATAAACAAACCTAAGCCAGCGAACATTAAGTGCTGGATAAATTGGACTAATCTAAGGCGGTTGACCAATCAATCACGCCGATTTGCCAAGTTAGTAAAATCAGTAAGCCAAAGCCAATCCGATACCAGGCAAACACTGCATAACTGTTGTTAGCAATAAACTTGAGCAATGCCCGTACCGCAATCATGGCAAAAATAAAGGAGGTAACAAAACCAATGGCAAAAATACCGATATCGCTGGCATTGCTAAACAATTCGCGGTGTTTAAACACCGAATACACCGTTGCGGCAACCATGGTCGGCATGGCCAGAAAAAATGAGAACTCAGTCGCTGCTTTACGCGACAAGCCAAAAAACAGGCCACCAACAATGGTCGAAGCCGAGCGCGAGGTACCGGGCACTAAGGCTAAGCATTGGGCGCAGCCAACTTTTAAGGCTTGCTGCCAGGTCATATCATCCACTTCTTTGGCACGCACCTGATGCGGCCGCTTTTCTGCCCAGAGCATGACCAAACCACCCACCACTAACGCACTGGCTACGGTAATTGGGTTAAATAGCCACTGCTCAATCAGGTCAGCAAATAATAAGCCCATAATCACTGCTGGAATAAAGGCAATGAGTAAGTTGGCGGTAAACTTCTGCGCAGGCGCCTCACTGGGTAAACCGACCACCACCTGAATAATCTTGCGGCGATATTCCCACATCACCGCCAAAATCGCACCTAACTGAATAATAATGTTAAAGGCTTTAGCCCGCTGTCCACCAAAGCCCAGCAAGTCGGCCACAATAATTTGGTGCCCGGTACTGGAAACAGGTAAAAATTCGGTTAATCCTTCAACAATTCCAATAATTAATGCCTGAACGGCTGTCCACCACTCCACAGACGGCTCCTTAGCTGGGTAATTAGATAGGTTCTTTATCTTTAAAGGCAAAAGCGCAAGATAAAAGCGCGCAGCTTACCAAAGTAAGGCATATTTTCCTTGTTTTTTTTCATTGGCCAACAGCTTCAACCCTTGTCCACTAGTCAAATCCCTAGCTGCATGCTGTAATTTGGCCTCACGTATCGATTAAATTGAGTGTGCTATGACCACGACTGCCCTAATTCATTCGCTGTTAGATACTGATCTGTATAAATTCACCATGCTGCAAGTGGTCTTACATCAGTTTCCCCAAGCAACCGGTAGCTATGAGTTTCGCTGCCATAATAATGATTCGGTGCAATACCCCTTAGCTGAACTCAAGGCTGAGCTAGAACAACAGCTGGATTTACTCTGCCAATTACGCTTCACCACTGATGAACTAAACTATTTACGCTCGCTGCGTTTTATTAAAAGTGACTTTGTCGATTACCTTGAGCTATTTCAGCTAAAGCGCCGCTTTATTCAAGTATCGAGCGATGAGCAGCAACGCTTGCACATTCATATCCAAGGCCCACTGATTCAGGCGATGTTTTTTGAGGTCTTTGTTTTAGCCTTGGTCAATCAGTTGTTTTTCCAGCGTTTAGATAATCCTCAGGTGCGGGCTGAAGGTGAACGTCGCTTGCAAGCTAAAGCGCAGTATCTGCAACAACTTGCCTTTTCGGCTAATCCACGGCAAAGCCAATTTTTAGTCGCGGACTTTGGCACTCGCCGTCGTTTTTCTAAAGACTGGCAACGGCATGTGGTGACTACCTTGCATCAAGCTGCCCCTACTATTATCCGCGGCACCAGTAATGTGTTGCTGGCCAAAGAGCTAGGCATCACCCCAATTGGCACTATGGCCCATGAGTTTTTACAGGCGTTTCAGGGGTTGAATGTGCGGTTGCGGGATTTTCAAAAAACCGCGCTTGAGGCTTGGGTGCAAGAATACCGAGGTGATTTAGGGATTGCGCTGACTGATGTGATCACCATGGATGCTTTTTTGGCTGATTTTGATCTGTATTTTGCCAAGCTATTTGATGGTCTGCGCCATGACAGTGGTGATCCCTACCTTTGGGGCGAAAAAGCGATTCAACACTACCAGAGTTTACGGATTGATCCCGCCACTAAGATGCTGACTTTTAGTGATGGCTTAACGCTAGAAAAAGCCTATGCGCTGTATTTGCATTTTCGTGACCGTATTCAAACCAGCTTTGGGATTGGGACTAATCTAACCAATGATATGGGCTTAGAGCCGTTACAGATTGTGATTAAATTGGTTACCTGTAATGGTCAGTCGGTGGCTAAGCTGTCTGATAGCCCAGGTAAAACGTTGTGTACGGATTACACTTTTTTAGCTTATTTAAAGCAGGTGTTTAACGTTGATCAGGATTAGCTGAGCTTTTGCTTCCCACCCCTTCAAACATCCCCGTCGTGCTGAACTTGTTTCAGCATCTCAGGCCGCAGAGTATGGATAGGTTCGTGGTAGGGCCTTGATGTGCTTTGGTTCACGGGCGTGCGTTGGGTCTTGAGATGCCGGACTGAATCCGGCACGACGGATTGGGGTTGATGGATTAATGTTTTTCATTCGCTTGCTAGGGGCTGCTATGATGGAGCGGTTTCTGATTAGGCAGAGCTATTAAACAACTAATAGAGCTGCCTTAATTGCTTAAGCATAGTTACGAGGGTATCCATGACGGTCATTGATCTTTTGTTGCATCGCGTATCTGTTCCGCGCCTAGGCGGTAATGCACCCAGTGCGGCACAACGTGAAATTATTTTTCAAGCCGCTTTGCGTGCTCCAGATCATGCCCAGTTACGCCCTTGGCGTTTTTTTAGTATTGAAGGGGATGCCAGACAGCACCTAGGTACCGCCTTTGCTGATGGGCTGCAAGCAGATAATCCTGAGCTATCGATTGAGCAGTATGAAAAAGCGGCCAAGTCGTTGTTACGCGCACCCTGGGTGGTGGCAGTGGTGGTTTCTCCTACGGCTCACCCTAAAGTGCCATTGCTAGAGCAACAACTGGCTGCAGGTTGTGCTGCTCACGCGATGTTATATGCCGCCCATGCACAACAGATTGGTGCCGTGTGGCGTACCGGCGATATGGCTTATCATCCATCTGTGCATCGCTATTTAAAGCTCAAAGATGATGAGCAGATTTTAGGCTTTTTATACTTTGGCGAGCCTTTAGGTAACCTTAAAACAGCACCTACATTAGATTCTGCAGATTTTGTGACCCACATAAAGTAATATGAATCACTCATTAAATTAGTTTGTAACCACTGCTCACAGCACATTAGATACTTATGCTGATTGAATAGAATATTGTTTCAACTAACAACCCTCACATAATTTTTTAGGAAAGTGTTAGCCTGCTCATATCTAACCTAAAAAGTTCAATGCATGATTGCTATTTTAAGCCTATGCTATATGCTTCTTGCTTCGGAGAGGGTGAGTGGCGCGACCTTCTACGCCTTGCCAGTGTTTGTTGTACGAGAATAAAACATGTCTGAAAATATTAGTGCACGTAGCTTGCACCAAGCCCACTGCAGAGACTGCAGCCTATCGACGCTGTGCCTCCCTTTATCTTTAAACATGGAAGACCTAGATTTACTAGACGATATTGTTAAACGAGGCCGCCCACTAAAAAAGGGTGATTACTTATTTCGTCAGGGCGATAGTTTTTCTTCCGTATTTGCTGTGCGTTCAGGCAGCTTAAAAACCTACAGCGTGTCTGACTGTGGTGAAGAGCAAATTACTGGCTTTCATCTACCCAGCGAATTTGTTGGCTTATCCGGCGTAGATACCGAGCTATACCCCACTTCGGCAATTGCTTTAGAAACTACTTCTATTTGCGAAATTCCCTTTGAGCGCCTCGATGAACTGAGCGCCACCCTACCCCAACTGCGCCGCCAGCTCATGCGCATTATGAGCCGCGAAATTCGTGATGATCAGCAAATGATGATGCTGCTCTCAAAAAAAACCGCCGATGAGCGCATTGCCACCTTTTTAGTCAACTTATCCGCCCGCTTTAGCGCCCGCGGCTACTCAGCTACTCAGTTTCGTTTAGCCATGTCACGCAACGAAATTGGTAATTACCTTGGCCTAGCAGTAGAAACCGTATCCCGCGTCTTTACCCGCTTTCAACAAGCCGGCCTAATAGAAGCTGAAGGTAAAGAAATTAAAATCACCAACAACGAAGAACTCTGCCAACTAGCCGGCGGCCCAGCACAGCCGTGCTAGCCTCTTAAGCTCAATGCCCTTGGCTTACTACGTTAAGGGCGTTTGAGTTGATCAACCTCTACCAGACGCTCAGTCGCCCATGCCCTTTTGTGCAGCGAAGTTAATCTTATTTTTTATAAGTGGATGTCATTAGTTCGCTACCAGCTAACGCATATCACAACAGCAGCTCCTAAAACAAAAAAGGCCACTTCAATGAAGTGGCCTTTTTGGGGAAATTATTGGTCGGGACGGAGTGATTCGAACACTCGACCCCTTGCACCCCATGCAAGTGCGCTACCGGGCTGCGCTACGCCCCGACAGACAATTCAACTCTTAACTCATGCCGAATTGACAGGGCGGGATATTAAGCCAAAGCCCAAGCTTTGTAAAGCCTACTTGGTCATCCAGCGCCCATTCACCTGGATATACTGACCCGATGGCGTTTTTTCGAGGGCTTTTTTACCCGCCATACTTTCTACATCCGATAACTGAATATTATTTTGCTTCGCTAGGCGCTGATACTCAGCTTTGCGCGCCTGATTAATTAAACGGGCAATTTCTGCCGCATCGCCACTATTTTTTACTACACCTAAATAGCCATTGGGTTGCTCGCCAACCAAACCAGACGCCTTAGCTGAGCTTAAGGCACCCATGGCGCCATTTAAATCAAGTGCCCAGGCTGCGCCTGAAAGCGTTAACGCCAGCAGTGCACCCATCATCATTTGCTTAAGTTTCATAGCATCTCCTTAGAACAGACCACTGGATTCATCTAAAATGTTATCGAGCGCCCTATCTACCTTGATATAGATTTCATGTTCAATTTTAACGTTTAAGTTAATATTGATCGGCTCATTGGGAACTGCTAATTGCACGGTTGGGGTACAGGCCATTAGCCCCGTTAAAACCATAGCTAGCAGACCCAGCTGTTGAAGCTGCCTCATATTATTTCCTCGCTCTATTTTCTAAGCGCTCTCGTACACGCTGCTGAATGGTATCGCTCACTTTACCACTTAATTGCAAGCTGGCTAACAATGCCGGAATATCTTCTTCTAAATTAATATTAAAATGGATCGGCCGGCCCTTTTGCAAATCTGGATTCCGCCCCTCTAAGCGTAAGTTAAGCAACAGCTGTCCGGTTTCATTGTAATTAACCTGACCACTTAATAAATCATAATGAAAATCTTCCAAGGCATCGGTCACAATCCGCATCGCCTGATTCGATTGCCCCATTGCTTTGATTTTATCGTTATCAAAGCGCAAGTAACCGGGGCCTCGCGCCTTAATAAAGCCATCATCAACGGCAAAATGCTGCTGATTTAAATCAAAATAAAAAGGTAAGCGACCATCTAAAATACCGGTTCCCTGTAGCCCTTCTGCAGGGTACACCCGCAACAACTCTTGAATATCCAATCCTTTTACTTCGGCATTAAAGCGGTTTGTTTGATTAAAACGAAAATCGCCCCCAGCCACACTCACTTGCCCCTTAAGCAACCCCGTGGTTGCTTGCTGCCAACGTAAACGCGTAGCCTCCGTGTTAGCTAAGGGCACTTCCACCTTTAGCTGCTGTACGCGAATTGGCCCCAGCGGTACCCCTGGATCTAAATCTTTAACCTGCAAATCAGCCACATCGAGCGTTAGCTGTTGCTTAGCTAAGCGGCCTGTTAATTGAAAAGCCAACCCATTCAGGACACTGCGATTAAACTCGCCCGATAATCCTGAAGCATTGGCAGTAAAATTCATTAGCAAGCCACTACTTGGGCGCCAAGCCAGATCACCTAAAGCAACCAAGCGACCACTATTAACAATCAACCATTCCGGCCAATAGCTAGGCACCAACTGCTGAATGGGATTCCCCCCACGAAAAAACATTTCAGCGACGGAAAACTTTCCCGTCAGCGCTTGATTTTGATAGCGCCCATTAAACTGTCCCGCCATCCCTTGGGCACCTTTGATTTGCGCCTCAATATTTAAACTTGGTAACTCGCCACCGAGATGCCCGGCCACATTCCATGCTTGCTTGCTTAACCCTGGATAAGCCACTTGCCGAGCATTAAGTTTAAGCGGGCTATCTAACTGCACAATGGCCTCACCGGTGCTCGGTAACTGCCACTGCAGGTGCAACTGAGAAAGATCAGCCTGCATACTCGTTAGTTGCAGATCATCAACTTGCAGCTGCTTAATCAGTGCTTTAGAGCCTTTACTCAAGCGTAGCTGCCCTTGCTGCTCAGTCATGGCTAGCAGGGGCTGTAATTGCAACTCAAGCTGCTGCAGCTTGACCCCATCTGACCGCCAACGGGGTAACTGTAACTTTAACTGCGCCTGATTGAGTTCGGCACGCCATGGACTCTCCTCCAAGTTAAGCACCCCTTCAAGTTGCGCCTGGGTTGCGCCTTGAACCTCTGCAACCAATGCAAACGCTGAAGCGGTTAAGGGCTTAACTGCGTCTGGGGTGTCGGCATCCTGCTTCACGAGCGTTATCTGTGCTTGCGTAGGTCTGAATTCTTTAGGTACGGCAGCCAGTAGCTGCGGGCTTATCTCGCTCACAGTGAGTTCGACCTGCAGCGCATAAGGATGGTAAAGATCCTCTTTGGCTGCCAACATCACTTGCCCTTGCAGCTTAGCCCAGGCTAGCGCCTCTACCTCTAACTGCTGCACCTCAAGTTGCTTTGGTAAATAGCCTAACCAGCGCTGCCATGAGGGCTGCTCGCTTGCTGGCGAAGCATCCACTGTCCACTCGTCATCGGCTAACCGCCCTGTTAATTGCTCAATCTTAAGACGTTGTAAAGGATAAGCTTGATATAACCAACTCAAATGAAGATTTTGCAAAACCAGCTGGCTATTTTGATAATTAATCTGCAACCGCTCGAGCGCCAACCCATTGCGCTCTACACTCACTCCCTGCCAGTCAATAAACACGCCAGCATTGGATAGCTGCTTTAATCCCACAACCAACAGCACAACCAAAATAGCCAACAGCAAAAATAATGGCCAGAAAATCAGGCGCAAACACCTCTTGAGCCATAGCCCACCTGAACCCGCGGTATTTACTCGCTGCTTGCCAACCATATCAACCTGCCTTAGCTCTTTTCTTTTACTCTAGCTTGATTAAACCGTCCTTTTAAACCCAAAAAAAAGCCCCCAATTAAGGGGGCTTTTTGTACTAAATCTTAGTCACCTAAAATTTAGTGAAGTATTATGGCTGAACTTCAGCTTCTACTTCAGCTTCAACGCGGCGGTTGATCGCACGGCCTTCGCGAGTAGCGTTATCAGCTACAGGACGGCTCTCACCGTAACCTACTGAATCTACACGGTTACCTTCAACGCCTAACTCGTTAACTAATACGTTACGTACTGCGTTAGCACGACGCTCAGATAACTTCTGGTTGTAAGCTTCGCTACCTACTGAGTCAGTGTGACCTTCAACAGTAGTTGCAGTTTGTGGGAACTGCTTCATGAAGTCAGCGAGGTTTTGGATATCGCTGTAGCTGTCACGCTTAACTTGGTCTTTGTCGAAGTCAAATTTAACGTCTAACTCAACGCGTACTTTTTCTGGCTCGATTGGGCAGCCGTTAGCGTCTACCGGAGTACCTTCTGGGGTATCTGGGCAGAGGTCAACGTCATCACATACGCCGTCGTTGTCGCTGTCGATGCACGCTACTGGCTCAACAGGCACTACGACTTCTTCAACTGCTTTAGGCGCGCCACCGAAGTTAGCACCTAAACCTAGACCTGCTTGCCACTCGCCTTGGTGGTTATCAAAGCCGTACAGACCATCAACGCTTGCTTTAGCAAAGAGGTTTTCAGTGAAGTAGTACTTCAGACCGGCACCGATGTTACCGAAAGTAGTGTGGTCACGACCTGAGTGCTTAGGAGAGGTAGTATTGATACTCTGATGACCAACACCGGCTGAAACGTATGGACGTAAGCCAACACCTGGCTCACCAAAGTGGTAAGCAGCATCTAAAGAAGCTAAATTACCTTTAATGTTTTGGCGGCCCATAGTATGAGGCAGATTTGGACGATCTTTAGAGCGGATGTCGTGGTACTCACCGTATGACAGTGCTAAAGATACATCGTCAGTTAAGAAGTAACCAACAGAACCACCGATTAGGTTACCGTTTTCCATGTTGCGCGTGCTGTCAGTGAAATAACGCTTCGCAAAAGCATCAACCTCAACTGCACCTTGGCCTTGTGCAAATGCACTCAAGGAAGACGCCGCGAGAATTGAGGCGATGGCCACGCCCAAGGTGTTTTTCAGCTTCATAGGTTATGTCCCCATTATGATATGTGGTTATTAATTAAATAGTATCACAGTAAGAATACACCCTTTTTAGGAAGGAAAAACATCCTGTTTCGGGTGATCTTGCAATCAATCAGACCTCAATTCTATCAGAAAAGTTCTCTCGAAGTCGATCTATTGCCCTTTTGTAGCGCATTTTAGTCGCGCTTAAACCGAGTCGCATGATATCTGCAATCTCTTGAAACTCAAGCTCGGCAACGAATCTTAACACTAAAATTTCTTTATCAATAGGGTTAACGTAAGCTAACCAACGATCTAACCCACTTTTTTCTTTATAGTCTGGCTCTACAGCTTCAGCATCCTCAGGCATATTAAGACTTAACGCATCCATCAGCCTTTTTTTACGCCGTTCTTTACGATATTGGGTAATACACTCATTATAAGTGATGCTATATAACCAGGTTTTAAACTTAGACTTTCCCTCGAATTTCTTTAGCCCATACAGGACTTTGAGCATTATTTCCTGACAGATATCATCGGCATCACGCTCATTACCTAAGTACCTTGCACACACATTAAATAGCGTTCCCTGATAACGTGCCATCAGGGCTTCATAGGCCTTAGTAATGTGAAAAAGCTCAACTTTGGCGCGTTCGACCAGTTCTTCATCCGTCAACTCTGCAGGATCATAACTGACTGCAACAGATTTTATGTTCGACAAAATTAAAACCAATAAGTGATAGGAATGAATAAGCCAGTTCGCACTTAACGGCTTTTAACTTGCTGCTCTAACAGCAATTGATTAGACAAAGATATCCGCTGCCCCTGCTCTGTTATCAACACGGTTTTAACGGTACCAATTTGCTCTATTTCACCCTCTACCTGATTAATCTCAATCCACTCACCGACCTCATATAATTCTCGAACATAAATACCAGCAATAATCTGCTTAGCGATTTCTTTACTGCTTAACCCTAACGCTAAGGCAATACCTAGGCCCACAGTCAATAAAATAATGGCAATAACGTAGTTAAGTAGTTCTGTTTTAATATCTAATTGACCAATCGCCACCGAAATACTAACAATAATAACTAGACCTTGAACCACCCGCCCAAGCCCTGCGGCATACTCTAAACCAACGCCCTCAGCTGCTCCGCGAACCATACCACTCAGTAATTGAGCTAAAAGCACGCCAAATACCAGTACCAGCATTGAGGCAAAAATTTTCGGAATATACAGCGCCAGCACATCTAAGGTGGTTGAAATGCGCTCTAAACCTAAGGATTCAGCAGCAGCCACTAAAAATACCAACAGCACAAACCAGTAAAACACCTTACCAATTAGCTCAGAAACACCCGACTGCACGCCCACTTTAGCCATGAGCTTATTTAGCCCCGTGCCCGCCATTAGACGATCTAAGCCTAGTTTAGCCAGCAGCTTAGAAATTAAAGTGTCTAATAATTTGGCCACAATAAAGCCGAGTAAAACTAAAACCACAGCACCTAATAAATTAGGAATAAAGTTAACAATTTTCTCCCATAGCGCCGACATCGCATGCACTAATCCAGTGGTCCAAGAATCAAGCTTCATGAGTACTCTCTGTTTCTAAAGGTTTAATAAAGGCATCCGTACCGGTTTTTGGGTCATGGGGAGCGGCTGTCTTAGACTGCGCGCTGACCGGGCGAATATGGGCTGATCCGCTATGCAAAGCGATTACCGAGGCTTCTAACGCACGACCAAACAAACTAAATAATGCTGAAGCACCCACTTGCCGATTAGCCCGTTTTAATACTTTTTTAAGCTTTTTCTGCTCATTACCCGCAGGGGTTGGCCCTTGCCCCTCTTTAAATAGCTCGCCTAAGGTTTGCTCAAAGGCATCTTGCTCATGCATGCTTAGACTCCTCATTAATGGTCACACTTATAGCCAGCGCAGAACGCGCAAGATCATAAACTGAATAGCGGCCAATCCGGCAATAATTAAACAGGCAATTAAAAACCCATGGCCTGCATCACTGCCCGGAATTCCGCCCACGTTAATCCCCAATAAGCCGGTGACAAAACTTAAGGGTAAGAAAAAAGCGGTTACCACCGCCAATAAATACATCACCCGCCCGGTGCGCTGTTCGCGCTTACGGCGCTCAGAGTCTAAAATAAAGCCTACTCGCTCTTTGCATAGCTCTAACTCTTCCAAGCAACGAATCAGCATGTTACTGATTTCATTCCAATAGGGCCGAGTGCCTTTGTCAAACCAAGCAGGCTGTGCCTTGGCCAAAGCAGCAAAGAGATCTTTCATCGGTGCTAAATAACGACGCAAGTTGGCTGAGCTACGTCTAATCTGCAGCAACTCTTGATGATCAGGCTCATACTTTTCTTCTTGATCGACTCGCAGCTCTTGCTGATCGACAAATTCGGCCAGCGCTTCTACCGCATGATCGATTTGCTCGGTGGCTTCACGCATCAAAAGTAGCAAGAGTTCAGCTGTGGTTTTGGGGCCTAACTTTTCTTTAAATAGTTGCTTCAAGCCATCACCAAAAACTGCACCAGGCTGAGCAAAAGACAACACCACTTGCTCGGTACAACGCACCCTAACTGAAAAGAGTTCACTGCTATCGGCCCGAGCCTTGGGCTGAATCACGCGGGAAAACAACAACAAGGTATGCTCGGTTAATGCCAAAAAACGCGGTCGAGTCGTTTTTTCTAAGAGCAACTGGCGTTCAAAACGGCTAATACTTTGACTGGCCTTTAGCCACGCCAAGGTGCTGGGATGCTCTTTATTCCAATGCAGCCATAGTTTTTCATCAGCCTGCAACTCAAGGGTCGCCAGCTGTTGATAATTAATCGCGCGGGCGCCCCCTTGCCCATTCAACACCCAACCCTTTAATAAAGGTTTGGCGTTATCTTGCAGCATTACTTCAGGGGCGCTCATTGACTAACGACTTAGAGCTTCAGCTCGGTAGGAGATACAATAATGCCGTTATTGTCGGCATAGACGTACTCACCGGGTTTAAAAGTGACGCCACCAAAGGTTACTTCAACGTTTAAATCACCAATATCGCGCTTATCGGTTTTCATTGGGTGGCTAGCCAGTGCCTGAATACCTAAATCGGTTTCTGCCAAGACATCCACATCACGCACACAGCCATAAATGATGATTCCAGCCCAGCCATTTTTGGCTGCTTTAGCTGCTAACATATCGCCTAATAACGCGCGACGCAGCGAACCACCGCCATCAACCACCATCACTTTACCTGCGCCTGGCTGATCAACCTGGGCTTTAACTACTGAGTTATCCTCGTGGCACTTGACCGTCACAATCTGTCCACCGAAAGCATCACGGCCACCAAAATTGGCGAACATTGGCTCAACCACTTGTACGTGTGGATACTCATCACATAGATCAGGGGTAACAATATTCATGAACATCTCCAGTTTAGGTAAAAAGCATCAATTGGTGGCGTTGAGATTGGCCAACAGCAATGGCCAGATTTCTTGTTGCGCCGATCGACCAATCAATAGCGAGTGATGATTATAGTCTTGCCGATAGCCTTGTTCCAAGGACAGACACTGATAGCTTTGCCTTTTGCCTAATACTTGCTGGGAAAATTGGGCGCAGGCTGCTACTGGATCACTCAAATCTGCAGCCCCTGAATAAGCGAAGCCTTGCGCTACCCAAGGGCTTAAATCAGACACTGGCTGGCACTTAGCTTGATAACAAGCTAAAAAATACGCCAAATGCTGGGTCTGATTAGTCAGGCCAGACAGCCCCAAAGCTTCAGCTAAGCTTTGTCCTTGCTGCACACTGGCTTGAACCGCTGCAAAAAACTCTGGTTGCTGGTACTGATCCTGCACGGCTAACAAGGTCAAACTGTTAAACGGGGCGGCACCAGGAGTTGGCCATGGGCCCTGAGCAGATATTGCTAAGGCCTGTAGAGCCCGCGTCACTAATAAGCCTCCAAACGAGTGAGCAATTAAATGCACCGGCGTTTGGCTTACAGCGAGCTGCCGTAAAAACGCTGGCAAATAACGCTGCACTAATTGCTCGCCACTCACGACTAGCTGTTGCCACTCTGGAATCAACACCTGATAACCTGCCGCAGCAAGATAAGCCGCTAACCCTCGGCCGCGCCGCGATAACCAAAAGCCAGCATCACATAATAAGCCATGCCAAAGCACCACTAGGCCCTTGACCGGTCGTAGTGTTAAGGCCTGTGCTTGCACCACTTTAATCGATAATCGCGGTGTTGTTTGCAGCACAGGGTCTTGTTGAAAACAGTACTCAGTTATCTGTAACGGGGTTACTTCGGTCACGCAATTTTGCCTCCTCTGGCTGCTTCCGTGGTTTGATGATAGCCCGATGCCCTTAAGCCTGATAAAATCACCATTTTTCCGCAGTGTTTTGTAAAGGGCTATCCATGAGCAACAAGCAACCTTCCATAAGCTACAAAGATGCCGGCGTTGATATCGACGCAGGTGAAGCTTTAGTTGAACGCATTAAAAGCGTTTCCAAACGCACCTCGCGCCCTGAAGTTCTTGGTGGCTTAGGTGGCTTCGGCGCATTATGCGAAATCCCTGCAGGCTACCGCCAACCGGTACTGGTTTCAGGCACTGATGGTGTGGGCACCAAACTGCGCCTAGCCATGGACCTTGGCAAACATGACAGCATCGGTATCGATTTAGTCGCGATGTGCGTTAATGACCTCGTGGTTAGCGGTGCGGAGCCTTTATTTTTCCTTGACTACTATGCCACAGGCAAACTTAATGTGGATGTTGCTGCGCGGGTAGTGACGGGGATTGGCGAAGGCTGCGAGCAAGCAGGCTGCGCCCTAGTTGGTGGTGAAACCGCTGAGATGCCAGGCATGTATCAAGGCGAAGACTATGATCTGGCTGGCTTTTGTGTTGGTGTGGTAGAAAAATCTGACATTATTGATGGCAGTAAAGTACAGGCTGGTGATGTGATCATTGCCCTGCCTTCATCCGGCCCACACTCTAACGGCTACTCCTTAATTCGTAAAATTATTGAAGTCAGCCAAGCAGATATTAATCAGGTTGAACTAGAGGGCGAAAAGCTCACTGACCTGTTAATGGCGCCTACTCGGATTTACGTTAAACCTGTCCTTAAACTAATTAAAGAAACCTCAGCAGTGCATGCTATTTCCCACATCACTGGCGGTGGTTTACTGGAAAATATTCCACGGGTCTTACCTGAAAATGCCCAGGCAGTCATTGATATTGCCAGCTGGCAGCGCCCTGCAGTATTTGACTGGTTACAGGCCCAAGGCAACGTTGATGAAACCGAAATGCACCGTGTTCTAAACTGTGGTGTAGGGATGATTATCTGTGTGGCTGCAGATCAAGCAGAGACTGCGCTTGAGCACTTACGCGGTCAAGGCGAACAGCCTTGGATTATTGGTCAAATCAACCCAGCGGACGCCGATGCGCCACGCATTGTTTTAAACAACCTAAAGAAACACTAATGCCCACTCACTCACCTTGTCGGGTAGTGGTATTAATCTCAGGGTCTGGCAGTAATCTGCAGGCCCTGATTGATACCGCGCAACAACAACCCGATCTGTTCTCGATTGTCGCTGTGCTCAGTAATCGCAATGAGGCTTATGGCTTACAGCGCGCCCAGCAGGCACAGATTCCCACCCACACCCTGAACCACACCGCCTTTGCTGATCGCTTAAGCTTTGATCAGGCGCTGATCGACACCCTTGATCAGTATCAGCCAGATTTAGTGGTATTGGCTGGGTTTATGCGAATTTTAACTCCTGAGTTTACTCAGCATTACGCTGGACGCTTACTGAATATTCACCCTTCACTTCTGCCGAAATACAAAGGTCTGCATACTCACCAGCGCGCCTTGGACGCCCAAGACCGTGAACATGGCTGCAGCGTGCACTTTGTAACTGCTGAACTTGACGGTGGGCCAACAGTCATACAAGGTGTTTTAACAGTACAAGCTGAAGACACTGCTGAGTCATTAGCCCAGCGAGTGCATCAAATCGAACACCAAATTTACCCGCTCGCCGTGCAATGGTTTGCCCAGCAGCGCTTGGTGCTTACCGCCCAAGGCGCCAGCCTAGATGGCCAACTGTTACCTAGCAGCGGCAAACAATTATTCTATTAATCACTGGAGCATAAGTTATGCGTCGCCTATTGATTGGTTTAGCTTTTTCATTACTAAGCAGCGCCACCTTGGCTGCTGAACTTAAGCCCTTCCATGCCTCTTATACCGCTGACTTTAAACAACTGCCCTTTAGCGGCACCGCAGAGCGCTCCCTCAGTAAGCAAGCTGGGGACACTTGGCAACTAAGCTTTCAGGCCGCAATGATGGTGGCCAGTCTAAAAGAAAGCAGTACTCTTAAGCAAACCAACAATCAGCTAGTGCCATTGAGTTATGAATATAGCCGCAGCGGTTTAGGTAAAAGCAAAAAGATTAAGCAGTCATTTGACTGGAGCGCCAAAACCGTGACCGGCTCAGAAAAAGGCAAAGCCATTAGCCTGCCCCTAACGCCCGGCTTACTCGATAAATCCACCTACCAACTGGCTCTGCAAGAAGATGTGGCGGCAGGGAAAAAAAGTATGCGTTATCGCGTAGTGGATGGCGATGATATTGATACTTACGAGTTTCGTGTGGTTGGCAGCGAATCAGTCAAAACTAAAGCCGGTCGCATTGAGGCTATTAAAGTCGAGCGAGTACGCGATCCTAACCAAAGTAAACGCGAAACCCAATTATGGTTTGCCAAAGACTGGGACTATTTATTAGTTAGCCTACGCCAAGTAGAAAAAGATGGTAAAGAATATCAAATCGTCTTAGAGCAAGCCGAAGTTGCTGGCAAGCCAGTAAAAGGTCGCTAGGGAGAACAACAGCTACTAGAACTGCAAGCGGCGAGTTTTCGCCGCTTACTGGCGCTCTTACAACAACGTACCGATGTACAAAACATTGAGCTGATGAACCTTGCCGGTTTTTGCCGTAACTGCTTTGCCAAATGGTATGTTGAAGCGGCGGCTCAACAAGGTATTGCACTGGATTTAGAACAAGCGCGAGAAATGGTGTATGGCATGCCCTACGCCGAATGGAAAGCTCAGTATCAGTTACCAGCCACTGCTGAACAACTGGCTATTTTTGCTAAAAACAACTCTTAATCAATCTATGCCAACACCAATCAATCTATGCCAACACCACTTGATCAATTTATTCAGGCACTGCAGCAGCCTAGCCACCGCTTTGCCGACACCTTAGCCTTTATCGCTCAGCATTATCATTATCACCCCTGCTCCTTTAGTAATGGGCCGCTGCATAATGCGGCTGGCGAAAACCAAGGCTCTTGCAAGATTTTCTCCTTAGCCCTACTTGAGCAGCTAAGCCAAGAACAGGCACTGCAAGCCTTTGGCGAGCACTACCAGCAGGTATTGGCCACCCCCAATGGGCAAGACCATCAAAATATCCGGCAATTTATGCTCAGTGGTTTTGCTGGTCTAAACTTTTCCCAGCCTGCCCTCAGTCGCCGCTAAATCGCCTCTTTCTCGCCTTGTAAGCTAGACGCTTAAAGTCTAGACAAAAAAATAGCCGATCAAGTGATCGGCTATTTTTTATCTCGCAAAAGACAGTTTAGTCTTCGCGGTAACGACGCAGTTTTAGCGCTTTACCAGCAACTCGGGTGTCTTTTAACTTACCTAAGATGCGCTCTAGGCCATCTTCTGGCAGCTCAATCAAGCTGAACGTATCACGAATCTGAATCCGACCAATCGCCTCACGGGCCAGTCCGCCTTCATTCAAAATCGCGCCTAACAGGTTACGCGCAGCAATGCCATCGCGGGTACCTAAAGCAGTACGGCAACGTACTCGACCTTCAGCTGTTGGTAAATGTGGACGACGCTCGCGGCGCTCACCACGGCTTGAACGATCACCACGATCACCACGATCACCGCGCTCGCCTCGGTCACGGCGCTCACCACGGGCGGCAACTGGAATCACCGGCTGCTCTTTTTCTACGCCTTTTAAGGTAAAGGCTTGGCCTTCAGTGGCTTTAGCTAATAAAGCACCGGCTAATTGCTCAATGCTACAACCTAAATCCTGGGTCAGCTGAGTCAGCAGGAAGTTCTGCTCATCACTAATTGACTCTAAACGCGGTGCCAAGTCTTGCTGCAGGCGACGAATACGTGCCTGTAAAACAGTTTTCGCATCGGGCAAGGTCATTTCGGCTACTTTTTGTCGGGTCACACGCTCAATCACTTGCAGCATACGACGCTCACGTGGCGTGACTAACAACAATGCACGCCCCTCGCGACCGGCACGACCGGTACGGCCAATACGGTGCACGTAGGACTCTGGATCGTAAGGCATATCTACGTTAAATACGTGAGTAATACGCGGCACATCCAGGCCACGGGCAGCTACGTCAGTGGCGACTACAATGTTTAAGCGGCCATCTTTTAACGAGTCAATCACTCGCTCGCGCTGATTTTGCGCAATGTCACCGTTAAGTGCTGCCACTTTATGGCCCTTAGCTTCTAAAGCCGAGGCTAAATCTAAAGTCGCCTGCTTGGTGCGTACGAAGGCAATCACTGCATCAAAGTCTTCAACTTCTAGCAAACGCAGCACGGCATTAATTTTCTGATCCGCATGCACCATTAAGTGGGCTTGCTCGATCCGCGCAACCGTTTGGGTTTTGCTGGCAATTTGCACATGTTGCGGATTACGCAGGTGCTTTTCGGCGATGCCACGAATTGAGCTAGGCAAAGTAGCTGAGAACAATACCGTTTGACGCTCAGCCGGCATGGCATTAAAGATTACCTCTAAGTCATCCATAAAGCCGAGCTTTAACATTTCATCGGCCTCATCAAGCACTAGGTGCTTAATGGTTCCAAGTAATTTGTCATTACGTCCAAGGTGGTCAACTAAGCGACCAGGGGTTGCCACAATAATTTGTGCACCACGACGAATCGCCCCAAGCTGCGGGCCCATAGGCGCACCACCATAAATGGCTACGACGTTGACGCCAGGCAATTGCTTAGAAAAGCTTTCAAACGCAGTAGCAACCTGCAGCGCTAGCTCACGGGTCGGCGCCAACACTAAAACTTGTGGTTCGCGGCGGCTAGGATCAATTTTTGATAAAATCGGCAAGGCAAAGGCTGCGGTTTTACCGGTACCGGTTTGCGCCTGACCAATCATATCGTGGCCAGCAATAATCAACGGAATTGATTGTGCCTGAATAGGGGAAGGTTCTTCGTAGCCAACTGCAGTAATAGCTGCAACAACAGAAGGATGAATGCCGAGTGCGGAAAAACCGCCGGTTTCTTGGGTCATGGATATGCCTCGTGTGCATTCGCAAAAACCCATAAACGAGGCTGCGCACTCCGTGAAAGATTCATCAAGAATCACCCAGGCAGCTTATCGGCGAGTGTTTGCAAAACGCGGTAAATGAAATGGTAAAACGTTAAGGACGCTAGTCACTGTAATACGTGCTAAGCGAAGCAGTCGAAGATGCTCTTCGAAGAAATGCAACCTGAACGAAGGCTCTTTATTAGAGCGGCGCGAAGTATAGCGCATTTATTCTAATAAGTCAGGTGTTTTTTCTGTTTCACCCAAGAGTCCTTGGCTGAAGCGCTGCGCAGGCCAGCTAAAAATTCGTGCTGGACTGCTACATTTTGTCCAACTAGAAAAAATTATGCGCCTTCTGCGGCTAAAGTCTATAAAATGTCGATTTTTTTGCACACGATAAAATTAGGTCTTGTTATGGAACATCCGTTACACCCTACTGATACACCAGAGCAACTGGATAATAAAATCGTTCGCGGTTTAATCATTTGCGCCCTTGCGGTGCTTGCCTCTTGGGCGACTTATCGCTTTCTGCCGTTTGACGACGCAGCCAATAAAGGGCTGGCTCTTTTAGTTCTGATTGCCATTTTATGGCTCACTGAAGCTATCCATGTCACCATTACTGCGCTGTTGATTCCTGTCACCGCTGTGCTAATGGGCATTCCGGATATGGATACCAAGCAAGCTTTAAGCGCTTTTGCTGATCCGATTATTTTCTTATTCTTTGGTGGCTTTGCCCTTGCCTCTGCCTTACATGTGCAAAAGCTAGATAAGAAAATCGCCTTTTGGTTAATTTCTTTGTCAGGTTCACACTTAGGCATTACCGCACTCTTTATGTTTGCTGTGACAGCGCTCTTATCCATGTGGATCAGTAATACCGCCACCGCTGCCATGATGCTGCCTTTAGCCATGGGGATTATGAGTCACCTCGATGCTAAAAACGAACGCTCGACCTTCTTATTTATTCTCTTAGGTATTGCCTACTCGGCCAGTATTGGTGGGCTAGGTACTTTAGTTGGCTCACCGCCGAACGCGATTGCCGCCAAAGCCTTGGATTTAGATTTCAGCCAGTGGATGAGTTATGGCCTACCCTTAGTGGGAGTACTGATGCCGGTCATGATGCTGGCTTTATTTTTAGTTTTTCGGCCGAACCTAAACCGTAAAATCGAAGTAAAAACCGAGAGCATTCCTTGGACCACTTCGCGCGTGATTGCGATGACTATTTTCTTGATCACCGCTGCCGCTTGGATTTTTGGCTCGTGGATTAAAAGCACCTTTAATATTGCCAGCCCCGACACCTTTGTAGCACTCTGCGCAGCGATTGCGGTGGTGGTATTTGGCGTTTCGAACTGGCGACAAATCTCCGACAATACCGACTGGGGCGTACTCTTTCTATTTGGTGGTGGCTTAACCCTCAGCGCGATTTTACGTAGCTCAGGTGCCTCAGCCGTACTAGGTGATCAAGTAGCGCACTTTTTTGGCAGCGCCAGCCCGCTGGTTATTATTATCGCAGTGACCACCTTTATTATTATTCTGACCGAGTTCACCAGTAATACAGCTTCCGCTGCACTATTAGTGCCAGTATTTGCTGGCATTGCTGAAAAAATGGGCATGCCGGCTTCGGTGCTAGTGATGATGATCGGTATTGGTGCTTCCTGTGCCTTTATGTTGCCGGTAGCGACTCCACCGAATGCGATTGTGTTTGGTACCGGCGTGATCAAACAAAGCGATATGCTCAAAGCCGGTGGCTTATTAAATATCCTGTGTATTGTGATTCTCTCAGCTTGGGGTTACTTGTTTTTAATGTAACGGCAAATAGCACTCGGCTTCTGAGTTTGCCACTTGAAGCCGAGTCTTCACCTTCAGCCGCACGTCTCCCCAGCAATAATTTTTTAGTGAGCACTGACTTCAGATTCACTATTTTCTGCTAGGCTTAAGTCCCCTTTAATCCCTAGGAAGATTCCATGTCCTTAACCATTGCTCTGTATCTTATTGCAGGCTTTATCTTATTAGTGATCGGCGCCGAAGTGCTGGTGCGTGGCGCAGCGCGCCTGGCGGCCGGCTTTGGTATTTCCCCTCTTATTGTGGGACTGACGGTGGTAGCCTTTGGCACCAGCGCCCCAGAAATGGCCGTTAGTACCCAATCAGCGTTTAATGCCCAAGGCGATATTGCCATTGGTAACGTAGTGGGCAGCAATCTGTTTAACGTCCTGCTGATTCTTGGGCTGTGCGCCGTGATTGCCCCTTTAGTGGTTTCTAAGCGTTTAGTCATAGTGGATGTGCCACTGATGATTTTAGCCAGTTTACTGGCGTGGTTTTTGGGCTTTGATGGCCAATACGATCGCTTAGACGGCGCCATCTTGTTCGGCTGTATTGTGGCCTATACCGGTTACCTGGTCGTGAGCAGTATTCGGGCAAAACAACGGGGCGAAGCGGTTGAGGTGGATGACGAGTACCTTGATGGCAGCAGCGGCAAATTCACTACGTTAAAGCACCTGGCCTTTATTATTGTTGGCCTAGTGATGCTAGTGGGCGGCTCGACTTTATTGGTCAACGGCTCGGTGAGCCTAGCGAAAGCCTTAGGTATGTCTGAACTAGTGATTGGTTTAACCATTGTTGCCGTAGGTACTTCCCTGCCTGAGCTTGCCACTTCGCTAATCGCCGCGATTAAAGGCGAGCGTGACATGGCGGTGGGTAATATTGTCGGCAGTAACCTGTTTAACCTGCTGGCAGTTTTAGGCTTAGCCGGTTTGGTCTCACCGATTCCAATTAACATTTCACCCGCAGCGATTGCCTTTGATTACCCGGTGATGATTGTAGTGGCTGCGGCTTGCTTACCGATTTTTTATACTGGCTGGAAAATTAGTCGCTGGGAAGGCCTGCTGTTTTTAGGTTATTACGCCGCCTATACCTGCTACTTGATTTTTAATGCCCAAGGTAATCCGGCCGCACATTCCTTACTGGAGATCACTCTGTGGTATCTGGCACCCCTCACCTTAGCTATTTTGCTATTCACCAGTGTTCGGGCGTGGCGCTTACAAGCTTAAGCATTAATCCTCAGCAAACAAAAAATCCCCAGGCCTAATTGACCTGGGGATTTTTCATTCATGCATCACTTAGCTTGCTGTAAGCAAAAGACTTATGCCTACTACATCGCTGCTTTAAAGATCGCGGCCACCTCTTGATCATTTAACTTGCGCGGGTTAGTCACCGCACACACATCCAATTGCGCGTGCTTCACCATTTCTTCAATATCTGACTCCTTCACCCCCAACTCACTCAGGGTTGCAGGAATCCCTACATCTTCTGACAAGCAACGAATCGCTACAATTGCCATTTCAGCAGCTTCACGCAACGGCAGGCCATACACATTTTCGCCTAAGGCTTCGGCAATGTCCGCATAACGCGCCTGGGCTGCCATCAAGTTAGCTTCACAGACATGCGGTAATAACAACGCATTACATACGCCATGTGGCAAGTTATACATACCGCCCAACTGATGCGACATCGCATGCACATGTCCAAGCCCAGCATTATTAAAGGCCATGCCTGCCAAATACTGAGCATAAGCCATGCGGTCCCGTGCCTCTAAATCATCACCACGGGCCACAGCCACTCGCAGATATTGCGCAATCAAACGCATCGCTTGTAATGCACAAGCATCGGTAATTGGATTAGCCCCCGTTGACACATAAGCTTCTACCGCATGGGTTAAGGCATCCATCCCGGTGGCAGCGGTGAGTGAAGGCGGCATATTGACCATTAAGGCCGGGTCATTAATTGCCAAATCAGGCGTCACGCGCCAATCCACAATAGCCATTTTGACGTGATTAGAGGTATTGGTAATTACCGTAAAGCGGGTGATTTCACTGGCGGTTCCCGCAGTTGTATTAATCGCAATAAATGGCGGTAAGTTTTTTTGGGCTACGTCCACGCCTTGATAATCAGCAATAACCCCACCATTGGCCACCACTAATCCAACGCCTTTACAACAGTCGTGGGAGCTACCGCCGCCTAAAGAAATCAACATATCGCACTGATTAGCTTGATACGCCTTTGCGCCCTGCTCGACGTTTTCATCGGTTGGGTTGGGCACGGTCTCATCAAATACACTGTAACTAATACCAGCAGCCTCTAATAAATCAGTTACTTGCTTGGTATAACCTAATTGCGTCATTCCTTTATCCGTCACAATTAACGGTTTTTTTCCACCTAAAGATGTCACTCGATCAGGCAGCTCATTTAGAACGTTCGCTCCAAATAAGGAAACAACTGGCATAAAAAAGCTTGCAGTACTCATAGTTTCGATCTCCTAGATGATTTACTTTGATACCCCTATAGGTATAAAAGTGCAGTCTACTCTGTTTAGCAGAGCAGACCCTGATCTTAAGCAAAAAACCATTAAACAAAGATTAAACATTAGTGATAGATGTAGATACCCGTACCGCCTACGATGCGCTACAAGACTCGGTCTTGTGGGTGGCGAATACACCTGCTCCCCACACAACCAAAACTTAAAAATATTGAACGTACTTAGGCTAACTTCTTCGCCAAGCGAGATGTAGTGATCAATTCACTGCAGATATTTTATTAAATTCTTTTTCTGCTGCAGCTAATTCACGATTAAAATTACACGGTCGTTTTGCCGTGCTGCCCTTTTGCCCTTGGGGCCGGGGCCTTTGCGTTGAGTTTTTGGCTCCGCAGCCTTTTGGGTTGACTACATTTTTCTTGACTAGGACAGCTGTATGGCTTAATTTTAACGCCAACACGGCCCCTCTCGGTTGACTCTGCTTAGGCAGGTGAAACTGCTGAGGGGTTTTTTATTGCCCGCATTTCCCAGACTTGTTGCCACTTATCTGGAGCTCCCATACTTCTGTGGTTGATGTTTAGATCAGGCATTACGGGAAAGCTTTGTAGGTGTGCCTGCATGCGCACTGACCAACTGGATCGGGGATTGACTACGTCCAAGACCTGCTGCGTGATCTTAAGCAGTAAAAAACAACGTGCTCTTGCATGTTCGTTACCTTCAAAGAAGGCAATCCAAGGTAACTCTTGACTGGAAGGCAGCTTAGGTTGGTCCACTATATTCCGATTCCATAGCCTGCTGTGGTGAGCACAAATATTTCTCAAATAGTTCAGACAGCGTAGCCAAGTTGCAAAGATGCGGCCATTGCTAAGCCCGTAACGATTGGCAATTTCGTCCTGATCTTTCTCTTGCATGCCATTGAATAATGTCGACAGGCTGCCAAAATCCCAAAGCTCACAGGCCACCCAGATGGCTAGAGGCAAACCGTACTTTTGCTTGTTGTGACGCACAAAGTCTTCTTTGGAACGATTAATCAATTGTGCATGTTTACTAAGCCAAGAGTGGTGCGCTGTAAGCCCATTTTTTGGATCTAGCTTAGTGCTGAATGTTGCATGAAATAAGTTGGGATTTAAGTAGGCGAACGGATCTTTTTTCCCTAGCAGATGCGAAATATCTACGCGCAGAGCAATTTCGATTCTCTCTAACGCATCCAGTGCCAACAGTCGCAGTTGCTTGTCGAACACGTAAAGGTCTAGCGCGTGCTGAAAGTGGGCACCCGCTTGAAATTCATCCAGTACCAAACAACAAACTTTGCCACTTCTGCCTTTATTATCCAGTAGACACAGAGCACCGCTACGCTCACGGAACGGATACCAATAGCCACTCAGACGGTAGTAACCAATGCGTTCCAGATAGTCGAGTGCGCGTGGCTTGTCGGTAACTTCTAGCCCACGTGCAATCAGCTGATCCAATTGTTCAGTAAAACTTATCCAAGGTTTTGTGTATTGCATTTTCCGAGGCTTGATGATGTTGTCTAGGAGCTGAGCTATTTGGTTTCTACTTTATGCCTACAGCAGCAACAAAATAACTCTATATATTGTATGCCAATACAAAATAAGCACAATATATTGTGCCACCTACAGTGAGTCAAGCAGAAAAGCCTATGCTGAATTCTTGACTATTCTGAACACTTTATCGTCCGCGACGTGGACGGTTTGTCTACCTATCTGAAAAAAGTATTTAACGTTTAAGCGCTAGCAGTTTTTACAGAAATCCTTTTTTCTGCCTTTTACCTATGGCAAGCAACCCTCGGGCTAGTGGATGTCAAGAGGCCTAGCATTAATTACCAAGGCTTTTCTGCTATGATAAGGCCACTTTTTTGTTATTAATAAACCCAGTAAGAGCACCGTTATGAGCAGCGAAAAAACCAATCAATCGTGGGGTGGCCGCTTTAGTGAGCCCGTGGATGCCTTTGTAGCCCGCTTTACCGCATCGGTCGACTTTGATCAGCGCCTGTATAAGCACGACATTATGGGCTCTCTTGCCCACGCCAAAATGCTGACTAAGGTCGGCGTGCTCACGGCCGAGGAATGCCAAGCCATTACTGATGGGCTGCAGGCGATTTTGCAAGAAATTGAAGCCGGCGAATTTGAATGGCGGGTTGATTTAGAAGACGTGCACATGAACATTGAAGCACGCCTAACGGATCGGATTGGCATTACCGGTAAAAAACTACACACCGGACGCAGCCGTAATGACCAAGTGGCAACGGATATTCGCCTATGGTTACGTGATGAAATTGACGCGATTTTAGCTGAAATCACTCGCTTGCAAGAAGGCTTGCTGGGCTTAGCCGAAGCTGAAGCCGATACTATTATGCCAGGCTTTACCCACCTTCAAACCGCCCAGCCTGTCACTTTTGGCCACCATTTAATGGCGTGGTTTGAAATGCTCTCGCGAGATTATGAGCGTTTAGTTGATTGCCGCAAACGCACCAACCGCATGCCCTTAGGCAGCGCGGCCTTAGCCGGCACCACCTACCCGATTGATCGCACCATTACTTGCGAGCTGCTAGGTTTTGAGGCAATCTCGGGTAACTCATTGGATGGCGTATCTGATCGTGACTTTGCCATTGAGTTTTGCTCAGCAGCAAGCCTTGCGATGATGCACCTTTCACGCTTTTCAGAGGAATTGGTGATGTGGGCTTCAGCGCAGTTTCGCTTTATTGACCTACCCGATCGCTTCTGCACTGGTAGCTCAATTATGCCGCAAAAGAAAAACCCCGATGTACCTGAGTTAGTGCGCGGTAAATCAGGCCGTGTCTTTGGTGCACTAATGGGCTTACTCACCTTGATGAAAGGTCAACCATTGGCCTATAACAAAGACAACCAAGAAGACAAAGAACCACTCTTTGATGCAGCAGACACCCTGCGCGACAGCCTACGTGCCTTTGCCGATATGGTGCCTGCGATTAAGCCTAAACGTGAATTTATGCGCGAAGCGGCCATTCGTGGTTTCTCCACTGCAACGGATTTGGCCGACTACTTAGTGGGTAAAGGTTTGCCCTTCCGTGATTGCCATGAAATTGTTGGCTTAGCGGTGCGTTATGGGGTTGAGCAAGAAAAAGACTTAGCCGAAATGTCGTTAGATGAGTTGCGCCAATTTAGCGATAAAATTACCGATGACGTATTTGAAGTACTGACCTTAGAAGGCTCAGTGAATGCGCGTAACCACATTGGTGGTACAGCACCGGCACAAGTACGCCAAGCTGTCCAGCGCGGACGCGAGCTGTTGAGCCAACGCAACTAATCAAGCCGCAAGCTTGTTACTTAACTTTCTACGCGGAATGCAGTCCATTGACTTACTGCATTCTGCCCTAGGAGCATCATGATGACTGAGAAATCTAGAGACACCCGTTTTCAAGTATCTGCTGATCGTCACTCTGGCAGCCGCCGAGTACGTTACGTGGAAACCAGCCAAATGAGCGATGGTGAATGCCTATTGTGTCAAATGGATGAAGGCGGTGTTCCGGTAGAATCAGCCTCTCCCCAGGAGTCCCCCGTGTCTGATAGCCCCACCCCTGCCATTGATGAGCAAGATGAAGACAGCTTTGTAGAAAATGAGCTGGCACAAAGTATCGAAAATCAATTGGCCGCCAATAACCCCGAGTTTGTTACTGCGGTATACAACAAGCTGACATTGGTCGAAACACCACGCGATGAAATTATCGCGCTAATGGCCCAAGTGTTAGCTTGGGAAATTTCCGCGATGCTGGAACAAGACCGTCCATTTGATTTAGTTCGCTATGAGCAAGGCTTACGCGCGTTACCTAGCCTACCCGAAGAGGACTAAATCAGCCGCTCGAACTTTTAAGCATTCAATCGCTCTATAACCTCATCGAATTAATGAGGTTATAGACTATGCAAAAACCTGCTATTACTGCCTACTTACTCAGCTCATTGCTAGCTATTGGTGGCTTAGGCATCAGCAGCCACGCCTTGGCTGATCCACCTTGGCATGCTCACGCCCATGGTAAAGCACACAAACATGAGCATAAAGCTGCTCACAAAGATAAGCATAAATACAAACACAAGCATAAACGTTATAAACACAAACCATCTAAGCACCATCAGCCCTATGCATCTATTGAGCAGCTGAATCGGGCCGCGATCTTGCAGTTACTCTTAGGGCAACCCATACACCAGCCTTACAGCAGTTTGCCACCTGGTATTCAAAAACAGTTAGCGCGCGGTAAGCCCTTACCTCCAGGGCACGCCAAAAAGCTTACACCTGCCTTATACCAGCAGCTCCCTCACTATCAGGGCTATGAGTGGCAACAAGTAGGCAATAATGTAGTGCTGGTCGCTGCAGCCACGGGCTTAATCTACGAAATTTTCCAAAACGTGTTTAACTAATTGCCACTTCTTGCCACTTCCTACTGCTTGCCCGGTTTCTTTAACTGCGCGCAGTAATCTTGAGCCGGCGCAGCAGGTGTGATCCATAGGTAATCAGCCTGCTGCAGGCTCAATGGCGCAGCTCCCTGCTCAACCAAGATCAGCACCTTAAGTTGAGTAGGCTCGGCAGCAGCTGGAGCTAAATCTTTTAAATGTAAAGGCACACCTAAATCTTTACGTACGTGATAGCTTCCTGCAAGTAAAAGGCTCGGGGTAGCTGCCGCCAAACTCACTTCAGCCATTAAACGATCACGCTGTTGTTGCACCGCTAACATCTTAGGCAGCTGAGCGCTCGGTAATTGCTGGCAGTGCGCTTGCGCTATCTGTTGCTGTAATTGCTGCTGCACCTCTGCCGCATTAGAGTGCACACCTGCCAATAATGGAGGCTGTTGATAGATTGCCAGCAGCTGCTCACGGGAAAAGTTAGCCGCCTTAATTGGCGCTGGTTGTGCGACGAGGTAATGGATCAATTCGGCATATTGCTCCCAGTCCCAGCCTCGCCACTGAAGCGCCTGGGCTAAGTCGGCTACCTGCTTGCCCTGAGCCAAACGTTGTTGTACTGCAGTAACCAAGGGCTGTTGCTCCTGGTGCAACATCTCCAGCACCACACTGCCCGTTGGTCGCTGGGCTGCTACTGCTTGCAATAACCATAGCTGCGCTTGATGCTGTGCAAGGTTATCGTGCTTTTCACCGATTAATACCCTAGGCACCTTAGCCAACTGCTGCACCAGTGCCTCAGCGGTTAATAATTCGCCGCTGGCAAGATCTATAATAGCTCCCACACTATGGGGTGAAGTAACGCCGGTACTTGGCTGCCAGCTGGGTAAAGGTGGCGCCGATAGAGGCTGTGTAGTTAATTGGCAAGCCACTAAAACTAGGCTTAACCCGAGTATCAGTAAACCTTTCATTAAGCACCTCTAACGACTAATCACCACTGGATGTCCACGTTCAGGATGGGGTTGTACCAACACCTCTAAACCAAACACTTGCTCCACTCGCTGGGCAGTTAATACCTCAGCTGGCGAACCCTGAATGACTATCTGGCCCTGATCCAGTAGCAGCAGTTGGTCACAATAACGAGCGGCTAAGTTCAGATCGTGCAAGATCACCAGCACCGCACCGCCTTGCTCAGCAAACGCGCGAACGGCTTGCAAGGTGCTGTGTTGGTGCAAGGGATCAAGCATTGAGGTTGGCTCATCCAACAATAAGACCTGCCGTCCAGCAACGGGCATTAGTTGCGCTAAGACCCGTGCTAAATGCACCCGCTGCCGCTCCCCACCTGATAACTGCAAGTAATTACGCTCAGCTAAATGGGTGGCATCCACTTGGTGCAATACCTGCTCGATAATCTGTTGATCAACTGCTTGCCCTGTGGTGTAGGGCAAACGTCCCATAGCCACTACTTGCTGCACCGTAAAGCCAAAATTAAGCGTTGAGGTTTGCGGTAATACGGCCAAATGCTGCGCCCGTTGTTGATTATCCCAGTCGGCTAATGGGCTAGCTGCAAACATCACTTCGCCCTGAGTGGGTGTTAACTCACCACACAAGGCGGCTAACAAAGTGCTTTTGCCTGCGCCGTTAGAACCCAGTACACCTGTTATCTGCCCTGAAACTAAGCTCAGATTAATATCGTGCAAAATAGTCTTGCTACCGCGCTTCACCTCTAGCTGCTTGGCACTTAGCATCAGATTCGACTCCGCAGTAATAGATATAAAAAGAAGGGTGCACCAATTAAGGCCGTCACTATGCCAATTGGTAACTCAGCGGGCGCTAAAGCCAAACGCGCAATTAAATCGGCCAGCAATAATAAACTTGCCCCAGCTAAGGCACTGGCTGGCAATAATAGGCGATGATCAGGCCCGACAATTAAGCGCAATAAATGCGGCACCACTAAACCAATAAAGCCAATCATGCCAGCTGCTGCCACCGCAGCCCCTACCCCCAGCGCGGTGATAAAGACCAGCTCACGTTTAAGCTGTTCAGTATTAATCCCTAGGTGTCTGGCTTCAGACTCGCCTAACAGTAAGGCATTTAATGCTTTGGCACGGCGTGGTAACCATAACGCCACACCTATTGTAATGATGAGCAGCGGCCATAATCTGACGTAACTCGCTCCATTTAAGCTGCCTAAATTCCAGAAAGTTAAACTACGTAAGGTGGCGTCATCGGCTAAATAAGTGAATAAGCCAATCAATGCACCCGCCAAAGCAGCCAACGCAATTCCGGCTAATAACATGGTGGCCACATGGGTTTGTCCATCACGCCGCCCCAACCGATACACCATCGCGGTGATCACCAATCCACCAGTGAGAGCACAAATGGATAACACATAAGGCTGCCATAACAGTGGAATATCTACCGAAACTAAGGTGGTGCCAACAATTGCTACCGCCGCACCTAAGGCCGCGCCACTGGATACGCCAATCAAACCCGGATCGGCTAAAGGATTACGAAATAAACCCTGCATTGCCACCCCCGATAAAGCGAGCACCGCACCCACCGCCAGCCCTAATAACGTACGTGGCAAACGAATTTGGCCAATAATTAAGTTGGCTTGCTGCTGCGCTGCATCGGCTTCAGCATAAATACCTAGCAAGTAACCAAGACTTTTTAATACATGCTCAAAGGCCAAACTCACCGGACCTAAAGCCAGTGATAGCAAAAACACGATCAGCAATAACCCAGTTAAGCCAATGAAGATTCCTCGATCACGAATCATGCTTGTTTATCCATAGTGCAACTCAACCTTACGCCTAGTGCGAGTGGAGGGAATTAACTTACTGACTATTTTGCTGGCTGAGCGCAGGATAAATAATCTGTGACCAGCGCGCGACTTCAGCCGGTAAACGCGGCCCCAGTCCACCAACGAGTAAGGTTGGGTCCATACTGATTACCTGCTGGTGTTGAACTGCTTGAGTTTTGGCCAAACTCGGTAAACTACTCAGCATCGTGGTTAATGCATGCTGTTGCTCCGCCGAGCGATCGGCTATCACTAATACTTCAGGATTTAGCCCCAGCAAAGCCTCGTTGGATAACGCTTTATAACCCCTATGTTGAGCCAGATTTTCTGCCCCTACTTGCTCAATTAGCCAATGGGCCACGGTGTTTTTACCTGCTACTAATGGGCTACCATGTTGTGCGCCAAACAACATCAGCATCTTGGGTTTGTTCACTGTTGCTTTAGGTGTGGCTTGTGTTAATTGCTGCTCAAACTGTTGCCAGGCTTGATCTGCTGCATCTTTAGCTTGCAACAGTTCACCTAAGCGCAGCAGGTTGGCATTTAATACGGAGAGATCAGCATCACTGGGCAAAATTTGCACCTTGACCCCAGCCGCTGCAAGTTGCTCAAGTACCGGCGGTGGCCCCATTTCTTCGGTTCCCAAAACCAGCTGCGGTTTAAGTGCCAATACCCCCTCAGCAGCCAGCTGCCGTTGATAGCCCACACTGGGTAACTGGGTTAGCTGTTTAGGATGACTACTGGTGGTATCCACTCCAACTAACCGGTTTTCAGCTCCTAGCTCTACCACCCACTCCGACAATGATCCACCGGCACTAATAATACGGCTCACTGAATCATCGGCTAAGGCAGCGGGTATCGCTAATAGGCTGCCAATGCCTGCCAGCAAACATGTAAAGCGCTTCATGGTATTTTGGTCTCCATCAGGATTTGCGTATCAGTAATCTGCAATTGGTTAAGCAGTGCCATCAGCTGTAAAAAATCCGCCAACGGGGCTTGTTTATGCAGCGCCAGATCCAGATGCTGCGGTGCATCGCCAATCAGTTGCTGCTTTAGGCCGGCAAAGTCAGTCTGTAAACGGTTGCGGTAATACCATTGCCCAGTCTGATCGAGAATAATCACCTCCCGTCTCTGTTCAGCCGTTGCTGGTGCTAAACTTTCTTCGGTGGCGGGCAAATCAACCGGCATTTCAAGTAGTGGCTGATTGGCCGTTAATAAGAAAAACACCAAGACGATAAAGATCACATCTAACAACGGGGTGAGATCTAGAAGTAACGTATTGTTTGGCGATATGCTGGGCGGTAAACGAATCATGCCCCACTCCAGTTCAAGCCCGGATCAAACTCAGCGGTGGTCTTACCCGGTAATTCAATGGCTAAGCCACTAAGCGCTAGCTGACAGCGATTGAGCAGTACTTGTACTCGCTCTAAATAGCGCTCGGCCCATAAACTAAAGCCTTGCCCTGCAGCTAATGCTGGAATCGCGATGAGCATGCCCCACACGGTGGTATATAATGCTTGCCACAACCCATCAGCTAATACAGCTGGTGTTACGGCGGTATTTTGCTCAGCGATACCGGCAAACATGGTCACCATGCCCAGTACCGTGCCCAACAAACCCAGCATTGGAGCGAGCATGCCAATCATCTGCAAAATACGCAGGTTTTTAATTAAACGTCCGCGTTCTTCTTGCAGCCAGCAGGTAAGCACTTCTTCTCGTTGCTCTGCCATTAACTGGCGATGCTGCTGTAATAACGCCACGCCATAGCGCCAGCCAGCTAAGGTGCTACTGCGCTTTGAACAGGGTGAGTCTTGGGTGATGTTGGCTGTGTTACGGACATTTTTTTCTGCTGAGTTTTCTGCATAGCAGGCCTGACAGGCCGCCACCGTGCGCAGCAGCTTTTTTTGACTCAGTGGCACCAGGCGCAGGAACACACTCAAGCGTTCCAGCACCAAGGCCAAGGCCAACACTGAACACAGCGCTAAAGGCCAACCCAGCGGCCCCATGCTACCAAACCAAGCCGGCATCCTACGCCTCCAGCGCGGGCGTTTGCTCCGCGATTGCGCGCCAGCTTGCCAGCTCTGGAATACCTGGTTTACGCGCACCAAATAACTGCACAATTAAGTTACCCGCGCTATCAAAGGCTTCCCAACTGGTGATTAAGCCATCAGTACTAGGTTTGCGAACGCGCCATAACTGTTTGATCGCATTGACTTTAAGGTGCAAGTTAAATTCAGGATCCAGTACATTAAACCAGTCACCCACCCAACGCAGATTACTCACAGGGCCACTATGAATTTGTACACAATGACGGTTACTGACAAAGACCATAATGGGTACTTGTTGCTCTGCTGCGCGCTCAAATACTTGTGCAATAGCCTCTACCGGTAACTCTTCAGCCCACTGCGAACCGGCTAAACGTAATGCTTGAGTACGCGTGACCTGATGTTTTTGCAGTAGCGCATAAAAGTGATGGGTATCTTTTAGCTCCGACCATTTTTGCTGCAAGCGGTCTTGATCAATTTGTGTATCGGGCAACTCAACCACTGCTGGCGGCTTAGGCTTAAGCTGTAGTTCAGCGGTTTGCTCTGCCGCAGTAAAATCATGGATTAAACGCTCCAAGGCTACGACATCGCTGTCCTCAGTTAAGAATACTTTGTGCACTGCCACGCCTTGATGATCAAAGAACTGGATGCTGCGCTGTACGCCCTGCGCGGTGGCTTCGGCAATCGCAAAGACTGAACTCCAGCCACTAAGAAATAAACGCAAATCAATATCTGCGGACACCACTAAACCCATTTTCTCATTGGGCATAATGCTGGTTTCACGGTACACGCCTTTACGCTCGTGCACACAATCTTGATTGCGAGTCAGCGCCATAATTTTGCCAAGACCAGCTAAGGCGGGCAGCAAGGTTTTCCATTGTGGCCGTAAACGTACCGTATCTACCCCTAGGCGACTGGCAACTAACTCGGCTTCCGTCACGCCAAGCGTCTCGGCCACATCACGGGCCCGTAATCTTGGATGAGTTTGCTTAAGCTGTTGCCAAGCTTGATACAGCTCTGGCCCTGTTAAATTTTGCATTTGCTCCTCGGCTGCAACAGTAGCGAGTGTTGTTTGCATAAGGCTCATAGTGACTCCTAGGCTTAACGCCGATGATTTAAAGTGAAATTAACCGGAACCTGCACTCGACTGGCCACTGGCAAGCCCTGACGCAGTTCAGGTAAAAACTGCCAACCCCGTACAGCATTCAGTGCCGCCTGATCTAAGCTACTGACGCCTGAGGACTGGATAATCCGTAATTCTTGCTGTTGCCCTTGGGCAGTTAAACGCACCTCAACCAAGACTTGCCCTTGCTGGTTTTTACGCTTGGCGGAGGCCGGATAGACCGGCGGTTTAGGCTGATGCTTAAATCTTGGTTGCTGACTCAGCACTTCAATTGGCTTGGCCGGCGTGCTTGTTTTAGCCGAGACGCTATTCAGTGCTGCAGCCGTGGGCGCTCGACCCGCCCGATGAGTGGTTATCGGCTGCGTGCTCTGGGCGACTGAACGTGGGGCTGCTGCATGATTTACCCTTTCTTGGCGCTCGGCCGTCTTTAATTTAGGCTCAGCGGCTTTTGGCGCAGCAGGTGCCGGCTTCACAACAGGCTTAGACTGCACCTTAGCGGTTGCAGGTGATGCTGGGCTAACAGGTTTTGCTGGTGCCTGGCTTTCTTGCACGGTCAGCGCTGCTTGCATGCTGGGTACGTGCAAAGCGATGGGTGCCACTCTTGCCTGTGTTGCAGAAGCTGACACAGCAGGCAACGACAGGCTCAGCCATAACCAAGCATGCACAGCGCAAGACAATAAAATATAAGCCAACACTTTGAACATCGTTAAACACAGACTCCCTAAAAACAAACACTATTAAGAACCATTTGCATTTGATAATCAATAGCGTTTATCGTGTATGGGCAAAATAACTATCTGCCTTACGTCTAACTTCCCTTCAGGAGTTTGTTGTCCATGCGTTTATCCTCTGCCTTTGCTTTACAGCCGTTATGGATTGCTCTGTGTCTAAATCCTTCACTGGTGCAAGCTGAATCGCCTAAAAATGCGACTCGCTTAAATGCCGTTACTGTCTCTGCCACTCGTTCTGAGCAAAAAATCAGCGAGGTGCCCAGCGTGGTGTCGGTGCACACTGAGCAAGAAATTGATCAGCAGAACATCAAAAACATTCAAGATTTAATTCGCTATGAACCCGGGTTATCGGTTGGCGGTACCAATAGTCGCTTTGGTTTATCAGGCAT
Source organism: Thiopseudomonas alkaliphila (assembly GCF_001267175.1). Lineage (NCBI taxonomy): Bacteria > Pseudomonadati > Pseudomonadota > Gammaproteobacteria > Pseudomonadales > Pseudomonadaceae > Thiopseudomonas > Thiopseudomonas alkaliphila. The sequence continues at coordinate 167,957 of NZ_CP012358.1, read as the reverse complement.
TAACATTCGTGGCATGGGCGGCAATCGGGTACTCACCCAAATGGATGGCGTCAGTGTGGCGGATAGTTTTTCTTTTGGTGGTTTCTTAAGTGCCCAGCGCGACTACATCGATTTAGACACCATCAAGCAAGTAGAAATTATTCGCGGGCCAGCCAGTTCTTTATACGGCAGTGATGCCTTAGGTGGTGCGGTCAGCTTTGTCAGTAAAGACGCACAGGATTATTTAGCCGATGGCAAAAACCATTTTTTCCGTTTAAAAACGGGCTATGACGGCTCCGATGATAGCTGGTTACGCAGTGCTACTCTGGCGGGACAAAGCGGTGACCTTGATGCCCTAGTGCATATTGGGCGACGCAGTGGACAAGCCACCGATAGCCACAGTAAAACTGGCGGCATCGGTAACGCCCGAGGAAAAAGCAATCCGCAAGAATACACCCGCGATAATTTACTGGCTAAGCTCGGCTGGCAGCTTAATGAGCAGCACCGTTTACAATTCACCTATGATCGCTTTGCGCAAGATACGGACACCAATGTCTTAACTAACTACAGTCTCACTGCAACCACTCGTACTCAGCAAGCTAAAGATACCACCGAGCGTGAACGCTTTAGCCTGCAACATGAATGGCAGTTAGACCAACCATGGTTGGATCGCTTAACCACGCAGCTTAGCCAACAAACCAGTGATACCCGGCAAAAAACCTATGAAGATCGCGTTTCACGGGGTGCGGCCTCTTTCCGTAGTCGTGATTCTAAATACCAAGAAAAACTCTGGGTACTAAACAGTTTGGCGCAAACAGAATTCGCTTGGGGCGCCACTGCGCACCAGCTCAGCTATGGTTTAGAAATCAAGCGCAATAAAAACCGCGATGCACGGCTGGGACAAGAAACCCTGCTCAGCACGGGTATTAGTAAGCCAATGCTTCCGGTTAGTGACTTTCCAGACCCCACCACTAGTGAATACGCCTTATTTGCCCAAGATCGAATCCAGTGGGGTCAGTGGACGTTCTTACCTGGCCTGCGTTATGACTATTACAAAATGCAGCCCCATGCCACCAAGCGTTATCTAAATAGCCAAGCACAAGATGCCAACCCCAGCACCTTTACCGACTCAATGCTGTCACCGAAGCTGGGAGTAACCTATCAACTCAACCCACAACACAGTCTCTACGGACAATACGCCGCAGGCTATCGTGCACCTCAAGCTGTACAAATCTTCGGTGAGTTTGAAAATCCAGGCATGTACCGCACCTTGGCCAACACCCGCCTAAAAGCCGAAACCAGTGACAGTTTTGAGTTGGGATTACGCGCTAACTACGCTCTCGGTAATCTAGACTTAGCTGTGTTTTATAACCGTTACGATGACTTTATTGAGCAAGTCAGCCGCCCCTCTAATAAACCCGGCTATCCCTTTGGCGAGTTTCAATACATCAACCAAGATCGCGTCACTATTTACGGTGCCGAGCTCAAAGGTGAACTGTTCTTAGACGAGGTCGGCTTTAGCGAAGGTTGGCTAGCACGCTCAAGCCTTGCCTATGCTCGCGGTAAAGATAAAAAATCAGGTCAACCGCTTAACAGTGTTGATCCACTGAAAGCTGTATTTGGCTTAGGCTATGAGCAACCCAATGGCACCTTTGGTGGGGATCTTAACTGGACCTTAGTCGCTGCAAAAAATCGCGTGAATACCGAACAACTACCTTCTCAGTTTAAGACTGCTGGTTACGGGGTACTAGACTTAAATGGTTGGTGGCAAATGAGCGAGCAATTGCAAATCAATGCCGGCTTATACAACCTGACCAATAAACGCTATTGGCACTGGGCTGATATGCGTGGCCTAAGCCAACAAACCGGTGATATTAATAGTGCACGCTTTAGTCAACCAGGACGTTACGCTGCAGTTAATTTAGTTTGGGAAATGTAATCCTAACTTCCATAAAAATGCTCAGTCGCTTATGGCGCCTGAGCGTTTTTAGTTAGCAAGATTAACCAACGGCGCTAAATGACGCTGTGTTTTAAAATGTAAGGGCTGCTGCGTCACTGGATCTGTGAACCACAAGTCGGTGGCTAATAGCTGTAAGGGCGCGCTGAAATTATCCACTTGCTCAGGTAACACCTGAGGATAAAAATCATCATTAATAATGGGCGCGCCTAAACTGGCCAAATGCACTCGTAATTGATGCTTTTTACCTGAAACCGGATACAGCGCATAACGCCAATAATCCGCTTGTTTTTCTGCCACTTCAATGCGCGTTTCACTGTTCGCTTCACCTGCAATCTCTTGCATGCAAAAGAACGGCTCGCCCTTAACTAAACGAGAGCAATGCACACGTGGAAAACTAAGCTCAGGCAATGGTGCAGCCAAGGCTTCATAACGCTTTTTCACTTGCTGCTCACGAAATAAGCGCTGATAGGCATCTCGCGTGACGGAATTAGTCGAAAATAAAATTAAACCTGCGGTTAAACGATCTAGACGATGAATCGGAGTGAGCTGCGGATTATTTAACTGTCTCATTAGCCGTCGCTGCAGGGTTTCTTCAACGTACACGCCCACCGGACTCACCGGTAAAAAGTGAGGTTTATCCACCACCAATAAATCGTCATTCTGAAACAAAATATCTGCCTGAAACGGCACCGGCGTTTCTTTCGCTACTTCGCGAAAATAATACACCCGCTGCCCTTGCTGATAAGGTGTATCGAGCGCTAAGGGGTGAGCGTCTTGATCTAACACCCGCCCCCGGCTAAAACGCTGTTGCCATTGTTCCGCTGATACTTGGGCAAAATGCTCACATAAAAAAGCATACACCGTAGGCCAATTACCTGCAGGCAGATGCACGCGGCTGGCACCAATCAGCGCAGAGTTATGCCGATGCATTTATGCAATACCTAACAGGCAACAGCTAAAATTAATCACTGACAGTCAGTGAATGGTACTGGAGGCATCTTCATCCTCATCGTCCAACCAGACTTCGTTTTCCTCTAAGCCCCCCGCTTTTTGTAAACCGGTATGGAACATGGCTTTGGCTACATCAATATAACGCTCTTGCAGAAACGACTTAACTTCTGGGGAAAAGGTTAAGGTCACTAAAGGCTGTTCTTCTTCAGAGCGGCGCAACACAATGCGACCGTCGGATAATTCAACAATTTCTAAAAACGATGACGACATAATTAAGGTTAAACTCTTAAAAAATTATTTTAATAAAACAAAACTGCCCGCGGTGGTTAAACCACTGCAGGCAGTTAGCACTTAGCAGCCGTTTACTTTTTACGCTTATCTTCGGCCTGCCATTGTTTTCCATCATAAAAAGCACGCCAGCCCGTAGCTTTACCCTCCACTTCAGACTGTACGTATTGCTCTTTGTTTTTGCGGCTATAGCGGATAATGGTCGGTAAACCGTCTGGATCCTCAGTTGGCGCACTCATTAGATAGTGGTGTTTTGGATCAATTTCATCCTTATGCGGGATAATTTCTTTCACTAAAGGCGCGCGGGTTTCACGTTTTTTTGGAAACTGACTGGCAGCTAAAAATAATCCCGAAGCGCCATCACGCAGGACGTAGGTGTCATCTACCTTCTCACATTTAAGTTCAGGCATAGGCACCGGATCCATCTTCGGTGGCGCTGCTTCACCATTACGCAGCAGTTTACGGGTGTTTTTACACTCGCTATTAGTACAACCAAAAAACTTACCGAAACGCCCAGTTTTCAGCTGCATTTCACTGCCGCACTTATCGCACTCTAGGCTTGGGCCTTCGTAGCCCTTAATCCGGAATTGTCCCTGCTCAACCGCATATCCTTCGCAGTCTGGATTATTACCACACACATGCAGCTTACGGGTTTCATCGACTAAGTAAGCATCCATCGCCGTATCACAAATTTGACAACGACGCTTATGGCGCAAAAGCAACGATTCAGACTCGCCTTCATCATCGGCCGCAATTTCATTACCCGGAACCAAGTTCATGGTTTCTTTGCAGCGCTCTTTAGGCGGCAGGGCGTAACCTGAGCAACCTAAGAATACACCCGTTGAGGCGGTTCGAATCACCATCGGTCGACCACAGGCCTTACATGGTATATCAGTTAAGGTCGGGGTATTTTCTCGCATGCCGCCTTCTTTACTATCGGCCAGCTCAAGCTTTTGCTTAAAGTCGCCATAGAAATCATCCAGCAGGCGTTTCCACTGCAACTGACCTTGAGCTACGTCATCGAGCTGCTCTTCCATTTGCGCGGTAAAACCATAGTCCATTAAGTTGGCAAAGCTTTCCCCAAGGCGCTCAGTGACGATATCACCCATTTTTTCCGCATAAAAACGGCGGTTTTGCACGGTGACATAGCCACGATCCTGAATGGTTGAAATAATCGCGGCATAGGTCGAGGGACGACCAATGCCACGCTTTTCTAACTCTCGCACCAAACTGGCCTCTGAGTAACGCGCCGGTGGCTTGGTAAAATGCTGGCTTGGATCAAGCTTTTGTAAGCTCAGCACTTCACCTTGCTGCATATCAGGTAATACAGCATCTTCTGCCGATTTGCCTTGGGGTGGCTGCACCCGAGTAAAACCATCAAATTTCAGAATACGACCCCGAGCACGCAACTCAAACTCAGCCGCCTCAACAGTTAAGCTACTTGAGAGGTACTCTGCTGGGGTCATTTGACAGGCCACAAATTGACGCCAAATTAACTCATACAGGCGCTCTGCATCACGCTCCATGCCGCTTAATTGCGTAGGTAAGCGACTCACATCTGAGGGGCGAATCGCTTCGTGAGCCTCTTGTGCGCCCTCTTTACTGCTGTAAACACTGGGTTTAGCCGGTAAATATTTTTTGCCATACTCGCTTTCAATAAAGCCGCGCACCATCTCTATGGCATCTTGCGACAAGTTAGTCGAGTCGGTACGCATATAGGTGATATACCCTGCTTCATACAATCGCTGAGCAAGGGTCATGGTTTTTTTCACCCCAAATCCCAAGCGCGTACTGGCCGCTTGTTGCAAGGTTGAGGTGATATAGGGCGCGGTTGGCTTAGTGCTGGTTGGCTTATCTTCGCGTTTAACTAACTGGTAGGTAGCCGCTTGAAGCTTTGCTAGCGCTACCTTGGTTTGTGCTTCACTGACTGGGCGAAATGCCTTACCTGCCTCACGGGTGACTTCAAAGCGTGCTTGGTTTTTTTCCTGATTGGCCAGCTCAGCGTGTACTTGCCAAAACTCTTCTGGAATAAACGCACGAATTTCTTTTTCCCGCTCGACCACTAATTTAACGGCAACTGATTGCACGCGACCGGCGGATAAGCCACGGGCAATTTTCTTCCATAGCAAGGGTGAAACCATAAACCCTACTACCCGATCAAGAAAACGACGGGCTTGCTGGGCATTGACTTGATCAATATTTAACTCGCCGGGTTCAGCAAAAGCTTGTTGAATGGCTTTTTTGGTAATTTCGTTAAATACCACGCGCTTATAGCGTGTGTCATCGCCACCAATTGCTTCTTTTAAGTGCCAAGCAATCGCCTCTCCTTCTCTATCCAAGTCCGTTGCCAGATAGATGGTGTCGGCATCTTTAGCCAGACGGCGCAGCTCTTCAATGACTTTTTCTTTGCCCGGCAAAATTTCATAGCGGGCCTTCCAACCATGCTCAGGATCAACCCCCATACGCGCTACTAATTGGCGTTGGGCTTTTTCTTGGGGCGTTAATTTAAGCTCTTTAGCGGTGCTGGCTTTCTTTGCACCACCCGAGCCACTGGTTGGCAAGTCTCGAATGTGACCCACACTGGATTTCACAATGTAGTCATTGCCTAAATATTTATTGATGGTCTTGGCTTTAGCCGGGGACTCGACGATAACCAGCGATTTACCCATTGGTTGGTAGTTTCCTAATTTGAATATGCATGGCAGTGATCGATTTTCCACTGCACTAAATAAAATTTGCCACGATATATATAGCGGCTCACAGCTGAGGTCAAGTAATGACCTGCTATTTGTCTGGCAATTTTGCCTCAGTTTTAAGCGAGTAACCTGTACCTATTCTGCGCCTTCAACCCCTTTAACTCTAGTTTCTGTGCACCCTGACAGACCGAGACAAAAGGTTACAAAGGGGCTAAAGGCTGTAGCAGTTTAAAACGCGCCACTTGCTCCCCTGAGTCAAGGGTAACCGTTGCTAAAAACATTGCTAAAGGCCGTACCCACAAATCAAACTCACCATACAGGGTTTGATAAGTCACTAGCCACTCTTCGGTTTCAGAATGCCGAGCGGCACCTATCACGCGATATAAAGGACCTTTGTAGTGCTGATAAATGCCTGGTTGAATCTTCATAAATAACGTTCTAAGTGAATGGCTCTAATCAGTCGCTTTCAGCGATTTCTTAGTGTAAATATCATAGCGACTGGATTTACCCGTCAGCACATAGCTAGGCTCAATGCCATCAATTGCTGGGGCTTTACGTGGGCGTTTAACGACCACCCGATGACTCGCTAAGGCGAGCGCTGCTGCAAGTAACTGCGCCTGATCTTGATCATCGCCGACAATCGGCTTAAATGCCCGCATTTCTTTTTTCACTAACGCGCTTTTATCGCGCTCTGGAAACATTGGATCTAAATGAATCACTTGCGGTGCTTGCTCTTGCCAGTCTTGCATTAGACTTATTGCATCGCCTGTGAGCAAACGCATACGCTGAGCAATAGGTGCTACCTCTGGACTCAGTGCCGCTCTGGTTAAACCGTCGGCTAACAAAGCAGCGATCACTGGCTGGCGTTCAATCATGATGACTGGGCAATCAAGACAAGCTAACACAAAGGCATCACGGCCTAAACCCGCCGTCGCATCTAAAATACTCGGCCGCACACCACTTTGTATCCCCACCGCTTTAGCAATCATTTGCCCACTGCCCCCGCCAAATTGGCGACGATGGGCAGCCGCTCCGCTAACAAAGTCAACCTGAACCGGCCCTGGTGCCTTCTTACCTAACTCTTGCAGCCATAATCCCTGTGGCCCCCATTGCAAAGCAAACTCAGCATCACTAGGGGTATTATTAACGGCCACTAAAGGCAGTGCTAACTCTTCGGCAAGCTGTTTAGCTACTGAGCGTAATTCAGGCAGCAGCGCTTGCACGACAATTTTGACCGATGGATTCTCTAACAGCATTAATTTGCCTGCTAAGGTGTTGCAATGTTGTTACGCAAATACACCGGCTGGGCTTGCTCTGCCGCTAACTGCTCGCCTCGCTGCCATGCAAACTGGGCTAGTTGTAAAATATCTAGTGCATCCGGTAAGTGCTGTTGCGCCAGATATGTTGGCTGCACGGCTAGGCTGTCAGCAAAGGTTTGCCAGCCGGTACCAATCGCCCACAAATTTTCAGAATTAAAAGCCGCTGGCAAACTAACTTGCTCAGGTGCCAGCACCGCTTCAGTTCCGACTAAGCGCATTTCTCCTTGCTGCAATTGATAACAGCCCCAGTAGACTTCATTCATTCGCGCATCAATTGCGGCTGCGACTTCAGTGGCGCCCTGTTCACGATAGGCACGCTGAGCTAAGGCAGCAAGATTCGACACCGGTAACACAGGACAGGCCAAAGCAAAAGCTAAGCCCTGAACCATGCCAACAGCAATTCTGACACCAGTGAAGGCACCAGGCCCTCGACCAAACGCAATCGCCTCAACCTCACTTAGCTGGCAATTGGCCGCTTGTAATACCTGCTCAATCATGGGCAATAGGCGCTGAGCGTGCTCACGAGGAATAACTTCGCTGTGCTGAAACACTTGCCCTTGATAACTGAGTGCAACCGAACACGCTTCAGTCGCAGTATCGATGGCTAAAATAGTGGTCATGGTGCCCTTCTTCTACAAACAGTTTCTGTAAAAACAGCAAAACCCGCCGGAACGGGTTTTGCCTTGTGCAGCGCGTTGCTTAAGACAATGCAGCGAGCACTTTTTCGGTAATTGACTCAACACTACCCACCCCAGCAATAGCACTATATTTTGGCTTGCCTTCAGCTTGGGCTAAGTCTTGGTAAAACTTAATTAATGGCTTAGTTTGTGAATGATAAACCGATAAACGGTGACGTACTGTTTCTTCTTTATCGTCATCTCGCTGAATCAGCTCTTCACCGGTTTCATCATCTTTGCCTGCCACTTTCGGTGGGTTGTGCTCAATGTGATAGGTGCGACCTGAAGCTGGGTGCATACGACGACCGGCAATACGGCCTACGATTTCTTCATCATCAACCGCGATTTCAATCACATGATCAATTTCAACGCCGGCCTCACGCAATGCTTCAGCCTGCGGAATGGTACGAGGAAAGCCATCAAACAAGAAGCCGTTAGCGCAGTCTGCTTGCTTAATACGCTCTTTAATTAAGCCAATGATAATTTCATCAGAAACCAAACCACCGGTTTCCATTACTTGCTTAACTTGTAAGCCTAACTCTGATTCTGCCTTAACTGCTGCACGCAACATGTCTCCGGTAGAGATCTGCGGAATACCGAACTGCTTTGTAATGAAACCCGCTTGAGTTCCCTTTCCTGCACCCGGTGCACCTAATAAGATAACCCGCATTTTATGCTCCTATATTTTTATATAACGACAAACATTTAAATCAAAACCTAAGTGAGCAATCAGCTCGATCACTACGGAAACGGTATTTTTGGTCACTGACTCAACGCTGTAAATGCACCATCAAGGCTTGTCCACCTGCATCCAGCGGAGTTCTTGTTGATTAACTAACAGTTTTTGGCTAGTTAGTTACTAGCAACTGCCAGCCGAAAAACGATCAAAGATACACACCGCGTTACATTCATACAAGCAAAACTCGCTGTTTAAGCTGGGCGATTATGCTATCAAAGCATAAATTCGCGCCCATTAAACTGATACTCATCAGCCCTTAGTTTTTTCGCTTAATGGTTTTCAATAAATCATCTGGGGTAATGAAACCCACCATACTGGCGTTACTACCAGGCTGTGGCTGCTGCAAAATGTGGTGTTTCATTTTGCCAATAATGTGCATTTCACACGGCTTACAATCAAACTTTAGCGTCAGCACTTCATCGCCATTAATCAACTGCATATCTTTAACTTTAGTCCGTACACCAGTGACGCCTTTGGCTTGTTTGGGGCACAAGTTAAACGAGAAGCGCAAACAGTGCTTGGTGATCATCACTGGCACCTCGCCGGCTTCTTCATGGGCTTCATAAGCGGCATCAATTAGCTCAACGCCATAACGTTTATAAAAGGCACGGGCTTTTTCGTTATACACGTTGGCTAAAAACGTAAGATGACTATCAGGATACACCGGAGGCGGATTACTGACTGCTTTACGACTGCCTTTTGGATGTGCCAATAGGCGATTAGCCGTTAGTTGCTCAATCACTTCGCGGCGCAAGGCTTTAAGCTTGGAATTAGGCACAAACCACGGCTGCTGTGCTTGGTAATCAATTCGTTGGGCGTGATAGATAGTAGTACCTAGTTTAGTTAAGGTATCTTTTAGCTGCTCTGTGGCCTGCTGTGGATTGTTAGCTAAGGTAAAAGGTCCCGCTAGACTTGCCTGCGCCAGCACCCCTTCCTCACTGCTGGCACTCAACAACAACTGCTGCTCAGTTAGTTGCACCTGCCAATCTACCAGCACGCGCCGTTCAGCCGAGGGTTTCAGCAGTGCCTGCTGCCAATTGTGGTCCATATTGCGATTTAACACATGCTGTGGACGCAGTTGTTTAAGCTCGGGGGGCATTTCATTGGGTACGATGCGGTACTGATAAAACTGCTGCCCCTCTTGTTCAAACTCACACAGTGGCTGGGCAGTATTAGCCCTAAAACCGACCACCTCACGCTTATGCAGTACGTTTAAACCATCGCCATTACTGAGCGGCTCGGTGGTTTGTACCGTCAGATCCTGTTTGCCTACACTCAAAATTTCACCCACTGGCAAACCGACAAACTTGGGCGAATCAAACGCACCAATATCAATCAAGCGATCTTGCACAAAATAATCGGTACTGCCGCGGTGGAAGGTTTTATCTGGATTAGGCACAAAAAAGTGTTCGACAAAGCCACTGGAGGAACGCGTTAAATCAGTACGCTCCTCTAATATTTGGTCCAATAATTGGCGATAGTAAGCGGTAATATTTTTTACATAGCTGACATCTTTATAGCGCCCTTCAATTTTAAATGAGCGCACGCCCGCATCCACTAAATCCCGTAAGTTAGCGCTTTGATTATTATCTTTCATTGACAATAAATGCTTGTCGTACGCCACTACGCGGCCCTGATCGTCTTTGAGGGTATAGGGCAAACGACAGGCTTGGGAGCAATCGCCGCGGTTAGCACTGCGACCGGTTTGGGCGTGGGAGATATTGCACTGCCCAGAAAAGGCCACACACAAGGCGCCATGAATAAAAAACTCAATCGCCGAGTCAACCTGGCTGCTGATTTGCTTAATTTCTTGCAGGTTTAGCTCTCTGGCTAGTACCAACTGAGAAAAGCCCGCTTGGGATAAGAACTTTGCTTTATCTAGGGTGCGGATATCAGTTTGAGTGCTGGCATGTAACTCAATGGGCGGGATATCCATTTCTAAAATCCCCATATCCTGCACAATCAGTGCATCAACCCCTGCATCATACAGTTGATAAACCAGTTCACGCGCTGGCTCTAGCTCATCGTCATGCAAAATGGTGTTAATGGTGACAAACACCTTGGCATGAAATAAGTGAGCAAATTCAACTAATTGTGCAATATCGCTGACACTGTTACTGGCACTATGCCGCGCACCAAAACTAGGGCCGCCAATGTAAACTGCATCGGCGCCGTGTAAAATGGCTTCTTTGGCAATGGTAATATCACGGGCTGGACTAAGCAGCTCAAGTTGATGACTGAGTAACGACATAAAGATAGATTCAATTAGCAAGGCAATAAAAGTGGCCTATGTTAGCAGTTTCGCCAATCTTTTTTAGCAGTTTCAATGATACCGCTCAGCGTTTAAATCGAATCCTCAGCCCCCATATTAAAAGCCATACAGAGCAATTAGCCCTAAGCAGCAGTTTTACACTAAATCTGCGACAATACTTTTTTTCATTATTTGCGATGGTTTGATGTCACACAGTCCTTCTCCTAAAGCGTTAATCAAGCAACTGGATGCGGTGCTTTGCCGTGATCGTTTTCCGTTATATCGCCAGTTACGCGAACTGGATCGGCAGCCTAATGCGCAAAAACTGGAAAAAATCCTCGAGCGTTATACTCAATCGGCTTTACAGGTTAGCCAACGCTTAGCCAGTATTCCGCCATTGCACTACGACACGCAACTGCCGATTGCCGATAAAAAAGAACAAATCAAGGCGGCGATTGCCCAGCATCAGGTGGTCATTATTGCCGGCGAAACCGGTTCAGGTAAAACCACTCAACTGCCTAAAATTTGCTTAGAGTTAGGCTTAGGCGCGCGCGGTTTAATTGGTCATACTCAGCCTCGACGTTTAGCAGCGCGCAGCGTAGCCACACGGATTGCCGAAGAATTACATACCCCACTGGGCGAGTTAGTGGGCTATCAAGTACGTTTTGAAGATCATAGTCATGATGGCTCACTGATTAAGCTGATGACCGACGGAATTTTGCTGGCCGAAACCCGTAATGATCGTTTCTTATCGCGCTATGACACGCTGATTATTGATGAAGCCCATGAGCGCAGCCTGAATATTGATTTTCTCTTGGGTTACCTAAAGCAGCTGCTGCCAAAACGCCCTGATCTTAAGGTCATTGTTACCTCAGCCACCATTGATTTAGAACGTTTTTCTAAACACTTTAATGATGCGCCGATTATTGAAGTCTCAGGCCGTACCTATCCGGTTGAGACCTGGTATCGCCCGCTACTGATTGAATCGGATGATCCCGAAGAAAGCGTTGAAGAAGACCTGAGTGTTGAGCAAGGTATTTTGCAGGCCTTAGCCGAAATTGCCGCCCATGAGCGTGCCCAGAGCAAGTTGCCCGGTGATGTGTTGGTGTTTCTACCCGGCGAGCGGGAAATTCGTGACTGTGCGGAAGCCTTACGTAAAGCCCAACTCAAACACGCAGAAGTTCTGCCTTTATATGCCAGGCTGTCACCGAGCGAACAACAAAAAATATTTCAGCCACGCCCTGCCCGCAAAATTGTACTCGCCACTAACGTAGCGGAAACTTCGCTCACAGTGCCTGGTATTCGCTATGTAATTGATAGCGGCACTGCACGGATTAGCCGTTACAGTTACCGCGCTAAAGTGCAACGCTTACCGGTTGAGCCTATTTCCCAAGCTTCAGCTAACCAGCGCCAAGGCCGTTGTGGTCGGGTTGAGCCTGGAATTTGTATCCGCCTCTACAGCGAAGATGACTACCTTGCCCGCCCAGAATTTACTGACCCAGAAATTCTACGCACCAACTTGGCCGCGGTTATTTTACAGATGCTGAATTTGCGCCTGGGTGCAATTGAGCAATTTCCCTTTATTGAGCCGCCAGAAAGTCGGGCGATTAATGATGGCTTTAACTTATTACAAGAACTCAGTGCGGTTAGCAAAGAAGGCCAGCTGACCCAGATTGGTCGACAACTGGCGCAATTACCAATTGATCCTCGTTTAGGCCGTATGCTGCTGGAAGGGGCTAACCACAATAGTTTGCGCGAAGTACTGATTGTGACTAGCGCATTATCGGTACAGGATGTACGCGAGCGCCCGGCTGACCGCCAACAAGCCGCAGACCAAGCCCATGCCCAATGGAAAGATCCAGACTCGGATTTTGCGGCCTTGATTAATATTTGGCGTGGCTTTGAAGAGCAACGTCTCGCGCTTGGCAGTAATGCGCTACGCCGTTGGTGCCGGAAAAACTTTCTGCATTATCTAAGATTACGCGAATGGCGCGATGCCCATCGCCAACTGACCCTCATTTGCCGGGATCTTAAACTGCCTTTCAATGACAGTGCTGCTGAGTACGCAGCGCTACACAAAGCATTGCTTTCAGGATTGCTTAGCCAAATCGGACAAAAAACCGATGACAATGATTATCTAGGTGCGCGCCAGCGACGCTTCTTGATTCACCCCTCATCAGTTATTGGGCGTAAAAAGCCAAAATGGATCATGGCCGCAGAGCTTGTAGAAACCAGTAAGCTATTTGCTCGAATGGTGGCTAAAATTGAGCCGGAATGGGTAGAACCTTTAGCCGAACACTTAGTTAAACGCAATTACCTAGAGCCCCATTGGGAAAAACGCCGTGGCCAAGTAGTCGCTGATGAGCAAGTGACGCTGTATGGCTTAATTATTATCCCTAGACGCCCTATGCATTACGGCCCGATAGATCCAGTCATCAGCCGCGAGCTGTTTATCCGTGAAGGCCTAGTGATGGGCGATATTTTTAGCCGCGCTCAGTGCCTAACGGCTAACCGCGAATTACTAGAGCGTTTAGACAAATTAGAGGCTAAAGCCCGGCGCCGCGATATTTTGGCCGATGAAGAGGTGCTATTTAACTATTACAGCCAAACCGTGCCCCAAGATATTTATCAAACCGCCAGTTTTGATCGTTGGTACAACCGCGAAAGCGCTAAGCAGCCACAATTATTGTTAATGCAAGAAAGTGATGTCTTAGCGCGGGATGCCTCTGAAGTCACTGCCAATCAGTTTCCAGACAAATTAACCCTAGGCCATTTACAGCTGCCCTTAAGCTACCATTTTGAGCCTGGCCACCCGCGAGATGGCGTCACCTTAACCGTGCCCGCGCCGCTACTTGCTCAATTGCCTAGCGAACGTTTACCGTGGTTAGTGCCTGGCATGCTCGAGCAACGCTGTATTGCGCTAGTACGTAACCTGCCAAAAGCGATTCGCAAAAACTTTGTGCCGGTGCCAGATTTTGTCGGGGCCGCAGTTGAGCGCCTAACCTTTGCTGAAGGCAACTTATATCACGCCTTGGGTCATGAACTGCTGCGCATGACTGGCGTGCGCGTCAGTGATGAACACTGGCTGGCAGCTGAACAACAGCTCGACAGCCACTTTCGCGTCAATCTTGCGGTGGTTGATGCTGCTGGCAAGCTACTCGGTGAAGCGCGCAGTTTAAGCTCACTCTTAGCCCGCTTTGCCGATGTCAGCCAACAAGCACTCGAAGTTCGCCGCCCAGAATCAGCTAAGCAAGCGATCTCCGGCCACGCCTTTTCAGTCAAGCCTACCGCCAAACAAAAAGTGGCCGGAATGAGCTTAACTGTGTTTCCCGCGTTAGTTGATGAGCAAGGCGAGGTGCAAGAAAATCGCTTCTCAACCCAAGCCGAAGCCGATTACCAGCATCGCCGTGCTTTGCAACGTTTACTGTTACAGCAATTACCCGAGCAAGCCAAATACTTACGACAAAAACTATCTCAACAGACACAGCTGGCCCTGCTGTATCGCGAATTTGGCCGCACTGAAGCGCTAATCGAGGATATTTTATTGGCCAGTGTCGACCGCTGCTTGCTGGCACCTTTAGAGCAGCTGCCACGTAATGCCGAGCAACTGCAACAAGCTACTGAGCAATATAGAGCCAACTGGACCCACACAGCAGAACAGCTAGCCCAACTAGTCTTGAGGATTTTGCAACAACAACATGAGCTAAAAAAGCGCTTGAAAGGCCGGATTGATCTCAGCGTTGCGTTTGCCTTAACGGATATAAAAAACCAGTTACAAACCTTGATTTATCCTGGCTTTGTGCGCAATACCCCCTACCAGTGGCTAGAACAATACCCTCGCTACCTAACCGCTATCGCCCAGCGTTTAGATAAAGTGGGCAGCCAAGCCCAACGCGATAAAGTCTGGACTTTAGAGTTACAAGGTTATCAAGAACAACTCAATAAACGTGCCGCACAGCATCAAGCAGAGGGTAAACATGACCCAGAACTTACGCTGTATCGCTGGATGCTAGAAGAGTATCGCGTCTCACTGTTTGCCCAGCAACTGGGCACACAAATGCCAGTCTCAGATAAACGCCTGAAAAAGCAGTGGCAAGCGGTGATGACTTAGTCGCTAGTTAGCTATAGAGTAAATCAACAACGCGCTCCCTGAGTCATCAGGGAGCGCGTTTTAATTGAGCGAGGTTTAGGCAACCCGCGCCTGAGGAAATAAACGCTTAAAGTTAGCGCTGGTTTGCTCGGCAAAGGCTTCAACGGACACGCCGCGTAACTCAGCCAAAAATTTACCCACCTCAACCACATACTCAGGCAAATTGGGCTTACCACGAAACGGCACAGGCGCTAAATACGGCGAATCAGTTTCAATTAGTAAGCGATCCGCAGGTACTTGCAGCGCTACTTCCCGAAGCGCATCGGCATTGCGAAAGGTAACAATTCCAGACAGTGAAATATAAAAGCCTAAATCCAGTGCCTGCTTAGCCATTTCCCAGTTTTCAGTGAAGCAATGCATCACTCCCGCTTCGGGCAGCGCTGCTTCTCGTAGCAAGGCAATGGTGTCTTCCCGGGCTTCACGGGTATGAACAATTACCGGCTTTTTCGTCTGTTTAGCCGCCTCTAAGTGCAAGCGAAACGAGTCTTGCTGTAACTGCTTAGTTTCTTGCTGGTAGTAATAATCCAGCCCAGTTTCTCCAACCGCCACCACCTCAGGGTGCGCTAACTCTTTGAGTAACCAGTCCAGCTGCGGTTCTTTATTCGCCTCTACATCCAATGGATGCACGCCCACCGAGCAATCCACATCCGGATAGGTACGCGCTAATTCACGCACGGCAGCAGCATTGTCCATACTGATGCCAATACACAAAAAGTGTTTTACTCCTTTATCTCGCGCACCTTGTAACGCGCTGGGCAAACAACCGTCATAGGCTTTTAAGTCCAAACGGTCTAAGTGGCAATGGGAGTCAATAAACATTCTGCGTCCTAAATTAAAGAGTAAAGGTGCTGCTCTCGGCTATTTGTGCACCGGCTAAATAAGCTTCAATTTTTTTGCGCACTGTAGAGTTTTCTTCTCTAAACTGTATACCTATGCCCGCCGGCTTATTGCCTTGAGCCCCTAATGGGGTCACCCATATTACTGTACCAGTGATCTGAATTTTCTCTGGCTCATCCAACAATGTAAGCAGAACAAGCACTTCATCCCCCATAGCGCATACATGGCTGGTTGGGATAAATAAGCCACCCTCACTTACAAACGGCATATAAGATGCATAAAGAGTGTTCACATCTTTAATGGTAAAAGTTAATCTAATTACCTCTTTCCCTAAGGCCATTTTTTTCCCTCTTCTAATTCTCACGCTTAGCTAACGCCGCAATAATGCTTGCCAGCGCACCAATAAGCTTTCCAATAATAAATCAGCTCGTAATGGCGCATGCTGCAACACCTTTTGCCGCTCTGCTAGCACCCACTGCTGGGTTTGATTAATCTCTGTGGTCTCAGTGTGCTTAGCTAAAAAGCCCAGTACCACTGCCATATCCGTTGAACTCAGTGCTTCTGGCAACTGAGTAACTTTAAAACTAAATAACTCATGTCCCCAAGCAGCAAACCAAGAAAAAATCAGGGTTAAGGGAATTTTAGCCCAAGCTCCTGCTAGATCACTAGGCGTTGCTTGCCCTTTAAATAACTGTTTCACCCCTTCCACTACCGTTGCCCGCTGGGCTAAGCCCTCAGTCTTGGCTAACTCCAACGCTAATAAAGGCGAGTATCCAGCAATTTGTAATAACTGCTGGGCTTGCAGAGTTGTCAGGTCAGCCACCTGATGTTGCAACCACTGCTGACTTTCAACCATCGTAGGTAATGGGCAGCGCTGTAGTAAACAACGACTTTTAATAGTCGGCAGCAAAAAGCCCAACTGATGGCTGACTAAAATAAAGTAGGTGTCTTTAGTTGGCTCTTCTAAGCTTTTTAACAAAGCATTCGCTGCAGCCACGCCCATGGCTTCGGCTGGTTCAATAATCACCACCTGCCGCCCGCCCTGTTGCGAGGTTTGCATAATGGTGTCTACCAGCTCCCGTACTTGGCTGATAACGATATTTTTACCTTTTTCCACTGGCAATAACTGCAGCAAGTCGGGATGCGAATCGGCCGCTATTAGCTTGCAACTTGAGCATTGACCGCAGGCTTGCTGCTTAGGCTGTTGGCATAACCAATACTTAGCCAAAGCCAAAGCCAGCTGGTATTTACCCGTGCCCTCTGGTCCATGCAATAAATACGCATGGGCTGGTTTTGGGTTATTTATCAGCTGCTGCCAAATAGGTTGCTGCCATGGATAAAGACTAGCCACCCAACTGCTCCAAAATACGAGGAAATATCTGTTGCAAATCGGCTTGCACCTGAGCCAATGGCTGGTCGGCATTAATAATCACAAAGCGCTCGGGCTCTTGCTCAGCACGCATTAAGTAGGTATTACGAATTCGATTAAAAAAATCCGTCTGCTCTTGCTCAAAACGATCTAACTGCCCCCGTGCCTTAGCTCTTGCCATGCCCGCTTCAATTGGCAAGTCAAAGAGTAAGGTTAGGTCCGGACGTAAGTCGGCTTGCACAAATTGCTCAAGAATCGCAATACGCTGCATGTTCACTCCGCGCCCTCCACCCTGATAAGCATAGCTCGCATCGGTAAAGCGATCACACAGCACCACCTCACCGCGAGCTAATGCTGGTTTAATTAGCTGCTCAAGGTGTTGTGCGCGACCAGCAAACATCAACAATAACTCAGTATCCGTAGCAACAGGTTCTTCCCTAGGGGCCAATAGCAAATGTCGAATCTCTTCGGCTAAAGGTGTTCCTCCTGGCTCACGGGTTAACGTAACCTGAACTCCTTGTGCCTGCAAAAACTCGGCTAAAAAAGCACGATTGGTAGTCTTTCCGGCCCCTTCTGGCCCCTCTAAAGTAATCAACAATCCACTCATGGCTGTACTCCTTGAGTCGCTTTAGGTGACTGAGTGCTAGGTGCTGGACTGGAACGATAATCGGCACGACGCTGTAACTGATACTGTCGAACAGCTTTATTATGCTCTGCCAAGGTTCGAGAGAATACATGGCTCCCATCACCTTTAGCTACAAAGTATAGTGTCTCCCCCGTTTTAGGGTGCAATGCTGCATGAATTGCCTCGCGCCCAACCATAGCAATTGGAGTCGGCGGTAACCCCTCAATCACATAGGTGTTATAGGCTGTTGGCTGACGTAAATCAGCGCGGGTAATTTTACCCTGATAACGCTCACCCATGCCATAAATCACGGTGGGATCAGTTTGCAAACGCATCCCTTTCGCTAAGCGCCGTACAAACACGCCAGCAATTTCAGCCCGCTCATGGGCCACGCCGGTTTCCTTTTCAATAATCGAGGCCATCACCAACGCCTGCTCTTTAGACTGATAAGGCAAGTTTTCGGCCCGCTGCTGCCACTCTTGCTGCAACACTTGCTCGAGTTTTTGATTGGCTTGCTTGAGTAAGGCCTGGTCACTTTGACCTCGCACAAACTGGTAAGTATCGGGGAAAAAACGCCCTTCTGGATGCTGTGCTGGCAGCCCTAGCTGCTGCATCAGTTGCTCATTACTTACTGCACTTAGGGTTTGCTTGAGCGCAGGATGGCTGGCTAAAGCCTGACGGACTTGCTGAATATTCCACCCCTCGACCAACGTCAGGCGATACTGTACCACCTCACCCTTGACCCACTTTTGCAGCAAGTCTTCAGCCGTCATCGTTGGCGTGATCTCGTATTCACCCACATGCAATGATTGCTGCGGATGATAATAGCGCCAATGCAAACGCAGCCAAAAACTGTCTTGAATAACGCCCTCTGCGGCTAAATGAGTCAGCAAACCACTGGGAGTACTGCCGCTCTCCGCGACTAAGACTTGCGCTTGCTCCAGCTTAAGCGGTTGTTGCAAGGTTTGCTGATACCATTGCCACGACAGCCCAGCGCTTAAAGCCAAAACACTGACTACCAGCAACATGGCTACTAGAATTTTTTTTAACACGCCTTAGGTTCCACAATAAAGCTCAGCCACCTGTTGCTGTAGCTGTTGAGTAATGGGGCCTACGGGCCAGCGATCATTCGCACAGGCGCGAACCGGCCATACGCCATACAGGCTATTACAAATAAACACTTCGGAGGCACTACTCAATTGAGCGCGCCCAATTGATCTGACTACAGGTGCATAGCCTAGTTGCTGAGCTCGTGCCAATAACCATGCTCGCATAGTGCCTAAGACTCCAGCCTGAGATAAATCTGGGGTGCAAAGTCTGCCCTCGAGCACACAAAATAAATTACTAAATACACCTTCAATCACTTGCTGCTGCTGATCTAGCACTAACCCTTCAGCAAACTCTGCACTACTCCACTCGGCTCGAGCGAGAACTTGCTCTAAGCGATTGAGATGCTTCATACCTGCCAATAGCGGCTGATGCGCCAAACGCGTTTGACAAGGAAAAAGTGATACGCCTTCGCTAAAGTTTGTCGCAGGCCAATTCGGCAAGGCCGACAGCTGTAAAATGCGCTGCACAGCTACAGGGTCAGGTGTCGCGTAGCCCCGCTGCCCCACTCCACGGGTATAAATTAACTTACACACGCCTTCAGGCGTCTCAGCAATAAAAGCTTCAAGCTCCGACAACAGTTGTGGCACATCAAGCGGTATTGATAAGCGCTGACAACTTTGACTTAAGCGCGCAAGGTGTTGTTCAAGTAAAGGAATACGCCCGTGCACCACACGCATGGTTTCAAACAAACCATCACCAAAGGCAAGACCACGGTCAGCCACCGACACACTGGCGATTGGCTGACCATTGATCCAAGTACGCATTATTTGTATTGTTTGAAAATTAGCGAGCCGTTAGTGCCACCAAAGCCAAAGGAATTACTGAGCACACTTTCAATTTTCATTGGTTTGGCTTGATTTGCAGCAAAGTCTAAATCACAGCCGGCGCTTGGGTTTTCCAAGTTAATGGTGGGCGGTGCGATCTGGTCGCGAATGGCTAAAATGCTAAAAATCGCTTCAACCGCACCTGCAGCGCCTAATAGGTGCCCTGTCATTGATTTAGTCGAGCTCACCACAAGCTGCTGGGCATGCTCACCAAATACCGTTTTAATCGCCTGCACCTCCGCTAAGTCTCCAGCAGGAGTCGAGGTACCATGGGCATTAATATACTGCACATCCTCGGGCTGCATCTTGGCATCTTTCAGCGCAGCAGCCATACAACGTGCCGCACCGGCGCCATCTTCTGGCGGAGCAGTCATATGGAAGGCATCGGAACCTAAACCAAAACCCACCACTTCAGCAAAAATTTTAGCTCCACGTGCTTTAGCATGCTCTAGTTCTTCTAGCACCAAGATTCCAGCGCCATCGGAGAGCACAAAGCCATCACGTTCTTCATCCCACGGTCGACTGGCTTTGGTGGGCTCAGCATTACGTGTAGAGAGTGCTCGAACCGCAGAGAAACCACCTAAGCCTAAACCACAGGTAGCCATTTCAGCACCACCAGCAATCATTACATCGGCTTCATCATAAGCAATATTACGTGCGGCTAAACCAATGCAGTGCGTACCTGTAGTACAAGCAGTAGCTACCGAGTAGTTAGGGCCTTGTAAACCTAAACGAATCGATAAAGTACCTGCGGCCATATTGATAATGGAGCCAGGCACAAAAAAAGGTGAAATACGACGCGGGCCTTGATCAAACAGCGTTTTGGCAGTGTTTTCGATATTTGGCAATCCACCGATGCCCGAACCAATGGTCACACCAATACGCTCACGATTGGCGTCACTCACCTCTAGCTCAGACTGTTCTAGTGCCTGATAACTAGCGGCCAATGCATATTGAATAAACAAATCCAGCTTACGTGCATCTTTAGCCGGCATATATTGTTCAATATTAAAATCTTTTACTGTGCCGCCAAATTGAGTAGCAAAAGCACTGACGTCCATATGCTCAATTACGTCAATCCCGCTTTCTCCGGCCAATACCGCTTTCCAGCTTGATTCAACATCGGCTCCGAGCGGGGAAACCATACCCATCCCGGTAACCACAACACGTCTACGCGACATGGCGATAACCCCTTTTTTGCATATTAACTGCCAAAAAAAAACCGCACTCCTGATTCAGGCAGTACGGCTTTTTTACTTGTTTAAAACCGCCGCTAGAAATTAAGCGTGGTTGTTAACGTAGTCGATAGCTTCTTGAACAGTAGTGATTTTTACCGCTTGCTCATCTGGAATCTCAGTGTCGAACTCTTCTTCTAACGCCATAACTAACTCAACGGTATCTAAAGAGTCCGCGCCTAAATCGTCAACGAAAGAAGCACTGTTTACTACTTCTTCAGCTTTAACACCTAATTGCTCTGCAACGATTTTTTTAACGCGTTCTTCGATATTGCTCATACAAAATACTCCTAAATGGAAACTAGGCAACTTTAGCTGCCGCTAAGTGTATAGAAAGGGCTTCACCTATTTCAAGCCAAAGCCTATTTTTACTTATCATTTCATGAATTTGATTCGACTATAGCAAGCGTATAGAAAAATCATACTTTAAAAACTCATTCTGTGACTAAAGAACCCTGCCTCAAGTCACAAAAAAGTCATTTTAACTCATATACATGCCGCCATTCACAGGAATTGTAGCCCCTGTAATATAAGCCGCTTTATCTGAAGCTAAAAAAGCCACGGTATCGGCAATCTCTTGGGCCTCACCTAACCGCGCCAGTGGAATCTGGCTCTTTAGTGCGTCACGCTGCGCTTCTGGTAATTCACGGGTCATATCAGTATCAATAAAGCCTGGCGCTACAGCGTTAACGGTAATATTACGTGAGCCTACTTCGCGCGCTAAGGCACGACCAAAACCTTCTACACCGGCTTTAGCTGCGGCGTAGTTAGCTTGCCCGGCATTACCCATTGAGCCGACTACGGAGCTGATATTAATAATCCGTCCCCAGCGGGCTTTACTCATACCCCGTAGCACGGCTTTGGATAAGCGAAACAAGCTATTAAGGTTAGTATCAATAACTGACTCCCAATCCTCCTCCCCCATCCGCAGCATTAAGTTATCCCGCGTAATCCCTGCGTTATTAACTAAAATCTGTGGTGCGCCATAGGTGTCTTGGATAGTTTTTAACACTTCCGCTACCGATTCAGGCTGACACACATCCAACACCAAACCGATACCTTCAACACCTTGCTGCTGCAAGGCTGCGGTAATTTTTTCAGCACCGCTGGCTGAGGTTGCAGTGCCAATTACAATCGCACCTTGACGTCCTAACTCTAATGCAGTTGCCTGTCCAATACCGCGACTGGCGCCAGTAACTAATGCCACCTTACCTTGCAAACTCATGATTTCTCTCCTATTGCTTAAGCCAATGCAGCTAACGTTGCGGCAAAGGCCTCAGGGGTATCTAAGTTAAAGGTACTCACCCCTTTGATGCAGCGTTTATTCAGTCCCGACAACACTTTGCCTGGACCACACTCAACCACCTGGGAAACCCCTTCAGCATCCAGTAACACCATGGTTTCGACCCAACGGACCGGGCTATATAATTGAGCCAATAAATTCTGCTCTAATGCAGCAAGATCGGTAGCTACTTCAGCAGTTACGTTCTGTACTAACGGAATACTTGGCTGCTGCCATTGCACTGCAGCTAACGACTCAGCAAATTGTTCTGCTGCTGGCTGCATTAATGCGCAATGGGACGGCACGCTGACAGGCAAAGGCATGGCACGCTTAGCACCGCGCGCTTTACAGGCTTCAATCGCCCGCTCTACTGCTGCTGCTGCACCTGCAATGACTACCTGACCTGGTGCGTTAAGGTTTACCGCACTGACCACTTCACCTTGAGCTGATTCAGCACAAGCGGCCTGCACGTCGGCATCATCCAAGCCTAAAATAGCCGCCATACCGCCGGTCCCCTCAGGCACCGCCTGCTGCATTAACTGGCCACGACGCTCAACTAACTTGACGGCCTCTGCCAATGACAAACTGCCCGCCGCCACTAACGCCGAGTACTCACCTAAACTATGACCCGCAACAAAAGCTGGCAATACCAAGCTATTAGCCTGCCATAAACGCCATAATGCAACTGAAGCGGTTAAAATCGCGGGCTGGGTTTTATCGGTTTGATTCAAGCTCGCCGCCGGGCCAGCCTGGGTCAACGCCCATAAATCATAACCTAAGCTGTCGGATGCTTCGGCAAACGTGTGTAGGATTTGGCTATGTTGCTGAGCAATTTCAGCCAGCATTCCTACCGCTTGTGAGCCTTGACCAGGAAAGACAAATGCAAGATTCGCAGACATAAAAACCTTCACTCAATAAATTCAGCGGCGCAGTTTGCCACGACTAGGCAGTCACTACAATTAGCTATTCGATGCACGCAGCCTTCTCGCCGTCACATTTTTCCAGTAAGGGGTGCAGGTGCTGCTGTAAATAACTGGGTAAATCTTCTTCAATTGCCTGCACCGCAGCTTTAATCGCATACTGAAAAGCCTCGCGCTTAGCACCGCCATGACTTTTAATCACAATGCCATTTAATCCCAGCATTCCAGCACCGTTATAACGCTCAGGCGCCAGATCTTTTTGCAACGCACGCCATACTGGCGCTGCCAACCAGGCCAGCAGGCCAGCCCGAATGCCACGCCCGAGCTCTTGACGAATACGCCCGCCAATCATTTGCGCTAGCCCTTCGGTAGCCTTTAGCAAAATGTTGCCGACAAAGCCATCACACACCACCACATCCGCCACTCCAGCAAAAATATCATCGCCTTCAATATAGCCAATGTAATTAATACTACTTAAACCCTTAAGTAACTCGTGCGCCTCTTTAACTTGCGAGTTGCCTTTAATTTGCTCACGCCCCACGTTTAACAGCGCTACTTTAGGGCGCCGTAAACCAGAAGCCTCAGTGGTTAGCGCACCTAACAAGGCAAATTGGTAAAGATGCTCAGCGGTGCAGTTCACATTGGCGCCCAAGTCTAGCAAATGCGACTTACCGGTACGGGTCGGAATGGCGGTCATGATTGCAGGCCGAACAATACCCGGAATCATTTTCAAAATGAGCTTGGATAACCCCATCAAAGCTCCGGTATTGCCCGCACTCACCACCGCCTGGGCACGACCAGAATTTACCAGCTCTAGCGCCACCCCCATGGAGGTATCAGCGTGATGACGCAAGACAGCCGAAGGCACTGCATCCATAGCGATGGATTCAGTTGCAAAATGCAAAGTTAAGCGGGAAGTATCAGCTTTAGGATAGAGCAGAAGCTCTTGTTCGATGGCTTCCTGCTGGCCAACGAGATGGATATGTAACGCAGGATTTTTTTTTAAGCTATCGAGGCAAGCGGGAACAGTACAGCGGGGACCGTAGTCCCCGCCCATTGCATCAACAGCAACAACAAGGGCTGACAAAATTACTCAGCAGCGGCCTTGTTAATTACTTGACGGCCACGGTACATGCCATCAGCAGATACGTGGTGACGCAGACGCACTTCACCTGTTGCTTTTTCAACAGTTAAAGTTTTTTCGGTTAATGCATCGTGAGAGCGACGCATGTCACGCGCTGAGCGTGATACTTTGTTCTTCTGAACAGCCATTGTGATTAACTCCTAAACGTTTGGATCGCGCTTTTTTAATTGCGCAAGGATACTGAACGGGTTAGATTCTTGAACTTCCTCACCCACAATGGATGAGTCGAGTTCGACTGGATGACAATCTTCAAGCGGATGCATCGGAATAATCGGTAGTGCTAGCAGCAACTCATCCTCAATTAAAGGATAAAGCGCTAACGGCTCCTCATCTACTTCCAGTGCATCATAACCTTTAGGTAACTGTGATTCATCAGTACCTGGCCAAACCATCGCATAGGTGCACTCAGCCTCAACCGGCAAAGCCGCATCACCTAAGCAACGCTGGCAAATCATTTGCACAGTGGATTGAAGCGTCAAATGCAATAATGCAACTTTTTGCTCATCACGGCGAAACTCCAGCGTTACCTGTACAGAACCGGCATCACTGCTAAGCAAATCGCAGACACGGGCAAATTCAGCTAGCGCAATTTCACCTTTAAGGGTGATTTCACGGTCAGCATATTTACGCGGGTCAACGTGAGGAGGAATCGGACCATTCATCATAGGCGCGGTATTCTATTGTTGAAGACTATAACTGTCAAAGGTTATTCGTCTTTGCAATCTATTCTTAACTAACGGAGCTGACATCATATAGAATACTGAGCTATAAGTCTGCGTGTTTGAGGAAATTCCCTAGTAAATAACTGTTTCCGTGCACGTAGCTTGCTTTATACTTAACTTTCTTTCGTTGACTGATATAGGTGCTATGTCCATTTCGCTATTCAACTGGGCAGCTATTTTCCTTTACTTAGCTGCCAGTCTGTATCACGGGATTAATCTGTGGCGTAGCCAGGCGATTCGGCCAGTTGTTTTTAATAGCCTAGGTATACTTGGGCTACTGGCCCACTTGTCTGGTCTGATGCCACAACTGCTAACTGAGCAAGGGCTACTACTCAGCTTTAGCCATGCCGCCAGTTTAATTGCCGCAGCGGTGGTACTGCTTACCTTAATTGGTAGTTGGCTGATGCCGATTCGGGTGTTGTTAGCACCCCTATTTGCCTTAAGTGCGCTGTTGGTACTAAGCACCATTGCCCTGCCCCAAGGTACTGTACAGTTAATCAATGAAGAGCCTGGTATTTTATGCCACATTTTACTGTCGGTATTAGCCTACGGCATGATTACCATTGCCGTGCTGCAGTCGCTCGTTCTATTAATCCAAGAGCAACAACTTCGCAAGCGCCCTGTATCTAAACTTATCAAGCACTTCCCCCCCCTACAAAGCATGGAAAAGCTACTCTTTGCTTTTTTATGGGCAGGCTGGATTCTTTTATCCTTATCCCTCGCTTCGGGCTGGATGTTCTTAGAAGATATTTTTGCCCAGCATCTTGCCCACAAGACCTCTCTGGCGGTAATGGCTTGGGTGGTATTTGCGATACTGCTTTGGGGTAGACATCAATTAGGCTGGCGTGGCCATACCGCAATTCGCTGGACCCTAGCTGGCTTTTGCTTACTGATGCTGGCTTATTTTGGCAGCAAACTGGTACGTGAATTTATCTTAAATATTTGAGGCATTATCTACAGTGGACAGTTTGCCAATTGGCTACCTCATTGGGCTACTTGTTTTTTTAATTATTTGCTCGGCGTTTTTCTCCAGCTCAGAAACTGGAATTCTCAGCCTCAATCGCTACCGCCTACGCCATTTAAGCCGTGAAGGCCACAAAGGTGCGCGACGTGCGGCTAATTTACTGAGCAAACCCGATCGTCTACTGGGCACTATTTTGGTCGGTAATAACGTGGTTAACATTCTCGCCGCTTCGATAGCCACCATTGTCGCCGTCGATCTATGGGGAGATGCTGGGGTGGCGATTGCCACTGCCGGCCTGACCATTATTGTGCTGATTTTTGGTGAAATCACCCCCAAAACCCTCGCCGCACTGCGCCCAGAAATGATCGCCTATCCTGCCAGCCATATTTTACAGCTACTGATGAAACTCCTCGCTCCCGTGGTGTGGCTGACTGGCGCCATTAGTAATGGTTTATTGCGCTTAATGGGCGTTGATCCCAAACAACGTGGCTCAGATAGCTTATCTACTGAAGAGCTGCGTAGCGTGGTACGCGAAGCCGGACAAGAATTACCTGGCAACCGCCAAGATATGCTACTAGGTATTCTTGATCTTGAAAAAGTCACGGTGAATGACATTATGATTCCCCGTAATGAGGTCTTTGGCATCGATTTAGACAGCGATCTCGATACCATTATTTGGCAGCTGCGCACCACGACTCACACCCGTATTCCGCTGTACCGTGAAAATATCAACCAAATCATTGGGGTGATCCATATGCGGCAAATTGCCCGCTTGCTCACCTTAAATAAACTCACCCACAACGATTTGCAAAGTGCCTGTAACGAGCCGTATTTTATTCCCGAAAGCACCCCACTCTCGACTCAATTACTGAACTTTCAGCAAAATAAACGCCGCATTGCGATTGTGGTTGATGAGTACGGCGATGTGGAAGGGATTGTTACCTTGGAAGATATTTTGGAAGAGATCGTCGGTGATTTCAGCCACCAAGATAACCCTCACGAGATGGAGATTCGCAGTCAAAACGATGGCAGCCATATTATTGATGGCGCGGCTTATATTCGCGAAATCAATAAGGCCCTAGAATGGGAACTGCCTAGCGACGGCCCGAAAACTCTCAATGGTTTAATCACTGAAATACTCGAAAGCATTCCTGATGGCTCTGTTTGCCTGCGTATTGGGCCTTATTATATTGAAACCCTAGAAGTTAAAGATAATCGAGTCAACTTAGCTAGGGTTCGAATTGCCGAGTAAAACCACTAACTCAACCCGCTGTTGATCGCAGGCAACATTCACCTGCGATCATCTCCACCAAGCGCAGCTATGGATTTTGCTCCGCCGCCGCTAACGCCTGATCTAATAACTGCTGACCGACCCAAAACTTAGCAAACTGTGCGGCGCAGCGTCCGTTACGGTTGCCACGCTGGGTCGCCCACTGAATGGCAGCCAAATCGGTTGCTTGACTACGCTCCCAGACTAAACCGGTAGGCGCAGCCCAGTGCGCAATCCAGTGATACACCACCTCAAGGTAGTGCGCTTGAGTAAAGGGATAAAAAGAAAGCCACAACCCAAAACGATCGGATAAAGCAATTTTATCTTCTACCGCCTCACTGGGATGAATCTCGCCATCCACTTGTTGCCAATTGGCATTATCAGCCTGACGCTCTGGCACCAGATGACGACGGTTAGAGGTAGCGTACAGCACCACGTTGTCAGGCGCCTGCTCAAGGGATCCATCCAATACACTTTTGAGGATCCGATAATCCCCCTCGCCAGCCTCAAAAGATAGGTCATCACAAAACACAATAAATTTATAAGGCAAACCAGCCAATCCTTCAACGATCCGCGGCAACTGCTCCAACCCTTCACGTTCAACTTCAATTAAGCGCAGCCCTTGATCAACATAAGCCGCCAATAAAGCCCGCACTAAAGAAGATTTACCGGTGCCACGCGCGCCCCATAACAGCGCGTGGTTAGTCGGATAGCCCTGCAACAACTGTAAGGTATTACGCTGCAGCGCCATGCGTTGCTGCTCTAATCCTTGTAAGTCATCAAGTTGCAACGATAAATTAACCGCCATCGGCACTAGTTGCCCAAAGCGCCCCACTTGCTGCCAACGTGCCGCCTTGCACAACTGCCAGTCAATGGCCACTCGCTCTGGAGGTAATAAAGGTTCTACCCGCTTGAGCAAACGTTTGGCTTGCTTTAAAAAACTATCTAACTGTCCACTCATGGGTTGTCGCTCCCGTTACACTGATAATACAAGCTGCCCAATCAGGGCTGATAGGTTAAGGCTACCGAGTTAATGCAATAGCGCAAGCCACCTGGCGCTGGCCCATCGGGAAACACATGACCTAAATGCGCATCACAACCTTGACACAAAACTTCGATCCGCTGCATGCCATGACTTAAGTCCTCACGTTCCCATACCGCCTGCGGGTTAATGGGTGCAGTATAACTGGGCCAACCACAACCCGCGTCATATTGTGTAGCCGCGGCAAATAATGGATGCCCACAGCACACACAAAGGTAACGGCCGCTAGACTTAGGTTGCAAGTACTCCCCAGTGAAAGGTTTTTCTGTTCCTGCTAAGCGACACACACGAAATTGCTCGTCAGATAAAGTTTCACGCCAATTTTCTAACGTCTTTTCTACTTTTTTCACGAGATTTTCCTTTTATATTGATTTTCTTCTGCTTCTATCCCTTTCGAAATATATTTTTCGGTCGTATGATAGAGCTCATTATTTCCGTGGTCTGACACTGCCCAATCGCCCTGCCGTGACTGCGGTTCATTTTGCGCCTTGAGTGCGCCTCTTTATATTAAAACCGGATATTAGGATCATGCAGTACAGCAAATCGAATAAGCTCGCTAATGTTTGTTATGACATCCGCGGACCCGTGCTTAAACATGCCAAACGCTTAGAGGATGAAGGCCACCGTATTCTTAAACTGAATATCGGCAACCCCGCTCCTTTTGGCTTTGAGGCCCCGGAAGAAATCTTACAGGACGTCATTCGCAACTTACCTACCGCTCAAGGGTATAGCGACTCTAAAGGCTTATTCAGCGCTCGCAAAGCAGTCATGCAGTACTACCAACAAAAAGGCATGCCTAGTGTTGGAATTGAAGACATCTATCTCGGTAATGGTGTTTCTGAACTGATTGTGATGACTCTCCAAGCGTTAGTAAATAACGGTGATGAGATTTTACTGCCAGCCCCAGATTACCCGCTCTGGACCGCAGCCACCAGTTTAGCTGGCGGTACCCCTGTGCATTACCTGTGTGACGAGCAAGCAGGCTGGTTTCCGGATATTGCCGATATCAAAGCTAAAATCACCCCCAACACTAAAGGGATTGTCTTAATTAACCCCAACAACCCAACCGGTGCGGTGTACTCCAAAGAATTGCTTGAGCAAATTGTTGAGCTGGCACGACAACATAACCTCGTAATCTTCTCCGATGAGATTTACGACAAAATTCTCTATGACGAAGCACAGCACATCAGCACCGCTTCATTAGCCCCGGATGTACTCTGCCTTACATTCAACGGCTTATCTAAGTCTTACCGGGTAGCTGGCTTTCGCTCCGGCTGGGTGGTAGTGACGGGACCTAAACATAATGCTCGCAGCTATATTGAGGGCTTGGATATTCTGGCCAACATGCGCCTCTGTGCCAACGTGCCGGCGCAGCATGCCATTCAAACCGCGCTCGGTGGCTATCAGAGTATTAATGACTTGGTACTGCCCCAAGGCCGTCTCCTGGAGCAACGCAACCGCACTTGGGAGTTACTGAATGATATCCCTGGTGTCAGCTGCGTAAAACCGATGGGGGCGCTCTACGCTTTCCCACGGATTGATCCTAAGGTTTGTCCTATCTACAACGATGAAAAGTTTGCCTTAGATCTTTTGCTTTCAGAAAAGTTATTAATTGTCCAAGGCACGGCATTTAACTGGCCTAATCCTGACCATTTCCGCGTGGTTACCTTGCCTCGAGTCGATGACTTAGAGCAGGCGATTAAACGCATTGGCAACTTCTTAAGCACCTACCGTCAGTAAACCATACCCCTTAGCTGTCTTTACCTACTTCTTCGGCAAAGACAGCTCGGTATAAAGAAACATTTATCCATACTCTTGTGGTTGCGCATTTAATCCCAATCTATATATTCAGTTAATTTTACGCTCTCTGGAGATAGTTAAACGATGTTGCGTGTTGGTCTATTTTTACTCACTAACTTAGCCGTCCTATTCGTAGCCAGCATCACCTTAAAGCTACTTGGTGTAGACCGCTACACGGGGGCTAACTACGGCAGCCTTTTAGTGTTCTGTGCGGTATTTGGCATGGTCGGCGCGTTTGTTTCGCTCTTTTTATCCAAATGGATGGCAAAGCGCACCACAGGTATTTATCTGATTGAACAACCTGCCAACCAACATGAACAGTGGCTGCTGAATACCGTCGAGCGCTTGGCCCAAGAAGCAGGGATTGGTATGCCTGAGGTGGGCGTCTTTCCTTCTTATGACTCCAATGCCTTTGCTACCGGCTGGAATAAAAATGATGCGCTGGTGGGTGTCAGTGAGGGCTTGCTCGAGCGTTTTTCTCGGGAAGAAGTCGAAGCGGTCCTGGCCCACGAAATCGGCCATATTGCTAATGGCGACATGGTGACCATGGCTCTGTTACAAGGCGTAGTTAACACCTTTGTGATGTTCTTTGCCCGAATTGTCGGCGATATTATTGATCGCGTGGTATTTAAAAACGAAGAAGGCCGCGGTATGGGCTATTACATTTCGGTAATTATTGCCGAGTTAGTGTTTGGCTTGCTGGCTAGCATGATTACTATGTGGTTCTCCCGCCAGCGCGAGTACCGTGCAGATGCTATAGGCGCACAATTAGCCGGTACTGGCGCGATGATTTCTGCCCTTGATCATTTACTGCATGAGCAGCAACAGCAGATTACGCAAGAAATGCCTGGCACCTTGGCTGCCTTTGGTATTAGTGGTGACCTGAAACAAGGACTGGCGGGCTTGTTAATGAGCCATCCGCCGCTTGAAGTGCGTATCGCCGCCTTACAACAAGCCAACTACTAAGCTCTATAACAGGCAATAAAAAACCGTGCTTTAAGCACGGTTTTTTATTGCCTGTAGATCTATTACAACTCTGCCGTTACATCCACTAAGCAACCCGCCTCAAGTTTTAACACTCGATCCATACGTTTGGCTAACTCAGGATCATGGGTCACTACCAAAAACGCCGTACCCAAACGTTTAGATAGTTCTAGCATCAAGGCCTGAATACTTTGCCCTGTGGCTTGGTCTAAGTTACCCGTCGGCTCATCTAACAACACCAACTCCGGTTGATTAACCAGTGCCCGGGCAATAGCCACACGCTGCCGCTCACCACCGGATAATTCAGCCGGCTTATGGGTCATACGTTTAGCCAAACCCACCCGCTCTAATAACTCAGTTGCGGCTTGTTTAATTTGGCTAATGGGCTGCTTACCAATTAACAAGGGCATACAGACATTTTCTAAGGCATTAAACTCAGGCAGCAAATGGTGAAACTGATAGACAAAGCCCAGCGCTTGATTACGCAGCTGACCGCGTTTCGCCTCTGATAAAGCTGATAACTCAGCGCCAGCTAACCAGACACTGCCAGCCGTTGGCGTATCTAACCCTGCCAGCATATGCAGCAAGGTGGTTTTACCAGAGCCAGAAGCACCAATAATAGCTACCCGCTCACCGGCTTGAATCTGTAACTCAACACCTTTTAACACCTCAACCGCTTGCGGGCCTTCGGCATAGGATTTAACCAGCCCACGACACTCTAAAACATAAGCATTATTACTCATAACGTAAGGCCTCGGCTGGCTGCGTACGCGATGCACGCCATGCAGGATAGATCGTTGCTAAAAAACTCAGAGACAATGCCGCAGTACAGATTAACACCACATCTTCCACTAATAACTCAGAGGGCAAATAACTAATAAAATACACATCACTGCTTAAAAACTGATAGCCCAACAATTTCTCTAACCCTGCTACCCAGGCAGTGACATTCAGGGCAGCAATGACTCCCAATACACCACCAATCAGGGTACCGACCACGCCAATTAAGCTGCCTTGCACCATAAAAATACCCATAATCTGCCCAGGCGATGCACCCAAAGTACGCAAGATCGCAATATCGCCTTTCTTGTCAGTAACCACCATCACGAGAGTAGAAATAATATTGAATGCGGCCACTGCTACAATTAGTAATAACAGTAAAGCAATCATGGTTTTTTCCATTTTAATCGCTTGGAATAAGTTACCGTGGCTACGCGTCCAGTCACTGGGATACAGATCACTCTGAGGTAAACTAAAAGCAATCTCGCGGGCTACTCGCGGCGCACTAAACAAATCATTCAGTTTTAAACGGATGCCTTCTACGCGATCAGTGGGCCAGCGCGTTAAACGTGCAGCATCTTGTACGTTAATCAATGCCAAGGAGCTATCTAACTCTGCTCCGACCTTAAACACTCCTACCACCGTAAACATCTTTAGCCGCGGAAAGACACCCGCTGGCGTAATTGAGGCCTCAGGTAACACAAAGGTAATTTTCTCCCCCACGCCGACGCCAAACCGACGCGCGGTAAGCTCACCAATGATGATTCCGAACTCACCACTGCGTAAATCTTCTAACTGGCCCAGCTGCATGTGTTCGGAAATAATCGAGACC
Organism: Thiopseudomonas alkaliphila; assembly: GCF_001267175.1. Lineage (NCBI taxonomy): Bacteria > Pseudomonadati > Pseudomonadota > Gammaproteobacteria > Pseudomonadales > Pseudomonadaceae > Thiopseudomonas > Thiopseudomonas alkaliphila. Next base: position 135,207 of record NZ_CP012358.1, on the reverse strand, counting down.
TTATTTTCAAACTCTGGATCAACCCCATTAACCATCACCGGCTGCACACTGCCCGAGTGACTCAGCATGCCTTGCAGCTGAGTAAAAGGCGCCACTGCAGCCACTTCAGGATGTTTTAAAATCTGCTCGCCTACGTGCTGCCAATCGGCCATCGGCTGCTGACCACTGACAGTAGCATGGGGCACCATCCCCAAAATCCGCGTCCGTAATTCTCGGTCAAAACCGTTCATCACTGAAAGTACCAAAATCATCACCAGCACACCCAGTGCCAAGCCAATCATTGAGGTCAAAGAGATAAATGAAATAAAATGATTGCGCCGTTTAGCGCGGGTATAACGTGCACCAATAAAAAGTGCTAATGGTCGAAACATAAAACCCTTCCGTTGTAAAAGCCAACTCAATGTTTTCGGCGAAGCCCTTGTGACCACCTTAGCCCTTAACAAGTTTAGGCTGATCGACAAATCTGCTAAAAAGACTGGGCTATACTAACTGAACTCGGCCGATATCTCACTCGCTGTCAGCCGCTTTATCGCTACTCTTCATTAGAGACCACTATGCCAATTATCTATGGACACCGCGGCGCTAAAGGCGAAGCGCCGGAGAACACCTTATTTAGCTTTCAGCACTGCCTAGCCCAAGGCGTTACCCACTGTGAGCTTGATTTACGCCTGGCTCAAGATGGTGTACTGATGGTATTTCATGACGCCACATTAAAGCGCACCACAGGCCAGACCGGCACGCTGGCAGCTAAACCCTCAACCGAACTCAGCCAGTTAGATGCCAGTGCTAATTTTAATCGAGCTTACCCCCAAGCGGCCAAGCCGCCTTACTGTCCAATTCCAACCCTTGAACAACTGTTTCAACAGTGCGCATTTGAGCATTGGCAATTGGAAATTAAAGGCGTTGCCCGTGCTCAGGCCAAAGCCACGGTACTGGCGGTAAAAAACTTAGTAGAACGCTATCAACTCACAGAGCGAGTCACCCTCACCTCCGCTAGCCATCAAGTACTGCACGCCGCGATGCAATGGGCGCCGGAATTAAGTCGAGGCTGCGTCGTAGAGTGGCGCTGGCAAGATCCCCTAGCGATAGCTAAACGCTATAATTGTGAATTGCTGGCTTTAAATTGGAAACTCTGCACATCGCGCCTAGTGGAGCGCAGTAAAGCAAAAGGTTTGCACCTTTCACTCTGGACAGTCAACGAGCCTAAGCAAATGCTAAGGCTCGCTAACATGGGAGTAGACAGCCTGATTACAGACTTTCCCGGTTTGGCCAGTGCCACACTCGGGAGTCGTTAAACTGCTCCTGTAAAGCTGCTCCGATACCCTCAGGCCACTTATCGGAGCCGATTAAAAAAGGCGGTTAAGCCCATCAAAGGCTGCAACTCGATAGGCTTCAGCCATGGTCGGGAAGTTAAAGGTAGTATTAATGAAATACTTAAGGGTATTTAACTCGCCCGGCTGATTCATAATCGCCTGACCAATATGCACAATCTCTGAGGCCTGATAGCCAAAGCAATGCACCCCTAAAATCTCTAAGGTTTCACGGTGAAACAAAATCTTCAGCATCCCCACAGGTTCACTGGAAATTTGTGCACGGGCCATACTCTTAAAGAAAGCCTTACCCACCTCATACGGCACCTTATCCTTGGTTAGCTCTGCTTCGGTTTTACCCAACGAGCTAATTTCAGGAATGGTATAAATACCGGTAGGCACATCATCCACAAAGTGCCAGCTTTCATTGTCTACAATATTACCGGCAGCTGAACGACCTTGATCGTAAGCGGCACTGGATAAGCTCGGCCAACCAATCACATCACCGGCTGCATAAATATTCGGCACTGCGGTGCGGTAATACTCATCAACTTCTACTTGGCCACGGCTATTGGCGGTTAAGCCTACGTTCTCTAAAGCCAGTTGGTCAGTATTACCGGTACGACCGTTACACCAGAGTAAGGCGTCGGCTTTAATTTTCTTGCCTGATTTTAAGTGCAAAATGACGCCGTTCTCAGTGCCCTCAATCCGCTCATACTCTTCATTATGACGAACCAGTACGTTGTTATTACGCAAGTGATAACTTAAGGCATCGGAAATTTCATCATCCAAGAAATTCAGCAGCTGATCGCGGGTATCAATTAAGTCAACCAGCACCCCTAAACCACTAAAAATCGAAGCGTACTCACAACCGATCACCCCAGCGCCATAAATAATTAACCGACGCGGCGTGTGGCTAAGATTTAAAATGGTATCGCTGTCATAAACCCGCGGGTGACTAAAATCAATATCTGCTGGACGATACGGGCGTGAACCGGTAGCAATAATAATCTGGTTAGCCACCAGTTTTTCTACACGGCTCGGACCAACCACATCAATGCTGTGCTCATCGGCAAAGCTTGCGGTACCAAAATACACATCAATCCGATTGCGCGCGTAATAACCGGTGCGCGATGCCACTTGACGCTTAATCACGCTTTCAGCGCTTTTCAGTACGTCTGGAAAAGAGAACCAACGCGGCTCGCCAATTTGGCGGAACATAGGGTTAGTGTTAAAACGTAAAATTTGACGCACTGAGTGACGTAATGCTTTAGATGGAATCGTACCTAAGTGCGTACTACTGCCACCCACTACTCCACGGCTTTCAACCACAGCCACTTTACGTCCAGCTTTAGCCGCATTCATTGCAGCTCCCTCACCGGCTGGACCCGATCCTAAAATGACCACATCGTAGTTATAAACTGCCATTGTGACTCCTTCGTCAGCTGCTCTTTCTCACAGCACAATAAATAAGATGACTTCGATTCAATTAACGAGTTTTAGCAGCAGCGTCATAGGCCAAGGCCTCAGACTGAGTCTGTGCTACGGCCTGATCACGGGTAACTTCTTCGCACTTTTCCCGCACCCCACCACAGATAGAACATTCTTTTTCAATGCCTAAGTTGGCAATTCCACCGCAAGAACCTGCAATAGGTTTACGCCCAGCAATAACTCCAACTGACATGCCTAAAATGACTAACGCCATTACCGCAAATACCACTAAAAACAGCGCAATACCACTCATGGTTGCTCTCCTGTTGGAAATAACTGATCAAATGCACTGCTTGTTTCGGTGACAAACCCCTCATCGACACGACTTACAAACAGTGCGGCAATCTGATGTAGCTCAGCGTAAGCTTTACCGGCATCAGGGCCCAATACTAACAATAAGGTACCTAAGGCATCAGCTGCTAAGGTTGAGGGATCAATTACTGTAACCGCAGCCAATTTATGCTGAATGGGAGCCGCTAAATTAGGATCTAAGGTATGGGAAAAACGCTGCCCATTTTCTTCATAATAATTGCGGTAGTCCCCCGAGGTATTAACCCCTAAGCCATCAATCGGTAAGATTCGCTGGACAATCCGCTGCCCTTCTAAGTTAGGCTCTTCAATAGCAATGCGCCAGGCACTGCCGTCGGGCTTTTTACCAGCGGCTTTTAATTCACCGGTAATCTCAATCATATAACTGTCAATACCTAAAGATTGAAAACGTTCAGCCACCTGATCAACGGTATAACCGGCAGCAATACTGTTCAGATCCACCTCTAGGGCTTTTTCTTTACACAGCTGATTTTGCTCAATCTTTAGGTATTGATAGCCTACGCGCGAACGCGCTTGTTCAATTTGCTCTGCACTGGGTTGTACTCGACCACGGCTATGAGGGCCAAAGCCCCATACATCCAATAAAGGCCCAATGGTTAGATCAAAGGCACCGCCACTACTTTCAGCCAGTTGCTGACCGTAACGCACTAGTTGTAAGACAGGCTCTGGCATGGTTTGGCAAGAGCCTGCTGGCAGACGGTTAAACTCAGACAAGTCTGAGTCTGCGCGGTAGGTCGACATTTGGCGGTCAACTTGGTTAAGAATGCTTTGTAACTCTACATTCACTTTATCCGGCGCTGGCATGTTCGGCCCGCGAACATATTTTACCGTATAAGTACTGCCCATAGTTGGGCCTTGTAGCGTTTCAATGCGCTCTTTAGGGGTGCAGGCGGTTAAGCCAAACCCCAAAGCGATAACCAATCCAACTACCAAATGTCTACGCACCTTAACCTCCGAAGTCGTCGAGCAGGATGTTTTCTGGTTCTACCCCAAGATCTTCTAACATCTTGATCACCGACGCATTCATCATTGGCGGCCCGCACATGTAGTACTCACAATCTTCAGGTGCTGGGTGATCTTTTAAGTAATTCTCATACAACACATTGTGAATAAAGCCGGTTGGTCCATCCCAGTTATCTTCAGGTAACGGATCAGATAATGCCAAATGCCACTCGAAGTTTGGATTTTCTTCTTGTAGCTTGTCGTACTCATCAATATAGAAGGCTTCACGCATTGAGCGCGCACCATACCAGAAACTCATTTTGCGCGTTGAGTGCAAACGCTTTAACTGGTCAAAGATGTGTGAGCGCATCGGCGCCATCCCTGCACCACCGCCGATAAAGACCATTTCAGCATCAGTGTCTTTAGCAAAGAAATCACCAAAGGGTCCGTAAACAGTCACTTTATCGCCTGGCTTCAAGCTAAATACCCAAGAGGACATCTGCCCTGCTGGCAAATCATCACGTCCTGGTGGGGGGGTGGCAATACGAATATTGAACTTCACCATGCCCTTTTCTTCTGGGTAGTTAGCCATCGAATAAGCACGGATTACCGTCTCATCCACGGTCGATGAGTAGCGCCAAATATCAAACTTATCCCAGTCGGCATGGAATTCAGGCTGGATATCAAAATCTTTGTAGTGCACGGTGTGGGGTGGGCATTCTAGCTGCACATAACCACCGGCGCGGAAGTCAACGTTTTCACCTTCTGGCAAACGCAAGGTTAGCTCTTTAATAAAGGTGGCTACGTTCGGGTTAGACTCAACCGTACACTCCCATTTTTTCACCCCAAAGACTTCTTCTGGCACTTCAATTTTCATGTCCTGCTTCACTGAAACCTGACAAGATAAACGCCAGCCTTCTTTCGCTTCACGGCGAGTAAAGTGCGAAGCTTCTGTCGGCAGCATATCGCCGCCGCCTTCTTCCACTACACACTTACACTGGGCACAGGTACCACCACCGCCACAGGCTGAGGATAAGAAAATATTATTTGAGGCTAAAGTCTGCAACAGCTTGCCACCGGCAGGCACAGTAATCGTCCGCTCACCGTTGATCTCAACGGAAACATCACCACTGTTAACCAGTTTCGCCCGCGCCACCAGAATCATGATCACCAAGGCAATCACGATCGCGGTAAACATACCAATAGCGAGGAAAATCTCGTAATTCATTATCTCGCCTCCTTATAGCTGTACGCCAGAAAATGACATAAAGCCCAGCGACATTAGGCCAATAGTGATAAAGGTAATACCTAACCCTTGTAATCCCACTGGCACATCACTGTATTTAAGCTTTTCACGGATACCTGCAAGCAGAGCAATGGCTAACGCCCAGGAGAAACCTGAACCTAAACCATACACCACACTTTCAGACAGATTGTAATCACGCTCAACCATGAACAAGGTACCGCCCATGATGGCGCAGTTCACGGTAATTAAGGGCAAGAACACACCCAACGCGTTATACAGCGAAGGCACGTACTTATCCAGCAGCATTTCCATAATCTGCACGATCGCCGCAATCACCCCGATGTAGCTCAATAAGCCTAAGAAGCTCAGGTCAACATCAGGCAGGCCGGCCCAAGCCAACGCACCGTCTTTGAGTAGGTAGGTATAAATTAGGTTGTTAGCTGGCACAGTAATGGTCTGCACCACAACCACTGCAATCCCAAGACCAATCGCGGTTTCAACTTTCTTCGAGATGGCAATAAACGTACACATCCCCAAGAAGAAGGCCAGCGCCATGTTCTCAACGAAGACTGCCTTAACGAACAAACTTAAATAATGTTCCATTAGTACGCCTCCTTCTCTGGGCTATGGGGTGCCATACGGAAGTCTGGCTGCTCGACCTGATCTTTTTTCCACATTCTTAAGGCCCAAATAAATAAGCCAATCAAGAAGAATGCAGAAGGAGGCAGTAACAACATACCGTTCGGTAAATACCAACCGCCGTCATTGATTACTGGGAAAATGGTGTAGCCCATTAACTTACCAGCACCAAATAGCTCCCGTACGATACCGAGCACAATCAGCATTGCGCTGTAGCCTAAACCGTTACCAATACCATCAAAGAATGACAGCACGGGTGGGTTAGCCATCGCAAATGCTTCTGCCCGGCCCATAACGATACAGTTGGTGATAATCAAGCCAACGAATACCGATAGCTGCTTCGACAATGAATAAGCGTAGGCCTTTAACACCTGATCGACCACAATCACCAAAGAGGCAATAATGACCATCTGCACAATCATCCGAATAGAGCTAGGAATTTGTGAGCGAATCATCGAAATAAACAAGTTAGAGAAAGCCGTAACTAAAGTTAAGGCTACCGACATCACTAACGCTGTTTTTAAGTTCGAGGTTACCGCCAGCGCCGAACAGATTCCCAGAATCTGTAAGCCGATGGGGTTATTGTTAAAAATAGGATCCAGTAGAACCTGTTTAATTGTTGGCTTAGCCATTTAATTAAGCCTCCCCTCTGCGCAGATTCTCAATAAACTGACCGAAACCGCTTTCACCCAACCAGTACTGTAAGAGGTGTTCCACCCCATTACTGGTTAAAGTAGCACCGGCTAAGCCATCCACTTGGTGAATCGCCTGTGGACTGCTTGGATCAACGTTGCCTTTAACGATGTCCAAAGCCACGCGACCTTGAGCGTCATACACAGTTTTATCTAACCATTGTGCAACCCACTTAGGATTATCCACTTCGCCACCTAAACCTGGGGTTTCTGAGTGTTGATAAAATCCAAAGCCAGCCACAGTATTCAGATCACCTTTAAGTGCCATAAAGCCATGCAAGGTTGACCACAGACCGTATCCACGTACAGGAATCACTACGCTATCGAGCTTGCCATCTTGCTCCACCAAGTACACCGTTGAGTAATTCTCACGACGTTTGATTGAAGCAATGTCTTCAGTACTGGTTAAACCTTTAGACAGCGCAGGATCTTTGGATGCCGCTAGGGGATCAAAGCTTTCAGCGTCAAACTGATCGGTAAATTTACCGGTCTCCAGATCAACTACCCGTGCTTTAACGCGAGTATCAAACAGCTCTTTCACCTGACTAGCAGAGAGACTGGCATCGCCTAGACCGGCAATCGCTAGAATACTGCGTTGTTTATCTAACACTTTGTTTTCAGTCTGAATTGGGCGGAGTGCCACCGCAGCGCCGGCAACGAATACCGAGCACACTAAACAGACTAAGAGAGCAACAACAAGTGTACGTACAGTCGATTCTTTCTTACTGGACATTACGTGCGAGCCTCCGTTTGATGTTGGCCTGAATCACAAAGTGGTCAATCAGTGGCGCACATAAGTTAGCAAACAAAATTGCTAGCATCATGCCTTCAGGGAACGCAGGGTTCACCACACGAATTAAGACCGCCATCGCGCCAATTAAGGCACCAAAGATCCACTTACCGGTATTGGTCATTGACGCTGACACAGGGTCAGTTGCCATGAAAATCATACCGAAAGCAAAACCACCGACCACTAAGTGCCAGTACCATGGCATAGCAAATAAGGGGTTGGTATCAGAGCCAATAAAGTTGAATAACGTACTGAGTGCAACCATCCCAAGCATCACCCCAGCCACAATTCGCCAAGCGGCAATACGGGTTAGGAGTAAGACTGCACCACCAATAAAGATAGCTAGGGTACTGGTTTCACCAATTGAGCCTTGAGTCGTACCAATAAAGGCACTCATCCAGCTCACACCGTTATCCATGATGTTAGTTAAGCCACCTTCTGCACCTAAGCTCAGCGCTGTAGCACCGGCAAAGCCATCCACTGCTGTCCACACTGCATCTCCAGAGATTTGTGCAGGGTAAGCAAAGAATAAGAAAGCACGGCCAACTAATGCAGGGTTTAAGAAGTTTTTACCGGTACCACCAAATACTTCTTTACCAATCACCACCCCAAAGCTAATACCGATGGCCACTTGCCATAACGGAATGCTAGGAGGAACGATTAAAGCAAAAAGCACTGAGGTAACGAAAAAGCCTTCGTTAACTTCGTGTTTACGGATACTGGCAAATAACACTTCCCAGAAACCACCCACCACGAAAGTCACCAAGTAAATCGGCACAAACCAAGTGGCCCCTTGGACAATGTTGTCCCACCAATTACTCGGATCAAAACCTGCTAGCATCGCAGTTAAAGCAATGCGCCAAGTTTCTTGAGCACTGGCAAATAACTCTGGTGAGTTAGCAAAGACTTGGTTAGCTTGGTAACCAACGTTCCACATACCAAAGAACATGGCTGGGAAGGTACACATCCACACTGTGATCATCATACGTTTGAGGTCAATGCCATCCCGTACGTGAGCGGTGGTTTTAGTAACACTGCCAGGACGATACAAAAAGGTATCGAAGGCTTCATAGAGCGCGTACCACTTTTCGTACTTACCACCTTTTTCAAAGTGGTGCTCTACTTTATCTAATAAAGCGCGCAATCCCATGATTATCCCTCTTGCTCAATGCGAGTTAGGTTATCCCGTAGAATCGGGCCATACTCGTACTTACCTGCACACACATAGGTACACAGCGCGAGATCTTCTTCATCCAACTCTAAGCAACCCAGCTGCTGCGCGACTTCGGTATCACCGACGATTAGCGCGCGAAGTAATTGCGTGGGCAAAATATCTAGCGGCATGACTTTCTCGTAGTTACCCACTGGCACCATCGCCCGCGGACTGCCGTTAGTGCTGGTATCAAAAGCAAACTTTTTACCGGCAAACAACTTAGAAATGAAGATGTTTAAGGTCGAGAACTTATCAACGCCTGGACGCATATAATGCAGCATCTGACGCTCATTACCTTCATGCAAGCACGAAACCTGCGTGTGGTAACGACCTAGGTAGTTACAGACACCACGTGCGGTGCGACCACCAAAAACGGAGCCCGAAATCACTCGGTTGCTCTCACCTTCTAGTTCACCGGCCGTAACTTCAGCCAAATTCGCACCTAAACGCGTACGAACTAAACGCGGTTGTTTCACTACAGGTCCAGCTAAAGCAACCACGCGCTCTGTCCAAATTTGGCCGGTAGTAAAGAGTTTAGCAATCGCTACCACCTCTTGATAACCAATAGTCCACACTGTTTTAGTGGCGCTAACCGGATCAAGATAATGGATATGCGTGCCCGCTAAACCCGCAGGATGCGGTCCGGCAAAACTTTCAGTGGTAACGCCGTTGGTTTTCTCACCCGGAATCACCGCTCCAGGTGCTTTACATAAAAACACTTTGGCTAAGCGCGCTAAAATCACTAACCCTTGCTCAAACTCAGTGGCGTACTCTTTCAGCACAACCGCTGGATCAGCTGCTAATGGGTTGGTATCCATCGCATTGACAAAGATTGAGCTGGGCGTGCTATCAACGGCTGGCACTTTGCTATAAGGGCGAGTGCGAAAGGCAGTCCATAATCCTGACTGCTGCAAATTCTCACGGATTTGCTCACTGGTCAACGCGCTTAATTGCTCTGAGCTGTACTGTGCAAACGTTTCTTGCTCATCACCCTCTAATTGTATTTCTACTGACTGAAATACACGGCGCTCACCACGGTTAACGGCCTTTACTACTCCTGCTCCTGGTGCTGTATACACCACGCCAGGCGTTTTTTTATCAGTGAATAGAACTTGACCTAACTTAACCCGGTCTCCTTCTTTCACCTCCATCGTTGGCTTCATACCGTTATAGTCGAAGCCTATGACGGCGACTGAAGTCACCGGTTTAGCGTTTTCAATACGCTGCTCCGGCGAACCAGTCATGGGCAAATCAAGCCCACGCTTTATTCTGATCATAGGACTGCCTAACCACGATTTTAAGTCTTTATAATTTATTGAATCCGCCGCGGCTAAATAGCATTAGCCCCGATAGTTCCAACACCTAAAAATTAATCCCACTAATTATAGAGATGCAACGGCTAGTCTTGCTAGTAAAAAGCTCAATTAATCGAGCAATAAGACCTTTTAGCTGCGTTACGACAAAATCTCTAAAAAAACGGGAGCCCTAAAGCTCCCGTTTACACGATTCAGCTAACTTATCAGCTGATTACTGAGGAAATGCAGGTGGGTTTACTCCTGCAATATCTTCAGCAACACGAATGACCTGGCAGCTGTAACCGTACTCGTTGTCGTACCACACATAGAGTACTAAACGATTGTCATTACAGATGGTAGCTTCAGCATCAACTACACCCGCATGGCGTGAGCCTACGAAATCAGTTGATACCACTTCTTGTGAGCACACATAGTCAATTTGCTTTTGCAACTCAGAATGCATCGCCATTTGACGAAGGTACTCGTTCATTTCTTCGCGAGTAGTGCTCTTACCTAAGTTCAGGTTCAAAATCGCCATAGATACGTTAGGCGTAGGAACGCGAATCGCGTTACCGGTCAGCTTACCTTTTAATACCGGTAAGGCTTTAGCTGCTGCAGTTGCCGCACCAGTTTCCGTCAATACCATGTTTAACGTAGCAGCACGACCACGACGACTGCCTTTATGGAAGTTATCAATTAAGTTTTGGTCGTTAGTGAACGAGTGCACAGTTTCAACGTGACCATTTTCAATGCCAAACTTGTCATTGATCGCTTTTAACACCGGTACAATCGCGTTAGTAGTGCACGAGGCAGCAGAGATGATTTTATCATCGGCGCTAATCTCAGCATGGTTCACACCGTGTACAATATTTTTCAACTCACCTTTACCTGGCGCGGTTAAAACCACACGGTCAATACCTGGGCACTGTAAGTGCTGGCTTAAGCCCTTCTCATCACGCCAAATACCGGTGTTATCAATGAGTAATGCATCTTGAATGCCGTACTGGGTGTAATCCACTGACGCTGGGTCATTGGAGTAAATCACCTGAATCAGGTTACCGTTAGCGGTAATGGTGTTATTTTCTTCATCAATGACGATGGTGCCATCAAATGAGCCATGCACAGAGTCACGGCGCAATAAGCTGGCACGCTTTTCTAGGTCATTTTCAGCACCCTTGCGCACTACGATCGCGCGTAAACGTAAGCCATCACCGGCACCGGTTTTCTCAATCAGGATACGCGCTAACAAACGACCAATACGGCCAAAACCATACAGCACAACATCTTTGCCCTGGTGTTTGTTTTCGTTTTGCTTATCAACTACAGGTGCTAGCTCAGCTTTGACAAACTCTTCAATCGAGCGGCCCTGACCTTCCTGCTTAAACTTAACCGCTAACTTACCGATATCAACTGAAGCACTGCCCAGCGCCAACTCACTCATGGCTTTTAAAATGGGGTAGGTTTCACGTACCGTTAACTCAGCGCCTTCACCAATACGGTGACGGGCAAAGCGGTGAGTTTTAAGAATTGAAATGACCGAGCGATTGATTAGGCCGCGACCATAAATAGATGTAACTACATTATTATTACGGTACAACTGGCCGATTAAAGGGATCATTGCTTCGGCGATGGCTTCACGATCAATCCACTCATTAAGGCACTGGTCAGTTTGCTGAGTCACAGGCAACACCTATATCTGTTAGTTAAAAGAGGGCTGTATTATCGGCATACTAAACAAAAGCATCAAGCTCTAAGCACAAACCGCGCGCCAATCTCACAGCAATCTCTCCTAGCAAGCGCCCTAACAGCTGGTTACAATCAGGCTTTTTAGCCAAGTAAAGTATTTATTGTGCCCGTATTACCCTTACCTAACATCTCTTCCAATGCCGGTCGTCAGCAGTGGGGTAACCTACGTGGCGCCAGCCGTGCTTTAGCTATTAGTGAGGCAGCCAAAGCTGCACAACACCTAACGTTATTGCTGACAGATACCAGCCAAAACGCACAGCTACTGCAAGAAGAACTCAGCTGGTTCGCCCCTGAATTACCGATTCTGCATTTTCCTGACTGGGAAACCCTGCCCTACGATGTATTTTCTCCGCACCAGGATATTATTTCGCAGCGTATTGCTAGCCTGTATCAATTGCCCAAGGTTAAACAAGGCGTATTAATTGTGCCGATTAATACCGCGCTCTATCGTTTAGCCCCTACTCAGTTTCTACTGGGTTCAAGCTTAGTATTAAACACCGGACAAACGCTCGATGCAGAGCAACTGCGCCATCAACTGACTGAAGCAGGTTACCAGTGCGTTGATACGGTATACGAGCACGGCGAGTATGCGATTCGCGGATCGATTATTGACTTATTTCCGATGGGCTCGGAGCTACCGTTTCGCATTGATTTATTTGATGATGAAGTCGACACCTTACGCACCTTTGACCCTGAAACGCAGCGCTCGCTAGAACAAGTCAGCAATATCAATCTGCTACCCGCTCGTGAGTTCCCGCTGGATAAGGAAGCAATTAAAGCCTTTCGTAATCGCTTTCGTGAACGCTTTGATGTGGATTTTAGGCGTTGTCCAATCTACCAAGACTTATCGAATGGCATTACACCTGCCGGCATTGAAGCCTATCTGCCGCTATTTTTTGAGCACACCGCAACCTTATTTGACTATCTACCCGATAGCACCCAGGTCTTTTCCCTGCCCGGTGTTGAGCAAGCCGCTAATCAATTCTGGCAAGATGCACGTACTCGCTACGAAGATCGTAAAGGCGATATTGAGCGCCCAATTCTGCCGCCAAACGAATTATTTATTCCAACGGAAGAGTACTTTGCCAAGCTTAAAAACTGGCCACGCATCATTGTGCATCAAGAAGCTATTGAGCCAGGTGTTGGCCGCGAAGTGTTTGACACCCTGCCGCTCCCTGAGCTCACCATCGAGTCCCGTAGTGCAGAGCCCTTAGCAGCAGTACGCCAGTTTATCGAGCAAACCTCAGGCCGAGTACTCTTTACCGCTGAAACCGCAGGTCGTCGCGAAGTTCTTTTAGAGTTGCTGGCACGCATTAAACTGAAACCAACTTCGGTTGAAAGCTGGAAAGATTTTCTCGCCCACAGCGATCATGTTTGCATAGGCTTGGCGCCATTGGTTGAAGAGCTGAGTCTTGAAGCCCTTAGCATCATTCCCGAAAGCAGCTTACTTGGACAAAAATTTGTCCAGCAGCGCAAGCAGCGAAAAAGCAGCAATGCGACACAAAATGAGCATACTATCCGCAATCTAACTGAGCTGCGTGAAGGTGCCCCCGTTGTTCATATTGATCACGGTGTGGGACGTTATTTAGGGCTAACCACCTTAGAAATTGACAATCAAGCCACTGAGTTTTTATTACTGGAATATGCCGATGAGGCTAAACTGTACGTACCTGTAGCTAACTTGCATTTAATCGCACGCTACAGCGGCAGTGATGATGAAACGGCCCCCTTACATCGCTTAGGTTCAGAGCAGTGGCAAAAAGCCAAGCGTAAAGCTGCCGAACAAGTACGCGATGTGGCAGCTGAGCTGTTAGATATTTACGCCAGACGCGCTGCTCGCAAAGGATTTGCCTTTGCCAACCCCGGCGCCGATTACGCCACCTTTAGTGCCGCCTTTCCTTACCAAGAGACACCCGACCAACAAGCAGCCATTGATGCCGTGCGCAGCGATATGTTGGCCGGTAAACCAATGGATCGCTTAGTGTGTGGTGATGTGGGCTTTGGTAAAACTGAAGTGGCTATGCGCGCGGCCTTTATTGCGATTCAAAGCGGTAAACAGGTGGCAGTCTTAGTGCCTACTACCCTGCTTGCCCAGCAACACTATAATAGCTTTCGCGACCGCTTTGCCGACTGGCCGGTAAAAGTTGAAGTGATGAGCCGTTTTAAAACTGCTAAAGAAACCCAAGCTGCCGCCGCACTACTCGCCGAAGGCAAGGTAGATATTTTAATTGGTACCCACAAACTGCTGCAAAGCGATATTAAGTTTAATAATTTAGGCTTAGTCATTATTGATGAAGAACACCGCTTTGGCGTGCGGCAAAAAGAACAACTGAAGGCACTGCGCAGTGAAGTGGACATTTTAACCCTAACGGCTACGCCGATTCCGCGCACCTTAAATATGGCTTTTGCTGGCATGCGTGATCTATCGATTATTGCTACGCCACCGGCTCGGCGCTTATCAGTGCGCACCTTTGTTATGCCGCAACAAGATGCCATTGTGAAAGAAGCCTTATTACGAGAGCTGCTACGTGGTGGCCAGGTTTACTACCTACATAATGATGTAAAAACCATCGAAAAATGCGCCGAAGATCTAGCGGCATTGGTACCTGAAGCCCGTATTGGTATTGGCCATGGGCAAATGCGTGAGCGTGAGCTTGAGCAAGTGATGAACGACTTTTATCACAAGCGTTTTAACGTATTAGTCGCCACCACCATTATTGAAACTGGAATTGATGTGCCGAGCGCCAACACCATTATTATCGAGCGTGCCGATAAGTTTGGCTTAGCACAACTACACCAGCTGCGTGGACGCGTTGGCCGCAGCCATCATCAGGCCTATGCGTACCTTCTGACGCCGAACGAGAAAAAAATTACCGAGGACGCCAAAAAACGGCTCGAAGCCATTGCCAACGCTCAAGACTTAGGCGCTGGCTTTATTCTAGCCACCCATGACTTAGAGATTCGTGGCGCTGGAGAGTTACTCGGGGATGGTCAAAGCGGTGAAATTCAGTCCGTCGGCTTTACTTTGTACATGGAAATGCTCGAGCGCGCGGTCAAAGCCATTCAAAAAGGTGAGCAACCTAACCTCAATCAGCCTTTAGATGCGGGAATTGAAGTGAACTTACGGGTCTCAGCGCTCATTCCTGATGACTATCTGCCCGATGTACAAACTCGTCTGACACTGTACAAACGTCTTGCCTCGGCAGAGAACCACGAACAACTCAAAGACTTACAGGTGGAGATGATTGATCGTTTTGGTTTGCTGCCAGAACCTGCCAAAAATTTAGTGCGAGTAACAGAATTAAAATTACTGGCCGATAAGCTGGGAATTATTAAAATTGATGCAGGCCCACAAGGCGGCAAATTAGAGTTTTCTAGCAAGACTCCGGTAGATCCAATGCAGCTGATCAAACTGATTCAAACTCAGCCCAACCGCTATAAGTTTGAAGGCAGTACAGTGTTTAAATTTCAAGTGCCAATGAATACCGACCAAGAGCGCTTCAATACCCTTGAAGCCTTGCTTGAAAGCTTACTTCCCAAGTAAGAATTTACCTACACAATCCCGTCAATGATGCGACGGGGTTGACTCAAGGAGTTGATTGAGCGGGTAACTCGTTTTGCTCGCTCGACTTAGACTGGTCGGCCTGCTCTAGAGTTACAGCCGGTTCAGCTAGCTCATCATCCAGCGCCAGTTCACCTAACTCCTCATGCGCTGTGACCACCTCAGCCTGTGATTCTGCATCCGCTGCTAAGTCCACTTGCCTATCTGTGCTTATATCGCTGCTGGCACTCTCGCTATCAGTGCTGAGTTGCGCTGCGGTTGCGGTATTCTCAGTTGCTTGCTTTGCACTCAAGCGGTCTTGGTACTTTTGATAGCGCAGTTCGGCGCGATTCAGCGGGCCTGGTCGCAATCGCCAGGCAGGCCATAAAGCTAAAGCAAATGCCAACCCCATCAACCAGAAGGTTTCTTCAAAGGCTTGATTGTCGGCCTCAGGAGTACCGCCACGCACCTCAAAGCGCCACTCTAAAAATGCCGTGAGCAAGTTAATCCCAAAGGCGCCCCCCAGCTGACGCACAAAGGTAATCCCACTGGCGCCTTGAGCCAGCTGAGCTGAAGTTAAGTTTTCTAAAGAAGCGGTATTAATCGCAGGCCCCAACAACCCCATCCCGGCACGGCCAATCGCCGCCCAGATACACAGCCACCAGTAACCACTGCTCACTCCCCACAAGCCATACCACGTTTTAGATAAGGCAAACAGCAGCAAGCCAATAATTAAAATCCAGGCAAAGTTCATCCGGTCACAGAGCCAGCCACTAATATAAGAGGCACAACCCAAAAAGATCCCCGCTGGCAGTAAAATAAGCCCTGATTGCCCAGCGGTAAAGCCGCCAACAGTTTGTAAAAACAGGGGAATAAAATAAGTAGAGGCATACAAGCCCATACCCAAAGCCAAAGCAATCCAACTGGCCCGACGATACGCCGGAATACGCCACAAATCTAAGGGCAATAGCGCATTTTCTTTACCGAGAGTGACCACAAAAAAGCCTATTAAACAGGCAAAAGCTAACGCAATTGGCCCATAAACCCAAGGACTGTCCCAATTCTGTACTTGGGCCTCAGCTAACCCACCTAAGCCGGCAAATAACGAAACCGTTAACAACACCAAGGCCAGCACATCTAAACGTTTAGCCTCAGGCTCACGGTCATTGGGCAACAATAAAGGCCCAACCACCTGTAACAACACACACACAGGCATGGGTAGCCAAAATGCCGCCATCCACCCATAGGCATCCACCAGATAACCACTGATGGTCGGCCCCACAGTTGGCGCTATCATTAAGCCTAAACCATAAATACCCAGCGCCCGCCCACGACGGCCATCTTTATACACTCTAAAAATTAGTACGGTGGCCAGCGGCTGAATAATCCCCGCACAGGCCCCTTGAATAATCCGCAACGCAATCAACTGCCAGCCCTCGGTAGCAATCAAAGCTAACACCGAGGCCATCAAAAATACGCCAATACTTAACTGTACGGTATTCTGGGCACCAATCCGCGCTTGAATCCAAGCCGCCAGTAATAATCCAGACGTCATCGCCGCCAAAAAACCAGTGACCAGCCACTGCGCCATAGAACGGCCCATGTGAAACTGATTCATAATTTCTGGAAGCGCCACGTTGATACTGGTAGACGACAGCACCATCACCATGCTGCCCAATAGCAATACACTGAGCAGCCACGTTTTATAGCGGGCGCCATAGTGTTTTTGCATCATGTCTAAATCACGGTACATTGACACTTTCTAAGTTCACCAACATGGTTTGATGTAACTGCTGACATAGCTCTACCTGTTCAGCGCTAATTCCATTAAATACCTGCGCGCGTAAAGCAGCAGCAATGCCATCAATTTGCTCGATGCGCTGCCTAGCCAGCTCAGTTAAGTAAATATGCTTGGCGCGGCGATCTTCTAGCGCGGCCTTACGCTCAACTAGGCCTTCAGCCTGCAAGGCGCTAAGTAAACGGGCTAAGGTGGGACCTTCAACCCCAACTTCAAGTGCCAACTCGCTTTGGGTGGGTGCTTGTTCAAAACGCGCTAAATGCAACAGCACTAACCAGCGTGCCTGAGATAAATTAAGCCCCTGCAAACGCTTATCTAACTCAGCGCGCCACGCCCGAGACAATTGCGCTAGCTGCGTTGCAAATAAGTGTTGCTGTGTAATCGACATCCCGCCTACTCTCCCATTCGACTAAGGGCTTTTTACTTAATACTGTGTAATCAGCGCTAAGTCTAAACATTTACGCCCGAGAACACACTAGGCAATCGCTAGCCAAATAGTTTATAGCCCCGCCCTTGATCCAGCGCTGCTGAGCCCATTGCCGCGCACTGTATTAAGCCTGCAATAATTGTTGCACCGCCAGATAGGCCTGCTGTTGGCGCTGCGGCCAATCACCAGTAAGCACCTGATACGGCTGCCCATGGCTCACCAACCAGTCTTTAGCCTGCTGAAAAAACTGCTTCCGCTCAGCGAGCTGTGGTTGACAACGCATTCCATCGGCCTGCCAAGGCAGGCCTTGGGGTGACAACAGCAGCGTTAAGTCATAGTGTTCGCCCAGCAACGCGGCTTCAATCCAAGCCGGACAATCATCAAACAGAGTACGACTCCAAAGCATGTTGCTTAACAGATGGGTATCCAAAAGCAATAACTTGGGTTGCTGTGCCCGGGCAGCCAGCTCCTGGGCGAACTGTGTTGCGGCAATCAAACTAATATCTGAGTAACAGGTATCTCGCTGTTTTTGGCTAATAAAAGTGCGCACATATTCATCCACCCGCACTGCTGAAAACTGCTGCTGCAACCACGCGGTTAATCGACTTTTCCCCGAAGATTCAGGGCCACTTAGCACTACAACGCGCATTGGGTTAACTCCTTACGCCATTGTTGCCTTCCATACAACGCCAAGCCACAAAACACTAAGTACAGTCTCGCCGTTAAATACAGTTCAGCTAAACTAAACATCAGCACATACAACAGATCTAGCAGCAACCATAAATTCCAGCATTGCACCCGCTTTTGAGCCATCCACCACTGTGCGACCAAACTAAAACCAGTTAACGCTGCGTCCACCCAAGGCAAGCGCGCATCAGTCAAGGCCACCATTACCCCGCCTAGCAATAAACTAATCAGCGCCCCCAACAGTAAATCACGCCCCATCTGAGCAGCAGGCAAGCGAGTCACGCGCCGCGGCTGCTGTTGAGCTCCGCCATACAGCCATTGCCACCAACCATAAAGCTGCAGCACGGCATAAATCAGCTGTAATAGCATTTCTGAATACAGCCGCGTTTGAGCAAAAATCAAGCTATATAACACCACCATGGCCAAACCTATCGGCCAAGCCAACGGATTTTGGCGCGCCATCAGGGTGACCGAGCTCAGTCCTAGCAACACTGCTATCCCTTCAAGCCACAGCATGAGCAACAACTCCAAAGCAGTTTCTATGTATTAGTTGAGCAACGCTCAAAATTCTGAGCTCCTTTTAGAGTCGATGATAGCCTTGCCAAGCTGGCAGATCAGGCTGACCGCTGGTATCCGGCGTTAGGTGCACATAATACTGATCAAATAACTCAAGCAGCAGACAATGCTCCACCGCTTTCAAGTTATCT
This sequence comes from Thiopseudomonas alkaliphila, assembly GCF_001267175.1. Lineage (NCBI taxonomy): Bacteria > Pseudomonadati > Pseudomonadota > Gammaproteobacteria > Pseudomonadales > Pseudomonadaceae > Thiopseudomonas > Thiopseudomonas alkaliphila. Next base: position 116,353 of record NZ_CP012358.1, on the reverse strand, counting down.
TTATGCTTTAAGTCTGCCCCCGGCAAGAGTTGCTCAAGGGCCTTTTGCTTAGCCTGCTCGGGCGTTTCAGCAACAAACAAGGCAAACTCGTGCAGCTCTGCCAACTGCCCTTGGCGATAGCCTCCGACATTGACAAAAAACAACTTTAACCGGCCTTCTGGTTTGCTCTTACTCAAACTCACGGCATAACCATCCGCCCAAGTAATCCAGCTATAACCATCTAAGTGCAACTTATGTTTATCCCCCACCCATGCCTGCCTTAAGCGCGGATAAGCCTGCTCAACTGTTTCTACCGCTACAAACTGTAGATCATGCAGCTCTAAGTTAGCGCCAGTGGCGCCGCCACCTAAATAAAACATGCCTAATTTATATGCCATCAGCCCGCCTTAAACCTCGTCATTAGCACTCTTAACTCGGCGTTAGTTTAACCCGATTAGCCAGCGATTAAGGAGGTTGATTATTTGTTAGTTGAAGGCTAGTAAAGTCTTAGATTTAGCTTAGTATGCGCTGTCCAAAATTCCCTTTGAATGGCGCGCCGCTATGTCTACGACCGCTTTATACACTGATCTCTCACATTACTATGATGTGCTCTGCGCTGAGATTGATTACCCAGCTCAAAGTGATGCGGTACGCCGCCTTAATCAGATTTTTGGCAATGGTGGCCAGCGGCATTTAGATCTAGCCTGTGGCACTGGTGCCCATGTGCAGCATTTTTTAGCTGCTGGCTTTCAATCCCAAGGCTTAGATATCAACCAGCCCATGCTGGATCGCGCGCAACAACGCTGCCCGACAGCGCGCTTTCACCTGCAAGATATGAGTGAATTTGTCTTAGCCGACCAACAAGACTTAATTACCTGCTTTCTTTATTCCATTCACTATAATGCAGATCTTGCCAAGCTCACCGCCTGTATCCAGCAAGCCTATAACGCCTTAGCCAGCGGTGGCGTTTTTTGCTTTAACGCGGTAAATAAAGACAAAATTGACAATCAACTGGTAGCCAGCTACAGCACAGTTCATGCCGATGGGGTATTAAGCTTTCAGTCTGCTTGGCATTACAGCGGCCAAGGCCAGCAGCAACAGCTAAAAATTCAGATCAGCTGCCAAAATCAGCAGCTGCATCACTGGCACGATCAACACACCATGGTCGCGGTTAGCTTCGAGCAATTGCTGGAGATTTTACAACCTTACTTTGAGGTGCATTTATTCGAGCACAACTACCACAGCATTCAGCCTTGGGATCAAGCATCCGGTAATGTAATTGTGGTGGGGGTAAGAAGATAGAGTGGCTTACTTAACGGACAGTTTTTGAGCCACTGTGAGAGCAATCGCCAGAATAAGTAGCTTGATAAGTCCTGACTAAATCTAGACACTTTTTATGGCGAAAAAGATTAACAGCCATAAGGTGTTAAAAATGCCGAAGCTGAATTGGGCGTTAGCAAAAGGAGAAAACTGGGAATGAGCTGGGAATGTCAAAAATGTGCGCTTCTTTTATACTGGCGTATTACTGCTTGTGATGCTCGCATTTTTGCTTGGCATCGCATACGGAGTATCTTCTGAGCAAAAGCAATTTATCGATACATTTATCCCAGTGCTCTCCACAGTTGGCTAATGGATTTCAGGTATTGACGCACTTGGCTCTGTTTTTGTTGCTTTATGGCTGGCAGAACAAGCAGAAAAAAGATCGTGAACACCTCAAGTTACGCTTTAATTGTACTGTCACTCCATTACATCAAAACGCTTTGCTATATATAGAAGCTGTTTCAGTTGGACAAAAGCCATCTCATATAAGGTGGAAAAGGCTGCACGCACCAAATGGCATTGGTTAATTTCGAACAAGGTAGTTCAGCGCTTCCATCAAAGCTTGGCTATGGCGAAAAAGCTCATTATTATTTGCTGTCCGGCTCCGAAAAGAAAATTGGTGAATATATAAAAAACTACTGCAATGGCAGCGCAAAAGAACTAGAAATATATATAAATATCACTACGGAAGTTTTTGCATTAAAACCGAGCAAGGAAATGCAGATCATGCTTGAGTCGCATTCCAAGTAATCACTAATCAGGTAGCCGAGGGTTTCTAGCCCTCAGTCCTCACAACACCCTGCATGTGGCACCGCATAGGGCACTTCCATTAAGAATGGTGAAGCCTAATACAGCCATCGCATAATTCGTGCAAGTCCTGAGATTCTAATTAAGCATTTGATAACACTTAACTTGTTTCTGGAGTTTTAGAATTACGCAATGGGCTTTTACTGGTAATGCTGCTGGCCATTGCAGCACTACTCTTCGCCATATCCTGTGATCAAGCTCAACGCGGTACTGATGGCCACTACCGGTACTAAAGTTAGCTTATCCAGCCGCAAAGATACTGACCGGCAGCACGTAAAAACAGCTGTGCCCTAAAAAGACTTACGGTCAAAATTCGCTTAAGCTGGAAACTGGGAATTTAAAAATGGGCTCGCGCAGGGCACGGTTTGGGCACAGAGGCTTTTTAGGCGGTTTTTAAGGCAGAAATCGCAGGCATAAAAAAAGCCCTAACTTATTGAAAGTTAGGGCTTTAGTATCTGGTTGCGGGAGCCAGATTTGAACTGACGACCTTCGGGTTATGAGCCCGACGAGCTACCAAGCTGCTCCATCCCGCGAGAGCCATTATACACAGGTAAATCACTAACGCAAACTTTATTTTAAATTACCTTAACTATCAAATACTTAAGCGGGAAAATAGGTATTTTACTCTGAATTGCCAAACACAAAAAACAAGGCAATAAAACTAGCCCACAGCTTATAACCGGCGCTTTGCTTTAAAAGCGCTAAAGGTAGTATTGTTTAGGCATGTATCTTGCTTAAGCTAATGGCTACTTTAATCGGACTCTGTACTCATGAAAGCTTCGCTCACTCTTTCTACTTCTCAACAACTAGCGCTCACGCCCCAGTTGCAACAAGCGATCCGTTTATTGCAAATGTCCTCACTGGATTTGCAGCAAGAGATTCAAGATGCGCTAGAAAGCAATGCCCTACTCGAGTCGGTGGATGAACATGAAGAGTTCTCTTTTCAAGAGCAGGCCTTAAACACTCCCACAGCCCTAGAGAAAGCTACTGACCAACAAAAAATAGATAGCCTTCATGCTGATCACTCAGAGGCCCAAGAGTGGGAGGAAAAAATCCCAACCGAATTAGCCCTTGATACCAGCTGGGAAGATGTCTATCAAACCAGCGCCAGCCATTTACCAAGTACGAGCGATGAAGACTGGGACTATGGGGCTAATACAGCCTCTGACACCAGCTTAAAAGACCATTTACTGTGGCAGCTAAATTTGCTTAAGCTTTCCAATAAGCAGCAAGTAGCCGCCCTCGCCTTAATCGATAACCTTAACGAAGCGGGTTACTTTATTGATAGCTGGGAGCAGTTACTGCAACAACTTCAGCACCAACTGACTGACCTTAGTCAGAGTGAAGCCGAATCATTATTGCAACAGCTGCAGCTGTTTGAACCTGTAGGGGTATTTGCGCGAAGTTTAGGCGAGTGTCTGAGCTTGCAGTTAGCTCAGCTTCCCGAAACCACTCCGTGGCTTGCTCAAGCCCAGTTACTCTGTAGTAAGTACCTAAACTATCTAGGCGAAAAAGACTTATCTCCTCTGCTTCGGCGCATGCGTATTAATCAAGAGCAGCTCAGTCAGATCGTTAATCTGCTAAAAACGCTCGATCCTAAACCAGGCTTGCAGTATGAAACCGCTAGCACTGAATATATCGTACCTGATTTGATTTTGAGCAAAGTACAAGATCGCTGGCAAGTTGAACTAAACCCCAATAGCTTACCGCGGATTCGGCTGAGTCAACCTTCAAGTCTAGCGCCAGGCAACACAGGACAAGGTTTTGTTAATCAGCAATTGCAAGAGGCCCGCTGGTTTATCCGCAGTTTACAAAACCGTGGCGAAACGCTTCTTAAAGTAGCCAACGCGATTTTAGAGTTTCAATATGATTTTTTTGAGCGTGGCGCGCAATATATGAAGCCTCTGGTATTAGCCGATGTGGCCGACGTGCTAGAGATGCACGAATCCACCATTTCCCGTGCCACCGCACAAAAATATATGCATACTCCATTTGGAGTTTATGAGTTGAAGTACTTTTTCTCCAGCCATGTAAACAACCTTGATGGAGAAGACTCTTCCTCAATTGCAATCAAAGCCAAAATTCAAGCACTGATTAAGCAAGAAGATCCCAAAAAACCCTTAAGTGACAGCAAGTTAGCAAGCCTTCTAGAAGCTGAAGGAATTAATGTCGCACGTCGTACTGTGGCTAAATATCGCGAAAGCCTAGACATCCCTTCGTCTAGTGACCGAAAGCAACGCTTTTAACACCACCAAAGGTTAATTTAGAGTACAGTAAAGCAAGATAGAAATTAAAAAGAGTGTAATAACTACGAGGTCTAGCCTCTAGACCTCTTTCTAAGAGCAAAAAGGAGAGTCCTATGCAAGTTAATATTTCTGGTCATCAGTTAGACGTAACCGAAGCGATGAAAAACTATGTAAACGATAAATTTGCCAAGCTTGAGCGACACTCTGATAAAATCACCAGCGCTCGTGTTGTTATGAGTGTTGAAAAACTAAAGCAAAAAATCGACGCCACTATTTTAATTGCCGGCGGCGAAGTGGTTGCTAACTCAGAACACGAGGATATGTATGCAGCTATCGATCTCTTGGTCGATAAGCTAGACCGTCAACTGATTAAGCACAAAGAAAAGTTACTTGATCGCAATAAAGGTGCAGTTGAGCACTAACCTCACATGATCCGATTAGAACAAATCCTGACCCCCAGCCGTTGCCAAGTCAACGCGCTGGGTGGCAGCAAAAAACGTGTCCTTGAACAAATTGCTGCCTTAATCGTAAGCGACTGTCCTCAACTTGATGAAGACACCCTCTACGAAAACTTAATTGCCAGAGAGCGCCTAGGCTCTACCGGCTTTGGCGATGGCATTGCTATCCCCCACTGCCGCATGGAAGGCTGCAGCACTCCAATCAGCGCCCTACTGCAACTAGAAACAGCAGTCGACTTTGACGCAATTGACGGTGAACCGGTGGACTTATTTTTTGTCTTACTGGTTCCTGATGATGCGACTGATCAACACCTTGAGCTCTTACGTCAAGTTGCTCAGCTATTAAATCAGCCCGAAGTCTGCGAACAACTGCGCTCCGCTTCCAGCAGTCAGGCACTCTATCAAGCAGTTATTAATGCTCAATCCTTACTTGAGGTATAGCTATGCAGCTGGTTATTGTCAGTGGTCGATCGGGCTCAGGAAAAAGTACAGCGCTAGCGGTACTAGAAGACAACAACTTTTACTGCATTGACAATCTACCCGCCGAGCTACTGCTTAATCTGGTAGAAAATACCCTACTGGCCAATGACCCTGCCACCCAACAGGTTGCAGTGTCAATTGACGCGCGAAACTTACCGCATCAGTTAGAGCAACTGCCGCAACTCCTGGCACAAATCAAACAACGTAATATTGATTGCGATGTGCTGTACTTGGATGCGAGCAATGCCAGCTTACTTAAACGTTTTTCTGAAACGCGTCGCCGTCATCCGCTAACTAAAGGCTCACTGTCGTTAGCTGAAGCGATTGAGGCAGAAAAGCAAATGCTAGCGCCTATCGCGCAGCTGGCTGATCTAACCATTGATACCACCCAGCTTAATCTATACCAACTAGCCGACTGCATTAAATTGCGGTTACTAGATAAACCTGAACCGACCACCTCGATTTTATTAGAGTCTTTTGGCTTTAAACGAGGCTTACCGATTGATGCGGACTTAGTATTTGATGTGCGCTGTTTGCCTAACCCTTACTGGGAACCAGAATTGCGCGCCTATAGCGGCCAAGACTCACCAGTACAAGAATACTTTGCCCAGCAGCCTGAAGTAGGTGAAATGTACACCGATCTCTACGCTTACTTAAGCAAATGGTTACCCCGCATCGCCGATAGTAATCGCGCCTATGTCACGGTCGCCATTGGCTGTACAGGTGGCCGCCACCGTTCAGTTTATTTAGTCGATCAATTAGCTAAAGCGCTGGATGGTAAGCTACCCAACTTACAAATTAGACATCGCGATCTGCATGCAAAGCACTAATTCCTATGCTCACAACCCAGCTCACTATTGTTAATCAACGCGGCTTACATGGACGCGCCTCCATGAAGTTTGTTGAATTAGCTCGCCGCTTTCCCTGCGAGATACAAGCAGGCACTTCGCTAGAGCAACTGGTAGACGGTAAAAACATTTTATCTTTGATGCTACTGGCAGCTGCTAAAGGACAACAAATCGTTATTACCGCTAAAGGTGAAGCGCAGCAAGAGGCGATTGCCGCTCTCACCGAACTGGTCGAGGCAGGTTTTTACGAAGAGCAATAACGCTTACCGGCTAAGCTTCAGCCAAACAACGAATCCCATCATACTCAGGATCGGTCACTAGCGGAGTCACACGGCGCTCAAATAACGTAATTGACGACGGCAGCGACAGCAGTGCTTGCAGCTCTGCTAAATCAGCCTGTGGATCAATCCACTCCCGAGCTTGCTGCTCAGTTAAAATAACCGGACGCCGCAGATAAGCCGCTGCTTGAGTCAGCATTGCCACGCTAGGATAGCTAACCTCTTGCACCTGAAATATAGTATAGACCCCAGCAAAGTACATCAGCTCGGCTGCCTGTTGCTGCAACCAAAAAGGCTTGCTTTGCTTGCCTTTACCGCGCCACTCAAAAAAACCATTGGCTGGAATCACACAGCGCTGCTTGGCAAATGCCTGCTTAAATAAGGGCTGCGAAGCCACTGTTTCAGAACGTGCATGGGCACTGGCCCGTGACAAATCTTGCATCCAGCTAGGGGTAAAGCCCCAATACGCACGCTCAGCTATTACTTGCTCAGCCGCCTGTCTTACAATCAAAATCTGTTTTTTCGGGGTTAAGTTCCAGTGCGCCCGCAGATGCTCAGGAAAACCTGGCAGCGCCGCCAATTGCTCATCCCAGCGAAATAAGCCAAAGCGTTGACTCACAGTAAACTCCCAATACTTATTCTTCCTAGGATTAACATAACAAGCTGCCTGGCTGACTACTAGCTAACTGCTCATCCAGCTCGTCATCAATACAAGGTGTGGCAGATAAATAATGTTCAATCATTTGTTGCGCCTTTTCAGCCTGCTGATCTGGAACCATTAAGCGCAGCAAGCCTAAAGCGGGTAATTCTCCCATTCCTCCCACTAAATCAGCCCCCACTAAATGCGCACTTATGCCTTCATTACGCAACATGCCTAACAGTAACTCGGCCTGAAATAAGTCAACTGGCTCATACACGCACTGCATTTATAGCCCTCATTTTATCACTCGCTCATAGCTAAATTTTGGCCTTAACCGAGGCCTATTACTTGAGCAGCAACGCATAAAAATGCGTCAGACGTACACAATAGTTGCTGAACAGCGTAACATAGAGCACTTTTTTATATGCTGTTATCCTCCAACTTTACACTGCCGGCTACCGGCAGTCAGCCAAGTCAATCGGCTGCTTAACACAACTTTGAAAGAGAGAATGATGGGCCAATTTGATGATATTCGCCCCTATGACAACTCTGAATTGTCTACGGTGCTCACTCGTCTGCTGCATGATCCCGAGTTTCTACAAGCTATTGCTAACTACCGCTTCCCAAAATTGGCAAAGGTAGCCGGCTGGCTCATTCGGCCTATTATTTCTTGGCAGTTAAAAGAGAAATCCCGCGTAATTCACTCTATTGAACAGCTGCAGCGTTTAATTGAGGACTATATAGAAAAAAGTATTGAACAAGTCACTGACGGCATCACCCTCAGCGGCATGGAGCAATTAACTGCTGATACCGCCCACCTATATATTTCAAATCACCGCGATATTGTGATGGATCCAGCTCTAGCGACCTATGCTATGTTTCAATATCAGCTAGATACGCCACGGATTGCGATTGGCGATAACCTGCTGCAGCGCCCCTTTGTCAGCGACTTAATGCGCCTAAATAAAAGTTTTATTGTGCGCCGCTCAGTGACTGGCCGCAAAGAGAAGCTTGAGGCTTTTCAACAGCTTTCAGCCTACATCAACCACTCCATCACCAAAGACCGACAATCGGTGTGGATTGCCCAAGCTGAAGGACGCGCTAAAGATGGTAACGACCGTACCGACTCTGCCATTTTAAAAATGCTGCACATTAGCCGTAAAGATGAAGCCTTTAGCGAGGTGGTGCAATCACTGAGTTTAATTCCAATCGCTATTAGTTATGAATATGATCCTTGTGATTTAGCCAAAGCTCGGGAACTGTACATTTTAGCCACCACCGGCGAGTACACCAAGCAACCCGGTGAAGATGACCAGAGTATCGCCCTTGGCATTACTGGCTATAAAGGCCGTGTACACATCCACTTTAGTGATCCAATTACTCAGCCTTTTACTGACACCAAAGCCCTTGCTAAATATATTGACCAAGAAATCATTAGTCACTACCGTTTATTTCCCGTGCACTATTTCGCTTGGCACCAGTGGCAAGCTCGCGACCAGCAACTGATAGTACCAAGCGCTGAGCAACTCTTTAGTACTGAAGAAATCGCCAAAGCAAAAAGCATTTGGGCTGAACGCTTAGCCAATTGTCCCGTAGAGCATCAACCTTTTTTAATCCAGCAATACGCTTATCCTGTGCAAAACCTTTATCAGTTACAGCAACAGCTAGCCAGCGCAGCCACAACAGCTGACGCCAGTTCAGCGCCTGAATCCACCTCTGAGCATGAGTAATCCTATGTCCTGGCTCCAAGTTCGCCTTTCTATTACCCCTGAATTAGCCACTAAATGGGAAGATCGCCTGCTCGAAGTAGGTGCTGTTTCAGTGACCTTTATTGACGGCGCTGATCAACCCATCTATGAGCCTGATCTTGGCACTACCCCTCTCTGGCAACATACACACTTATTAGCACTGTTCGAACAACCGGCTACCGAGCAACAAGTGACAGCTTTATTAGCTTTATATGGTGAGACTGTCCCAACCCTAGCCTTTGAAGAAATTGAAGATCAAGACTGGGAGCGCAGCTGGATGGATGAGTTTCATCCGATGCAGTTTGGCCAGCGCTTATGGATCGTTCCTAGCTGGCATGAAGCCCCTGACCCAAGCGCAGTTAATATTTTATTAGACCCAGGGCTGGCCTTTGGTACTGGCACCCACCCTACCACCTCCTTGTGTTTACAATGGTTAGATGGTGAGCCGTTAACCGGCCAACAAATATTGGACTTTGGCTGTGGCTCTGGAATTTTAGCAATTGCTGGCTTATTGCTCGGCGCCACACAAGCAGTGGGCACCGATATTGATAGCCAAGCCCTTGAAGCTAGCCGTGATAATGCCAAGCGCAACCAAATTGCTGATAGCGCCTTTGAACTCTACTTGCCAGAAGCCATGCCAACACGACACTTTGATACCGTCGTGGCTAATATTCTAGCCGGCCCTTTAGTCAGTTTAGCGCCGGTGATCAGCAGCTATACCCGCCCTGGCAGCCGCTTGGCCTTATCTGGTATTTTGGCCGAACAAGCCGCAGAAGTGCGCGCGGCGTACGCCGAGCTATTTGAGCTGGATCCCACCATCGAACAAGAGGGCTGGGTGCTAATTTCAGGTACACGCAAAGTCTAATAATAGATCGCAATCCTCCCTGTCCTAAAGGACGGGGACTCCCTCTAAAAACGACCATGCTCGATCACAAGAATGCTCTTAGCCGCGCTCACACCATCCGAATCGGCAGATGCCAGCGGTATGCCTAGCACCCCCCTAGTACATACTGCGATAAAACTGCTTTATATAGAGCAAGAGGCCATGTAGTAGCAGATAAGCTTTTATTAAGCCTAAACAAACTGCTCATTTTTCAGCCAAACTGACTTTATAAAAGCCGACAAAACGGGTATGATGCCGTCTCTTTTTACCCAGTACCCCCCTTTACTCCCCCGATTACATAGGCTTATTAAATGTCAAAGCTACATATTGGTCCCTATATGTTGGCTAGCCGCTTAATTTTAGCGCCTATGGCAGGTGTCAGCGATCGACCTTTTCGCCAGCTGTGCCGCCAGTGGGGAGCAGGAATGGTGGTGGCCGAAATGCTTACCAGTGATACCTCTTTGTGGGATAGTCGAAAATCGAGTCTACGCTTGATTCGCCCTGATGACCCCGAGCCACGCGCAGTCCAAATTGCCGGCAATGATCCGGCAATGATGGCCCATGCCGCGCAGCAATGTGTAGCAATCGGTGCGCAAATTATTGATATCAATATGGGTTGCCCTGCAAAAAAGGTGTGTAATAAAGCCGCCGGCTCTGCCTTAATGCAAGATGAGTTATTAGTGGCAGATATTTTAACTGCGGTGGTCAACGCCGTAACAGTACCGGTCACATTAAAAATCAGAACCGGCTGGGACGAAAACCATAAAAATGCTCCTCAAATCGCCAAAATCGCCGAAGACGCGGGGATCAGTGCATTAGCCATCCATGGCCGTACCCGTAATCAGCTGTACAAAGGCTGTGCTGAATACGACACTATTGCCTTAGTGAAACAGCAGCGAAAAATTCCGATATTGGCGAATGGTGATATTGATAGCCCAGAAAAAGCACACTATGTTTTAGCTTACACCCAAGCTGATGGCTTACTGATTGGTCGAGCAGCCCAAGGTAAACCTTGGTTATTTCAGCAGATTAATCACTATTTACGCACTGGCCAGCTGGCCCCTGCCTTAGCTTTATCTAAGGTAGAACAAACGGTTTTACAACACCTCACCGAATTGCATCAGTTTTACGGTGAGCACTTAGGATTACGCATTGCCCGTAAACATGTGCAATGGTACTTAGCTGACTACCCCGAAGCTAAAGCCTTTAGATCCCACTTTAATCAGCTGGAGTGCCCGCAGGCGCAATCTGCGCAGGTGCAAGACTTCTTTCAAACGCTTTATGCTCAAGGTTTAAAGGTAGCGGCATGACATTACACAACACGAACTTTGATAGCGAGACAACTTCGGTGACCGATACAATTTCCACTGCCCCTCACACCGTTTCCAATAACATCACCTTACGTGAGTGCGTTGAAAGCACTATGCGCGACTACTTTATGCATTTAGAAGGCGCCGACGTAACAGATGTATACAACTTGGTACTCAACGAAGTAGAGGCGCCGCTGTTAGCCACCGTAATGGAATATGTTGCTGGCAACCAAACCAAAGCCTCGGAAGTGCTGGGGTTAAACCGCGGCACGCTGCGTAAAAAACTTAAGCAACATAACTTACTGTAAGTCTTGTTAAGTGCATCTTTTTCTTTTACTGCTCTGAAGCAGCGTAACTATTAGGACTATCCATGACAGACCAAACCACTCGTCTACCTGTACGTCGCGCCCTGATCAGCGTGTCTGATAAAACAGGTATCGTTGAGTTTGCCCAGCAACTCAGCGCCCTTGGCGTAGAAATTCTTTCCACTGGCGGCACCTACAAATTGCTTAAAGATAATCAGGTGCCAGCAATTGAAGTGGCAGACTACACCGGCTTCCCAGAAATGATGGATGGCCGGGTTAAAACACTGCACCCAAAAATTCATGGGGGTATTTTAGGGCGTCGCGATAAAGACACAGCGGTTATGGCTGAGCATGGCATTACCCCAATTGATTTAGTTGCCGTTAACCTTTATCCGTTTGCTGCCACCGTAGCTAACCCCGATTGCGATCTAGCCAATGCCATTGAAAATATTGATATTGGCGGCCCAACCATGGTTCGCAGTGCAGCTAAAAACCACAAGGACGTAGCCATTGTGGTCAATGCAGCCAACTACGCGGGGATTATCGATAGCCTTAAACAAGGCGGATTAACCTACGCCGAGCGCTTTAACTTAGCCCTACAGGCCTTTGAGCACACTGCCAGTTACGACGGCATGATTGCCAACTACCTTGGCACCATTGATCAAAGCGCCGAGCAACTCAGCACCGAGCAGCGCAGCGACTTCCCTAACACCTTTAATACCCAGTTTATTAAAGCCCAGGACATGCGTTACGGCGAAAACCCGCACCAGCAGGCGGCTTTCTATGTTGAAGCCAACTCCATTGAAGCATCGGTCGCTAGTGCCAAACAATTACAAGGTAAAGCGCTGTCCTTCAATAACGTTGCCGATACGGATGCAGCGTTAGAGTGCGTCAAAAGCTTTACTAAACCGGCTTGCGTCATTGTTAAGCACGCTAACCCATGCGGTGTAGCAGTTGTTCCAGAGGCTGATGGCGGTATCCGTAAAGCCTATGATCTCGCCTATGCCACTGATAGCGAGTCAGCCTTTGGCGGGATTATTGCCTTTAACCGCGAACTAGATGGCGATACTGCCCAGGCCATTGTCGAGCGTCAGTTTGTGGAAGTGATTATCGCTCCAAAAATTTCAGCTGCAGCGCGCGCAGTGGTAGCCGCTAAAGCTAACGTGCGTCTGCTTGAGTGCGGTGAATGGCCAGCAGAACGTGCAGCTGGCTGGGACTTCAAACGAGTTAACGGCGGCTTATTAGTCCAAAGCCGTGACATCGGCATGATTACCGTCGACGACTTAAAAATCGTTACCCAGCGCGCGCCCAGCGAAGCTGAAATCCATGACCTGATTTTTGCTTGGAAAGTGGCCAAGTTCGTTAAATCTAACGCCATTGTCTATGCTAAAAACCGCCAAACCATCGGCGTTGGCGCAGGCCAAATGAGCCGTGTCAACTCCGCGCGTATCGCTGGAATTAAAGCTGAACACGCCGGCCTTGAAGTGCCAGGCGCTGTGATGGCCTCCGATGCGTTCTTCCCGTTCCGGGATGGCATTGATAATGCCGCTAAAGCAGGTATTCGAGCAGTCATTCAGCCAGGTGGCTCAATGCGTGACGAGGAAGTGATTGCTGCTGCTGATGAAGCCGGCATCGCTATGGTCTTTACTGGCATGCGCCACTTCCGCCATTAATTTTGGAGTTTAATTGATGAATATTCTAATTATTGGTAATGGCGGGCGCGAACATGCACTCGCTTGGAAAGCCGCGCAAGATCAACGCGTGACTAAAGTATTCGTAGCTCCCGGTAACGCCGGTACCGCCACTGAGCCTAAGTGCGAAAACGTAGCAATTGATGTGTTAGCCATTGAACAGCTGGCTGACTTTGCTGCAGCTAACCAAGTGGCCTTAACCATTGTTGGCCCGGAAGCCCCCTTGGTAGCAGGTGTGGTGGATTTATTCCGCGAACGCAATCTGCCAATCTACGGCCCAACGGCTAAAGCTGCTCAGTTGGAAGGCTCCAAAGCGTTCACCAAAGACTTTTTAGCTCGTCACAATATCCCTACTGCAGATTATGCTAACTTCACCCAAGTCGATGAAGCACTGACCTATGTCCGCAAAAAAGGCGCGCCGATTGTAGTGAAAGCCGACGGTTTGGCTGCTGGTAAAGGCGTAATCGTCGCCATGACCCTGCAAGAAGCAGAAGACGCCATTACCGATATGCTCTCCGGCAATGCCTTTGGTGATGCCGGCTCGCGCGTGGTAATTGAAGACTTTTTAGACGGTGAAGAAGCCAGTTTTATCGTCATGGTCGACGGCGAAAACGTACTGCCAATGGCTACTAGCCAAGACCACAAACGAGTTGGCGATGGCGATACCGGCCCTAACACTGGCGGTATGGGTGCTTATTCTCCTGCACCTGTAGTGACGGCTGACGTACATCAGCGGGTAATGGATGAAATCATCTACCCAACCGTGCGCGGCATGGCTGCTGAAGGCAACGTTTACACTGGCTTTTTGTATGCGGGCTTGATGATTGATCAATCCGGTGCTCCAAAAATTATCGAATACAACTGTCGCTTCGGTGATCCTGAAACCCAACCTATTTTACTGCGCCTTGAGTCCAGTATTATTCTCTTGATTGAAGCGGCACTGGCCAAAGCCTTAGATAAGGTAGAAGCGCAGTGGGATCCGCGCCCAAGTCTAGGGGTGGTGATTGCAGCTGGCGGCTATCCTGCGGATTACCGTAAAGGTGATGTCATCACGGGCTTAGAGCAAGCAGCACAACTGCCAGGCAAGGTGTTTCATGCCGGCACTCAGTTAGTAGATCAGCAGGTGACCGTAAACGGTGGTCGGGTGCTCTGTGCCACCGCACTTGGTGAGACGGTTGCCGAAGCACAGGCCAATGCTTATAAGCTGGCGGAAACAATTCACTGGCCAGACTCGTTCTATCGTAAAGATATTGGCTATCGAGCCATTGAGCGTGAGCAACAATAAGCTTCCGAGCCTCAAGAGCCATCTCTAGATGGCTCTTTTTTTATCTAGTAAAGCACATTAAGCTCTGTTATTAGTTACAGCAAATGTACTGAGTCAAACTTTTACCTTTTTCCGGTTAGCTTAGCTATGACTTATCATCGTCACACCATTGGTTTTTATGGGGTCACATTGCTTTGCAGTGCATTGTACTTGCTGCTGCTAACTCCTGAGTTAATTACATTTAATAGTATTAGTAGTTTCGAGCTGCCCGATGAGCGCTTAAACTCAGTCACTTTTCAAGAAATACTCTCTAACAACCCTTTGCTTAAAGGATTCCTATTAGGTAGTGGAGCAATTTTAATTGCTTACAATTTAACCAGATTAATTATAACGCGCAACCTACAATATACGTGGCTTCTGCTAATTCAGCTCATGCAGATTATTTTCTTACTGAGTTTAAGCGATACCTTCTCCTTCTGGCAATACCACTCCTTGCAGGGATACAGTTATTACTTCCACTTTCCTGCAATTATTATTTTTACTTTATCTCAACTATTAACAGTACATATTACACATAACAAAAGAGGCTTTAACCAGCCTAGCAAACACCTGATAAGCCATTTAATATTGACTGCATCACTTGCTATTTTAATGCTTTTGAGTGAGCACTCGCTTATTAGCACACTTAGCTTTTTACTGCTTTCCTGTTTTACACTGTATCCAGCAGTTTTATTTATAGTTCATGCTGTGAGTAAACCTTATCCTCCTGCTTTCTTATTAGCAAGCGGCTTGCTGATGCTGAACCTGCCCCTACTACTCAGCTGGCCTCTGTTAAGTACGCCGATTAGCAATACATTAAATATATTAATTTTAACTTCACTGATTAGTATTCCCTTTACAGGCTATCTACTCAGTTTAGCGCTCACCTCCCATGAAGAAAACATCATTATTAAGCGTTATAAAAGGCTACAACAGAATGATATGCAAAAAACCTATAAAAAAGCACAGTCTGATCTATTAGCACAAATTAGCCATGAAGTGAGAACTCCAATGAATGGAGTACTTGGCATGACTGGCCTACTTTTAGAAACGCCTTTATCTATAAAACAACGTGATTATGTATCAGGCATTAATCGTGCAGGCAATGAACTACTGTCCCTTATTAATGGCGTACTCGATATCTCTCATGCTCAATCCAATCAAATAGAACTGCATTTAGCCCAATTTGAACTAAATGCATTAATCAGCGATTGCCTAGAAGCTTTCACTAATCAAGCCCATGAACAACAAGTAGAGCTCGTAAGTTTTATTCAACCACAGGTTCCGCGCCTTGCCCATGGTGATCCTATGCGTTTACGTCAAGTGATCTTAAGCTTACTAAATAGTGCATTCCGGCGCACACAACAAGCAGAAATAATTGTTACTGTCACTATTAAAAATGATGACACTCTCTGTGTCAGTGTACAAAACTACGGTGAGCCCCTAGGAAAAAAAGAACAAGACTTACTTAACCAATTCTCCACGTCAGCGACTCCTCAGTTAACACAGGATACAGTCCGTAAACATCTAGGAGTAGCGATTGCGAGCTACCTTACACGCCTTATGCAAGGCAGTCTAAACTATACACAAGATCGACAAAGCTCCACACTTACACTTGTCGCTCCATTACTTTTTGTACCTAATAAAATTAGTGAAAACTCAATGCTAGACCTACTTAATGATCAAGCAGTTTTAATTGTTGAGCCTAATTTAGTCTGCAGGCAGATTTTAGTACAACACTGTCAAGAATGGGGTATGAATGTATTTAGTAGTGCGACTGCATTAGAAGCATTAGCTATTTTACGGACTCAGGCCAATCTTCAACAAAAAATTCATGTGTTGCTAATTACAAAAGAACTAACAGACTTAACAGGTCTAGAGTTAGCTGTTCGTATACAAGAAGAAGAAGACTTAGCACATGAGTGCAGGCTCATACTCTTAAGCAATAGCTCACCCAACACTATTGATGCTCGCAATGCAGGAATTAACTATATTTTATTAAAACCTATTAGCCATTACACTCTAAAGGCAACATTGGCTGATGCTTTTGCTCACCAAAAATCTTATAAAAGCACACTACAACAAAAGTTACCAAGCCGTGAAGCTATGCGAGTACTTGTGGTAGAGGATAATGCTATTTCAACTAAAGTTATCTCTGGGTTACTAAAAAAACTTAATATAAAATGTGATAGTGCTAGTAGCGGCGAGCAAGCGCTTAGTCAATTAAAAAGTAAACCCTATGACTTAGTTCTTATGGATTGCCAAATGCCTACGCTAGATGGCTTTAAAACGACCGAGTTATGGCGTGCCTATGAGCGCAAACATAACTTAAAAATGCTACCTATCATCGCCTTAACTGCTCATGTTTTAGATGAGTATAAAGAGCAAGCGCTTGCCAGTGGAATGAATGGGCACCTAGCTAAGCCTGTTGACTTTAACCAATTAACTCAGTTAATTCGTAACTACTCAAACTAAGACTTATTAAGCATTACGGCGCTGCAGCCAAGCCACTAAAATACCGCTACCAATGATAATGGCCACCCCGCCCCAAGCCAATAAGTCCGGCGACTGATCAAAAGCAAATACACCAATCAACGCGGCAAAAATAATCTGCCCGTAAGTGAAAGGCGCTAAGGTTGCCGCTGACGCATATTTAAGCGCAATGGTTAGCAGCATATGCGCGACCATGCCAAGGGCTCCTAAAATCAGTAAAAACAACAGATCCCAACCTGCGGGCTGCACTTCGACGCTAACAAAAGGCATTATCACGGTTAAAGCAATGGTGCCAATTAGCCCCGATAAAAAGTTACTAGTGACCGTATGATCAAAAGAAGCCAAACGTCTCGCAATCAGCTGATAACTACCAAAACAAAACGAAGCCGCGACCGGCATTAAAATAGCCCAAGTAAATAATGCCCCACCTGGCCTTACCACCAAGAGCACACCGCACAAACCAATCACGACAGCCACCCACTGCCCGAGCGAAATCTGCTCCTTTAAAAAAATTGCCGATAACACCGTAACAATCAAAGGCGCTAAAAACATTACCGCAGTTGCTTCAGCTAGCGGGATATAGCGCAGACCACCAATAAACAAACCGCTAATACCCAGCAAGCACAGGCCACGCAGCAGTTGTAGCCAAGGCCGCTTAGTACGCACTAAATCGAGCTTCATCTTGGGCCCAAACAAGATAATCATCAGCACTGTCTGGACCGTATAACGCAGCCAAACCACGAGCGCTAAAGGATAAATGGCCGTTAAATACTTAGAAAAACCATCATGGGTCGCCAGCAAGGCACCCGCGCACAAAATAAATAAAATGCCTATTACAGGGTTATTCATGAAAATTCCATGTTGAGTGTATTAGTTAGCAAGCTAACTATAATAGCGGAAACTTTGTTAAATTGCAGGCTATCGCTTAGCCGCTGCTAGCTTTCAGCCCTGACTAGTCAGCGGCTACAACTCATTAGTCGTAATCTGGGTAATGATTAGCCAGTGATTCGAAACGTGTGTATTGGCCTAAGAATGCTAGACGCACCGTACCAATGGGACCATTTCGTTGCTTACCGATAATAATCTCTGCCACCCCTTTATGCTCTGTTTCAGGGTGGTACACCTCGTCGCGATAAACAAACATAATCACGTCAGCATCCTGCTCAATCGCCCCTGACTCACGCAAGTCTGAGTTAACTGGACGCTTGTTAGGCCGCTGCTCTAAGGCGCGGTTAAGCTGGGACAGCGCCACCACTGGGCAATCAAACTCTTTGGCTAACGCTTTTAAGGAGCGAGAAATCTCTGAGATTTCATTGGTCCGGTTATCACCACTGCTTCCAGCAATTTGCATCAACTGCAGATAGTCAATCATGATCAAGCCTATCTCACCATGCTCCCGAGCTAAGCGGCGCGTACGGGCACGCATTTCTGATGGGCTAATACCTGCTGTATCATCGATAAACAGCTTTTTATTCTGAATTTTACTTACTGCTACTCCTAAACGATCCCACTCATCACCTTCTAGCTGCCCAGTACGGACTTTAGTTTGGTTAATTTTTCCTAACGAGGAAATCATCCGCATCATCAGTGATTCAGCCGGCATTTCTAACGAGTACACAATCACTGCTTTGTCGCTTTCTAATAACGCATTTTCGACTAGATTCATAGCAAAGGTGGTTTTACCCATGGAAGGACGCCCCGCCACAATAATTAAATCACCTTTTTGCAGGCCACTGGTTTTATCATTAAGGTCATTAAAACCGGTTGTCAGTCCAGTTAAGCCGCCTTTCGACTGACGCAAAGTATCAATCGTATTCAGCGTGCTGCTTAACAGTTCGCTAACGCCAATAGCCCCACCCACTTTGGGCCGCGACTCAGCAATTTGGAAAATTTTACGCTCAGCTTCATCCAAAATTTCGTTACCGGCCCGCCCTTTAGGCAAGTAGGCACTATCGGCAATCTCACCACTGATCTTAATCAGTTCGCGCAGCGTGGCCCGCTCACGAATAATCTCTGAGTAGGCACGAATATTAGCAACCGAGGGGGTATTAGTAACAAGCTCGCCCAAATAAGCTAGGCCACCAATTTTTTCTAGCTCACCACTGACTTCTAAATCATCAGCCAAAGTCACCATATCAAAGGGGCTATTTTTTTCTGCCAGTCGCTCAATCGCACGAAAAATTAAACGATGATCGTAACGATAAAAATCACCGGCTGAAACCAAGTCTAAAACCCGCTCCCAAGCATTATTATTTTGCATCAAACCACCAAGCACGGCTTGCTCGGCTTCAATTGAGTGAGGTGGGGTTTTCAGAGCACTGGTTTCTAAATCCAATGGGACAGAAAGCGTATCTTGCTGCATAAATAGGCTACCTAAGGTCATAAATGACTTAAAAATCATCAGCTATTTTTAAATCATCTAGTGTAACGAAGAATCTGTAGAAACAACAAAGGGCACACTTTCTAAGAAAATGTGCCCTTTGCGGTTAATCTTGCAAACAATTAGTGAACTAATTAGCCTGCAACAACGATTAACTTAATGGTTGCTTCAACATCAGTGTGCAAGTTCAACGTAACGTCGTACTCACCGGTCTGACGGATAGTACCATTTGGTAAACGAACTTCGCTCTTCACTACTTCAACACCTGACGCAGTTAATGCATCAGCGATGTCTTGAGTACCGATAGAACCAAATAGTTTACCTTCCTCACCGGTATTCGCAGTGATAGTAACTTCTAACTCATTGAGCTGAGCTGCACGAGCTTCAGCAGCAGCACGCTTTTCAGCAGCTGCTTTTTCTAATTCAGCGCGACGCGCTTCAAACGCAGCAACGTTTTCAGCGGTAGCTGGGGTTGCTTTACCTTGTGGTAACAAGAAGTTACGGCCGTAACCAGCCTTAACATTTACTTTGTCACCTAGGTCGCCCAAATTAGCAACTTTTTCTAACAGGATGACTTCCATTTGAGTCTTACCTCTTTAGTTTCAACTTTCACCGTTCGCCTGGCGCTAACGTGAACGCACCCGACGAAAATCAAACAGGCTATCGCCCAAGGCTAAAATTACCAGCAAGGGATAAACAAACTGCATAAACAAAAACAGCACGATGTAAAACGTCACTAAAGCAAACTTACTTAAGCCACGTTTTGCTACCCAGCCATGGATCAAGGCCACACCTGCAAAGGCTAATGGCACACTACATAGTGGCGTCAGCATCGCTGCAGCCACACCCATATTGGGAGCAAAAAACATCGCCAGCACTAATGGAATGGCAAACTTAGGTGACAATCGAAATGACCTAAATTCAGCAGCAAATCCACCCGGATTGTACAGTGCAGCTTGCCAATAACGCGCTAACGTTAACGACAGCACCGACACCCACAACATTACCGTAGCAAAGAGTCCAGTTAATACCGGAATAATTAAGCTAGTTAAATGTTGCTGCTCAGTCGCTGATAGCTGCTCGTACATCCCACCCAGCATTTGTGGCATAAACTCAGAAAGCTTAGCCGCTAACTGCTCAATGGGCTCAGGGTAAACCCCTGCAAGCAACACCGCGCCTACTGTTCCCGCTACCAGTCCAGCACCTAATGCGGCGCCTAGCGATACCGTTTGTCGCAACACATAGGCCATCAATAAGCTGATGACATACACCGCGATAGCCCGTGGGTCACCCACACTAGCCCAAACTACACCTGGCAAAGCCCCCCATAACACTATTTGAGCAGCTTGCTGGAGACCGCGTCGCATTAACACTAAACTTGCAGCAGCTGCACCTAACCAAAACAACATAGGTGCAGCCATCATCAACACAATTATAATAATTGCGTGCATGCGACTTCGCATTACTAGTTCTGCAAAAGCGCGCATGTTTATCCTTACCTAATCTAACCTAGTATCAACGGCCGTGGCTGTCGGTGTAGGGCAGCAGAGCCAAGTAACGCGCGCGCTTAATAGCGGTTGCTAGTTGACGCTGATATTTTGCTTTAGTACCAGTGATACGGCTAGGAACAATCTTGCCAGTTTCAGATACATAAGCTTTTAAAGTATTTAGATCTTTGTAATCGATCTCGGTCACGCCTTCAGCTGTAAAACGGCAGAACTTGCGACGACGGAAAAAACGTGCCATGACTGTGGCTCCTCAATAGACTCGGGAATTACTCGTCAGCGTCTTCTTCGCTGTCGTCTTCGCTGTCATCTTCATCATCAGCGTTGTCGGCAGTTTCAGGACGCTCACGGCGCTCACGACGCTCATTACGGCTTTCTTCAGCTTTTAGCATTTCAGATTGCTCTGTAACGGCTTCGTCACGACGAATAATTAGGTTACGCAATACAGCATCATTGTAGCGGAAGCTATCTTCTAGCTCGGCTAATGCAGCTGCGCTGCACTCTACGTTTAATAAAATGTAGTGTGCTTTGTGTAAGTCATCGATTGGGTAAGCCAGTTGACGACGACCCCAGTCTTCTAGACGGTGAACTTTACCACCATCTTCTTCGATCAGCTTGGTATAACGCTCTACCATGCCACCGACTTGTTCGCTCTGATCTGGGTGGACCAGAAATACAATTTCGTAATGACGCATAGTTGCTCCTTACGGATGAAGCCTGCTGGACCCTCCAGTCAGGCAAGGAGAGATAAACTCGTTAAATTTGCCACCTGTAAAAACGCATTTTTAGCAAGTTGCAAGGCGCAAAATTATACGCGCAGTCGACTTAACAAGCAAGCCTTGCTATTGATGACGTTGGCGCTGAGCTTCAAATAAACACACCCCAGTGGCCACCGAAACGTTAAGACTACTGACGCTGCCAGCCATTGGTAGTTTAACTAAAAAGTCGCAGTGCTCGCGAGTTAAGCGGCGCATACCCTTACCTTCAGCGCCCATCACCAGCACTTTATTGCCTGTTAAGTCTTGCTGATAGAGAGTTTGTTCAGCTTCACCAGCAGTACCCACCACCCAAAAACCTTGTTGGCGCAGCTTTTCTAAGGTGCGTGCAAGATTAGTTACACTGACTAGCGGCATCACTTCTGCCGCGCCGCAGGCCACTTTACGCACCGTAGCATTTAACGTTGCCGACTTATCTTTAGGCACAATCACTGCCAGCACTCCGGCTGCATCAGCAGTACGAATACAAGCGCCAAGGTTATGTGGATCAGTTACCCCGTCCAACACTAAGAGCAAAGCAGGCGTTTCTTGCTGTTCAAGCAAGGTTTCCAGCATTTGCTCACTCCATACCTGACTTGGGCTTACCCACGCCATCACGCCTTGATGCACCACATCTCCTGCTTGCTCATCAATCTCTTGACGGCTGCACTGCTGCGTTGCGACTCGCTCATTTCTTGCTAGCTGCAAAATCGCTTGTACGCCTTGCTCATTACGCCCCTCAGCAATCAGCAGCTGCTTGACCCGCTTAGGGTGATGGCGCAACAAAGCTTCCACTGCATGGATGCCGTAAATCTTTTCTAAATCACTCATGAATTCATCACTTACTCTGTTTTTTAACCGGACGCTTACGCACGCCTCGCTTGTCATTAGCCGGACTACCTGATTGCTCTTTAGCTCCAGATTTAGTGCTCGGCTTACGCGTTAACACTTCCGACTTCACCGCCTTACGATCTTTTACCACTATTTTTTGCTTCGCAGGTTTAGCGCGTACCTTTGCACTAGGCTGTGCAGGCTCTGAGGCCACCGATGTATTACGCTTAGGCTGAGTTTTTGCTTTACTGGCGCTGGTTACTTCAGTCATTTCAAAGTCGATCTTGCGCTCATCAACATCCACCCGTGCTACCTGCACATTAATCGCATCACCTAATCTAAAGCTGCGCCCCGTACGCTCGCCGGTTAATCGGTGATACAAGGGATCAAACTGATAGTAATCACCCGGTAACGCGGTGATATGCACCAATCCTTCTACGTAAATATCTTGCAGCTCAACAAATAAGCCAAAGCCTGTCACCGCAGTTACAATCCCGGCAAAGCTGTCACCGACTCGATCCAGCATGTATTCGCATTTTAACCAGTTCATCACGTCCCGCGTAGCCTCGTCGGCGCGCCGCTCAGTGGCGGAAACATGCTCACCAATACCGTCTAGCTGAGCATCATCGTACGGGTAAATGGTGGCTTTAACTAAGCTGCTGGCACCGACCCGTTGCACATGCTCACTGGCTCGCCGCGAGCGGATCACACTACGCACTGCACGGTGATTAATTAAATCTGCATAGCGCCGAATCGGCGAAGTAAAGTGGGTATAAGCTTCGTAATTTAGGCCAAAGTGGCCTAAGCAATCGGGGCGATAATCGGCCTGACTTAGCGAACGCAACATCACAGTTTGGATCAACTGAAAGTCCGCACGGCCTTGAATTTTCTCAAGCAGCGCTAAGTAATCTTTAGGTGTAGGTGCCCCTTTACCTTTATTAAGCTCTAAACCCAAGGTGCCTAAAAAGCCTCGGAGCTTTTCTAGCTTTTCCTCCGGCGGACTATCATGCACCCGATATAAGCCAGGCAGCTTATGATCTTGTAAAAAGTTAGCCATCGCCACGTTCGCACACAGCATGCATTCTTCAATCAAGCGGTGAGCATGATTACGCTCGGTCGGGACGATTTGTTGAATTTTCCGATCATCACCAAAAATGATGCGTGTTTCGCGAGTATCAAAGTCAATCGCTCCACGCACCTGACGCTGCTTAATCAATGCTTTATACAGTGCATACAGCTGCGTCACAGGCTCCACAGCCACTGCATGCTGTTGCACAAACTGCGCTGCCTCAGCAGAACGTGGCCGCTCCAAGAAATGACTCACTTCGGTATAGGTCAAGCGGGCCTGAGACTGAATCACCGCTTCATAGAACTGATAATCCAGCATTTTTCCGGCCCGTGAAATAGCCACCTCACAGACAATCGCCAAACGATCCACCAAGGGGTTCAGTGAGCATAAGCCATTAGATAATACCTCTGGCAGCATAGGGATCACTTGCTCTGGGAAATAGACCGAGTTACCTCGTTCCTGGGCCTCTTTATCTAGCGCCGAGTCAAGCTTAACGTAATGCGAGACATCAGCAATGGCCACATATAAAGTCCAGCCACCGCCTGCCGCGCGTCCATCATCAGCACGCGCCTCACAGTACACTGCATCATCAAAATCTCGGGCATCCTCACCATCAATTGTCACTAACGGCAAATGGCGCAAGTCCACACGCTTGGCGATATCGCGCGCGCTCACCTGATCTTTAAACTTACGAATTTCTGCCAACACCGCCTTCGGCCACTCATGTGGAATATCGTAATTGCGCAAAGCCACTTCAATTTCCATGCCTGGCGCCATGTAATCGCCTAATACCTCAGTCACATTTCCTTGAGCTTGGAATCGAGAGGTTGGCCAGTGTGTAATTTCCACCTCAACTAATTGCCCAACCTCTGCTTGATTGCTGCGGCCTGGGCTAATCAGAATTTCTTGCTGCATGCGGCTATTGTCTGGCACTACAAAGCCAATGCCATTCTCTTCGTTATAACGCCCGACCAACGTACTATGCGCTCGTTGCACCACTTCAGCAATCGCCCCTTCTCGGCGACCTTTACGATCAACACCCACTACTCGGGCTAACGCTCGATCTCCATCAAATACGAGGCGCATCTGAGTAGGGCTTAAAAATAAATCTTCCCCTTCTTCATCGGGGATTAAAAAGCCAAAGCCATCTCGGTGGCCACTCACTCGGCCCAACACTAAATCTAATTTATCTACCGGCGCATAGGCACCACGACGGGTATAGACCACTTGCGCATCACGTTCCATCGCACGTAAGCGACGGCGCAAGGCTTCAATATCTTCTTCACTGGTTAAACCAAACTCAGCGCATAACTGTTCACGGTTTGCCGGCGCACCACGATCAGCTAGATGCTGTAAAATTAATTCCCGACTAGGAATAGGGTTTTCGTATTTTTCCGCTTCACGCGCGGCCTCTGGATCCAGAGTTTGCCAATCGGCTTTCAAATTATATTCACCTTTCATGTAAAAGCGCCTAGCCCTGCTAAGCGTTATGTTTTTGTTATTAAGCCACAATCAGACCCTAGTTAACTGAATAAATTGCTTTACTGCAGTTTTTTATCAGAAAAGGGTTTACAAAGTGCTGTTGCAGAATTATATTGTGCGCCGTTCAAGTTACAACTTAAAGTAATGAACAAGCCCAGGTGGTGAAATTGGTAGACACGCTAGCTTCAGGTGCTAGTGACCTTACGGTCGTGGAAGTTCGAGTCTTCTCCTGGGCACCATTCCAACAATGCAACATCACGCAACACACCCCTCACACAGCTAAAGCCAAGCAAAATAAAGCATTAAGCTCAGACCATCGATCTGTACACCTGTTTGAGTTAAGCTCTATCACCCAAAGTATCTTAAAAGACTTCAACCGCGACTTTAGTCTCCTTTCGAAAGGCTGCCCCTAGCGCAACCACCTCATCCAATTACTGAACTTTAAGCTATTTTTTACTGCCGTAACACAATGAAATCTTTTCAAACTGCTGAAGAGAAAGCTTATGACTTATGCAAAACTACGTAAAGCATTAGTTTTTATTAGTATTAAAACTTCGGGACCTCATACACAAAAGTGCGAGCTACAAGAAGTAGCCGCCTACCGCTTAGCAAATGGAGAAATTACTAGCCAGTTATGGTTACTGAGTTACTCTAAACCTGAGCAATTAACAGAAATAGCAGCTTTCTTAGATGAGCATATTGTAGTATCTCTACATGGCCGCTGGGTATCTAGCTTTCTCAAAAATAGCTTTAAGCCTCTAGCTCTTAACTGTCGCTTTAGCGTGTTATGCCTTACTAAATTATTTAGAAAACTAGAGCAAGTCCCACCCAAGCTACTCTCTAATGCAACCTGTGAACAACGCGCACTTGCACTACTGCAATGCTGGCAAAAATTACAAAATACACTACCCAATCAACTAGTTGAAGACTCACTGGTAATGATTAGGCAATCTAGCATTCCTCCTGCTTTACAGGATTTAGACTGGAGCAATATGTACGATAGTTTTGGTGTTTACCTGATTTATGGTATTAATCAACTCCCCATCTACATCGGTAAAAGCAATAACGTTAAAAAACGTTTACGCGCCCACTTCTCTAGTGATCATCGACTAGCCAAAGAAATGACCTTAAGCTTGCAGGCAAAACGCATAGAAATAATTAAATGCCAAGGAGAGTTGGATGCTCTATTGACCGAAGCTCGCCTAATTAAAGCTTTAAAACCTACGCTTAACCGAAGACTGCGCTCCAGTAAGTGCTTATTTAGCTGGGCATTAGAAGCATCACCCGATTACTATAAATTACATCTAGTCAGCCACACACCCACTAACAACTCTGCAACGTTTCTTGGTTTTTATGGGTTATTTAACACTAAGCGTGAAGCAACTCAAGCACTGAAAAAAACATTATTGAATACCGGTCTCTGTCAACAAACTCTAGGTCTAACTAGCGGCCAACTAGGTAACCCTTGCTTTGATCGACAGCTAAAACGCTGTCAAGGAGCATGTATTGGTGCTCATGCCGCGAATGAATTTAATCAGCAACTGCTAAAATCTTTAGCAAAACTTCCAAACTTAGATTGGCCTTTTACTGGAGGAGCAGTAATTGCAGAACAAGCAATCTTACATGTAGTGAAAGAGTGGCGCTATATGGGAAGCGCTAGCACACTCATAGAAGCACGAACTCTTGCACAACTTCCACTGCCTAGTTTAGATAAAGATACTTTCAAAATCTTATTGGATGCTAAAGATCTGCTAACGCCTCTAACTCCCGCATAGCGTTTAACGAGATTACGAATAGATTAAATCGCTCCTGCAATCTCTCAGCCAACTTCACACAGCCATAATTAACTGCTCAGTTATAATACAGCCCTCTTTGAAAGCGGATTATTTTCATATACTGCTGACAATAAATACAAGCTTTTACTCCAGTTGCTGGAGCGGATTTTCGTCCGCTCCCATACAATATTAGTCAGAGCTCTTACTGTATTTACAGCCTAGATATTTAACAAGCTAGAAAGTAAGTCCATAACTTATATTTTCTCTAAAAGCACTAGGTAAACCTTTAAGCCAAAAATAAACACAACTTACGAACCGAGAATCAAACTAGTCTCTAAAATTATTAAATTGCAGCGGCAAACCAAAGGACTCGCCACGTAAAAATGCGATCACTTCTTGTAAATCATCGCGCTTTTTACCTGTAACCCGCACCTGCTCACCCTGAATCGCTGCTTGCACCTTTAGCTTGGCTTCTTTGATCCGCGCCACAATTTTTTTAGCCATTTCTTTATCAATCCCCTCTTTCATGGTGACTTCTTGTTTCATCACCTTGCCTGAGGCGTAGGCTTCTTTGACTTCCATGCAGTCAATATCAATTTTACGCTTAGTTAGCGCCAGCTTAATAATTTCTACCAGTTGATCCAGCATAAAATCGGCATCTGCAGTCAGAGTGGCGGTTTTATCTTTAAACTCAATTTGTGCTTTATCTTTAAGGTCGTAACGGCGCTCAAGCTCTTTAGCAGCATTGTCCATTGCGTTTTGTAGTTCGTGTTTATCTAGTTCAGAAACAATATCAAACGAAGGCATAGCCCCTCCTCAATCCATCTTTAATGCGTTGTGCTGACCGAGCCACTCCAGCGAGCTGCTGACAGCGGTGCAGGTTTGCGTCATTATAGCCAACTCTCTGGCTTTAGGGGTGCAAAGCACTAGCTGGCTTTAATTATGAATACTGGCGTTTCCACCATCCATTGGCATATTTTAGGGGCCGGCAGCTTGGGCTGCTTATGGGCGGCCCGCCTCGCACAAGTAAAGCAGTCGGTGCATCTTATTTTACGCTCAGCTGAACGACTGCAAGCATTTCCAGGCCAAGTGCAATTAACCACCCAGCACACTTGCCAGTCACTCGCCCTCACAGCGGAGCTAGCTGATACAAGCCAAACGCCTATCACCCACTTAATTGTGGCCTGCAAAGCGTACGATGCATTAACTGCAATTGATTCAATTGCTTCACGCTTAGCGGAAAATGCCTGTATTATTTTGCTGCAAAATGGCTTAGGCAGCCAACAAGCAATCATTCAGCGTTATTCCAAGCAGCGCATAATAGCCGCCTCAACCACCGATGGCGCTTATCTAACCGCCCCCTTTCAAGTGACTTGGGCAGGGCAAGGCTTAACTCAACTAGGCGATTTAAACCACTTAGGGCAAGCAGCCCCACACTGGCTTGAGCTTTGGCAAGTAGCCGGGATTCATAATCAATGGAATCCCCAAATTTGGCACGCCCTGTGGCTTAAATTAGCAGTTAACTGTGCGATTAATCCGTTAACTGTTTTACATCAGTGCCGCAATGGTGAGCTACGTCAACAGGCTAGCCAAGTGAACGCCTTGATTCCTGAACTAACCCTACTGCTTAAACAAGCTGAGGTGCCGCTGCAACCCAATCAACTGCACCAGTTGATTTGGCAAGTAATTGAGCAAACCGCCAACAATACCTCCTCGATGCTGCAAGATGTACAACAACAACGCCCAACAGAAGCCGAGTTTATTACTGGCTTTGCCTGCCATTATGCCCGCAGCCAACAGCTTGCCGCACCCCACCTCAACGCACTACATCATGCCTTAATTGAGCAACTGGCATATTAGCTATACTCTATTTATCCCTTAGGAGTACACCATGGGCTATCGTTTAAGTAAAATATATACGCGTACGGGCGATAACGGAGACACTGGGCTAGCCGATGGACGCCGCGTGGCGAAAAACCATGCACGGATAGAGGCAATCGGTGAAGTAGATACACTTAACTGCCATTTAGGTTTGCTGTTGGCGGAATTATCGACAACCCACAGCACTCACCCAGCACTTACTGGAGTCAGTGCCGATTTAAGTCTATGCCAACATCGATTATTTGATCTCGGCGGCGAACTGGCCATGCCTGAGTATCAGGCGCTAGACAGCCATGAAATTCAGCGGATTGAGCAGTTGATTGATCACTGGAATAGCGAAGTAGGTCCACTGACTGATTTTATTTTACCCGGTGGCTCTATTGCTATCGCCCAAGCCCATTTATGTCGCAGCGCCGCTCGTAGTGCTGAACGGCGCGCAATCACCCTGCACCAACTCGAACCCTTGCGCAGTGAGCTATTAATTTACCTGAACCGCCTCTCTGACTTATTATTTGTCGCCGCTCGAGTGATCGCTAAACGTCAAACCATTAGCGAGGTGCTATGGCAGGCAGCGCCAGCGCCTAATAAGTCATAAAGCGTTAGGCCAAAACCCGCGAATAGCCGCAATCCCTTGGCCGCCAGCGATCAAAACTTCTGCTTGTTGAGTCGGCGCTAAACCGCCTAACCAATACACCGGACAATTCGCTTGAGCAGTTAAATGAGTGGCCTGCGACCAGCCAAGGGCCGCTTGCTCAGGATGACTAGCCGTAGGGGCAACCGGTGATAAGGTAATAAAATCTACCTGCAACTGCTGTGCCTGCTCAACTTCTATTAAGTTATGACACGAAGCTGCCAGCCATCCTCCCGCTAAACTCGCACGCTGTGCTGGGGTTAATTGCAGCAATTCAGTAGCGGTTAAATGAAAACCTACGTTTGCCGAAGGCGCTATGGTGAGTTGCTCTGGGTGCTTTAGCATCCACTGTACCGTTGGCCAGCGCGCAATCACCTGCTGTGCCAATGCCTGATAATCGGCAATTGCCAAGCTCGGTGCTCGCAATTGAATTAAAGCCGCGCCCCGCTCAATCGCCACTGCCAACCCTTCTAACA
Source organism: Thiopseudomonas alkaliphila (assembly GCF_001267175.1). Lineage (NCBI taxonomy): Bacteria > Pseudomonadati > Pseudomonadota > Gammaproteobacteria > Pseudomonadales > Pseudomonadaceae > Thiopseudomonas > Thiopseudomonas alkaliphila. Next base: position 86,779 of record NZ_CP012358.1, on the reverse strand, counting down.
ATTGCGCCACAGGAAGATCAGGGGTAATCCAATACTGCCTCGGTAATTGTAATGCTCGTAGAATCGGTTGATTAGCCGCTGGAAACGAATAATCCTGTAGCTGGCTAGGTTCTACCCAGCGAATCGGCTGACCTTCTGCCCCCACAGCCTCACCTGTAAAGCCTGTTACCTGCCAGACCGCTAACACTACGGTCAAATCTGGATAGTGATAGCGCAAATTAATCAGCGGCTCACATTGCGTCACAGTGATCGATAATTCTTCATACAACTCACGCTTGAGTGCATCGATCGCCTCCTCGCCTGGATCCAACTTACCGCCCGGAAACTCCCATAATCCACCCTGATGCTTATTACTTGGCCTAAGTGCTAACAACACTTGCTGCTGCGCATTACGAATAACCCCGACTGCGACCTGTACTTCTGGCTTTGCCATTGCCTTTACCTATAGTGATCCAACAAAAAGGGCAGCTCAGCTGCCCTTAAGTTCAATGCTTTGCCTCACGCTTAGGAGCGATATTCAGCGTTAATTCGTACATACTCATGGGATAAGTCAGTGGTCCAGATAGTTTCATCACAACTCCCACGTCCCAGCTCAATACGAATGTCGATTTCTGCCTGCTGCATTACCGCCGCTCCTTGCTCCTCTAGATAACTAGCTGCTCGTCCACCGTCTTGCACGATCTGTACTTCGCCCAAATACACCTGCACAAGACTGGTATCCAAATTAGCTAAGCCTGCATAGCCAATAGCTGCCACAATCCGGCCCCAGTTAGGGTCTGAGGCAAAGAGCGCTGTTTTGATCAAAGGCGAGTGTGCCACTGCATAAGCTACATCTAAGCTTTCTTGCGCTGTAGCACCGCCATTCACTTGTACCGTTACAAACTTGGTAGCTCCCTCGCCATCACGCACAATAGCTTGCGCTAGTTGCTTGGCTACGCTAAAAATAGCCTCACGCAATTTATGATAAAGCGCGCCTTCCGCCTTTTCCAGAGTAGGCATCGCTGCTTGCCCTGTGGCCACCAAAATACAGGAGTCATTGGTTGAGGTATCACCATCAATGGTGATGCGGTTAAACGATTGATTAGTAGCATCCAGCAACATATTTTGCAAAATTGTCTGTGCAATCTTTGCATCAGTCGCAATATAACCCAGCATAGTCGCCATGTTTGGCCGAATCATGCCAGCACCTTTACTGATGCCGGTTACCGTTAGGGTGACACCTTCATGCTCAACTTGCAGACTCGCCCCTTTAGGCAACGTATCGGTGGTAAGAATTCCTTCAGCAGCCAGCGCCCAATTATCTTCTGTTAAATCAGCAATCGCCGCGGGCAAAGCCTGCTCTATCTTGTCGACTGGTAATGGCTCACCAATTACCCCAGTAGAAAATGGCAACACCTGCTCTAGACTACAGCCTACTTGACTAGCTAATGCCTGACAGACAGCATTAGCGGCAGCTAACCCTAGCTCACCAGTAGCCGCGTTAGCATTTCCAGTATTAGTCACTAGATACTGCACCGGCTGCTGCATACGTTGTTTTGCCAGCAGTACTGGAGCGGCGCAAAAAGCATTTTGGGTAAACACCCCAGCTACCGTTGAACCTGGCGCGCAACGCATTACCACAAGGTCACGACGTCCTACTTTTTTAATACCGGCACTTGCAACGCCTAACTCAAATCCTGGCACCGGATACAGTGTGCCTAAAGGTTTTAATCCCACCGCCATGACCAACCTCCTTCAAGGTTTTGGATAACGCCTACGTGTAAAATACGACTAATTTAAGATAAAAACGCCGCACTCGAAAACTTCGGTGCGGCGTCAAAAATCAACAGCTACGGCTTAATTAACTAATTTTACCGCAACAGTGTTTATACTTTTTGCCCGAACCGCAAGGACAGGCATCATTGCGCCCAACTTTCGGTCCATCACGCTCAACCCGCTGCAAACCTGCAGTCGCTTGCTCTTCTTCAGCCGACACTGGATTACCTGCTTCATCTAACTCTTGATGCTGATATTCCATCTGCTCTGCTAACGCAGCAGCCTGCTGGCGTAAACGTTCTTGCTCTTCTTCAGGATCTTCCATGCGCACTTTAACATGACTTAAAATACGTACGGAGTCACGCTTGATCGACTCAATTAAGTTCTGGAACAAGTTAAAAGATTCACGCTTGTACTCTTGTTTTGGGTTCTTCTGCGCGTAACCACGTAAGTGAATTCCCTGACGCAAATGATCCATGGTGGCTAAGTGATCTTTCCACAGATCATCAAGCACCCGTAATACAATCTGCTTTTCAAAGCCTCGCAGCGCTTCTTCACCTGCCAGCTGTTCTTTTTCACGATAAACCGCCACTAACTCAGCCTTAATCCGTTCAACTAAGGTCTCTTCATAGAGGCTGTTATCTTCGTCTAGCCACTGCTGAATCGGCAACTCAAGGGCAAAATCAGTTTTTAAGGCTTCTTCAAGGCCAGCAATATTCCACTGCTCAGGTAAAGATTGTGGCGGAATATGCTCAGCCACCGCTTCAGTTAACACCTGATCAGCGAACTCGGCCACGGTCTCTTTAATGGTATCAGCCTCTAATAAGCTATTGCGCATATGATAAATCACTTTACGCTGCTCATTAGCCACATCATCGTATTCAAGCAATTGCTTACGAATATCGAAGTTACGGCCCTCGACTTTACGCTGCGCTTTTTCAATGGCATTGGTCACCATCCGGTGCTCAATCGCCTCACCTGGCTTCATGCCTAAGGCTTTCATAAAATTTTTCACTCGATCCGAAGCAAAGATACGCATTAAGTTATCTTCTAAGGATAAGTAAAATCGGCTCGAACCGGGGTCACCTTGACGACCGGCACGACCACGTAATTGATTATCAATGCGGCGCGACTCATGGCGCTCGGTTGCAATGACATGCAAGCCACCGGCTTCAATTACTTTCTGATGACGGACCTGCCACTCTGCTTTAATCGCTTCGATTTGCGCTTCAGTTGGATTTTCAAGAGCAGCCGCTTCTACTTCCCAGTTACCGCCGAGCAAAATATCGGTGCCTCGACCCGCCATGTTGGTGGCAATAGTGACCGCGCCTGGGCGACCTGCTTGGGCAATAATTTCCGCCTCAGAGTCGTGGTGCTTAGCGTTAAGTACTTTATGTGCAATACCTTCGCGCTGCAGTACGCTGGAAACCAGTTCAGAGCTTTCAATTGAAGCGGTACCTACCAGTACCGGACGACCTTGTTTTTGGCAAGCCAAAATATCTTCAATAACAGCCTGATACTTTTCTTCTTGGGTTAAAAAGACTAAGTCGTTGTAATCAATCCGCGCAATCGGACGGTGCGTTGGAATCACCAAAACATCGAGGCCGTAAATCTGACGGAACTCAAAGGCTTCAGTATCGGCAGTCCCCGTCATTCCTGATAATTTGTTATAGAGGCGGAAATAGTTTTGGAAGGTGGTGGAAGCCATGGTCTGGCTTTCGGGCTGAATCTGCACCCCTTCTTTGGCTTCAATTGCTTGGTGTAAACCCTCAGATAAGCGGCGACCCTGCATAGTACGCCCAGTGTGCTCATCCACTAAAACAATTTGCCCATTTTGAATAATGTACTCAACGTTTTTATGAAACAGGGTGTGTGCCCGTAAACCAGCATAAACGTGGGCTAATAACCCCAAATTGCTCGGAGCATAGAGTGTTTCACCTTCAGGCAATAAACCACGTTTCACCAGCTCATCTTCAATAAACAAGTGGCCTGCCTCATTAAGCTCGACCTGACGGGTTTTCTCATCTAACGAGTAATGGCCTTCCTGGGTGACAACTCCTGGCTCTTCCTCTAAGTGACGCTGCAACAAAGGAATCAGCTCGTTCACCTGCTGATACAACACAGAGCTATCATCTGACTGACCAGAAATAATTAACGGCGTGCGCGCTTCATCAATCAGAATCGAGTCAACTTCATCAATCACCGCAAAATTCAATTCACGCTGGTATTTTTCTTCTAAGCTAAACGCCATGTTGTCGCGTAAATAGTCGAAACCAAATTCGTTGTTAGTTCCGTAAGTAATATCACAGGCATAAGCACTGCGTTTTTCTTGTGGATCCTGAAAAGGTAGTACCACCCCAACAGATAATCCTAAAAACTCATATAGTGGACGCATCCAGTTAGCATCACGGTGAGCTAGGTAATCGTTTACCGTGACTACGTGCACCCCTTTACCAGCTAAGGCGTTCAGATAAACGGCCAACGTCGCCACTAAGGTTTTACCTTCACCGGTACGCATCTCGGCAATCTTGCCTTCATGCAACGCCATACCACCAATCAACTGCACATCGAAGTGACGCATTCCCATCACCCGCTTGCCCGCCTCACGGCAGACAGCAAAGGCTTCTGGAAGGATTTTATTTAGCGTTTCACCTTGACTGAGGCGCTCGCGGAACTCAATCGTTTTTGCTTGTAATTGCTCATCCGATAAAGCCTGCATTTGCTCTTCGAGGGCATTTACTGAACGCACGGCTTTTTGCATGCGTTTCACATCGCGATCGTTTTTACTTCCAAAGACTTTTCTTAATAAAGGCGCAAACATATAAACAACACTTCCATAGTTGGAATGACGGCACGAAAGGCTAATTTCACCCGTGCAAAAAAGACCATTCTACCCTGAATTAACCTGAATGGCAGTAACTTGATGCATCCTACAATACATGGGGATTGATTGACTGTTTTCAAGGAGCTGCTGCAATTTCCTGCTAACGCTTTATACTAGAAACCCTCGTTCCTCCCGATTGTCAGCTTAATGAGCATACCCATGAAACGTCGGCCACATTATGCAAAAGATGGCATTAAACTCCTCACCAACTCTCAACAAATCACCCAATTACTGCAGGTCAGCCAAGATCAAGCTGCATTAGCGGCCGTGTTTCAGCAATATTTGCAACCAGCAGCCCGTGAGTTTTGCAAACTCTCAAGCTTTAATGGCCACACCCTCACCATTGCCGTGTACAACAGCATGTGGGCTACTCGTTTACGCTATCAACAGCAACGCTTACTCACCCAATTACGTGCCACCGAAGCCTTTGCTAAGCTCGAGGTGATTCAGTTTAAAGTCATGCCGCAGTATGAACAATCAGCGCCACTTAGTGTAGCCGAACCGCAGCCAATTCCCGCCTCCGCCTCACAAACGCTAGCCAATGCCGCCAAGCAAGCTGAGAACCCCGAGCTAAAAGCCACCTTATTACGTTTAATCGGCCAAAACGAAAAAAGCCACTCATCATGAATGGCTTTTTCTATTAGGCAATGGGTTGCAGCTTCTATCTCATCTAGCCGGCTACACTACTAGGCTTAGAGTAAGAGATCGGTGCCTGACTGGCATCCTCAAAGGTAACGACTTCCCAAGCATCCGGCTGATCTAACAGTTCACGCAACAGTACGTTGTTCAGCGCGTGTCCCGACTTATAGCCTTTAAACTCACCAATTAAGCTTTTGCCTAGTAAGTACAAATCACCAATTGCATCAAGAATTTTGTGTTTAACGAACTCATCCTCATAACGCAGACCATCTTCGTTAAGTACTTCGAACTCATCCACCACAATCGCGTTATCAACACTGCCACCTAAGGCTAGGTTCTGTGAACGTAAGAATTCGATATCACGCATAAAACCAAAAGTACGCGCACGACTCACTTCTTTTACAAACGAAGTGCTAGAGAAATCAACGCTGGCTACTTGGGTTTTATCTTTGAATACGGGATGATCAAAGTCGATTTCAAAGCTAACTTTAAATCCTTCAAAGGGTAAAAAAGTAGCGCGTTTGCCATTATCTTCCACCGTGACCTCACGCAGAATACGAATAAACTGCTTTGGTGCTTCTTGCTCTTGCAAACCAGCTGATTGGATTAAAAACACAAAAGGTCCTGCGCTTCCGTCCATGATTGGAACTTCCGGCGCCGACAGTTCAACATAAGCATTATCAATGCCTAGTCCAGCCATGGCAGACAGCAAGTGTTCAACTGTATCCACCTTAACGTCACCATTAACTAAGGTGGTAGACATGGTGGTCTCACCCACATTTTTTGCTAAAGCAGGAATTTCTGCCACTGGATCTAAATCCATACGGCGAAAAATGATACCTGTATTGATCGGAGCAGGTTTTAATGTGAGATAAACCTTTTCACCTGAGTGCAAGCCGACACCAGTGGCGCGGATAGTATTTTGTAATGTACGTTGTTTAATCATGACCTAAGCCGGGCAATTTAACGTTGCAAGTAGTTCTAAAGTGGCGGCATCTTAACAGATAAGATGCCGCTACGGACAACTAAAGCAGAAGATTAGGGTTTCTACTTAGTCAGCTTGACGGCGTAAAAATGATGGAATGTTTAGCAAGTCTAAGCTTTGCTCTTTCTCTGCCGCAGGATGAGCTTGAGTCGCACGTACACTGCTAGCGGCACCTGCAGCACTACGACGCTTATTGCGTAGCGCTGGTGGTAAATCGTAATAATCCTCACCATAAGCTTGTGCACTTACTTCCGGCATCTCAGTAATAGGATGCTCAGCTGTTGGCACTTCAACAATCGCCGCTTTTTTCTCTGGGTGCTCATCTAAACCTGTGGCTACCACGATCACATGCAGTTCATCACGCATATCAGGATCAATCGCACTACCCACTTTAACGTTAGCATCAGATGCAGCAAACTCAGAGACAATGCGGCCTACTTCATTGTATTCACCCAAACTTAAGTCAGGACCAGAAGTGATATTAACTAAAATACCCTTCGCACCTTTTAAGTTAATGTCTTCTAATAAAGGGTTTTGAATCGCTTGCTCGGTGGCTTCACGGGCACGATCAGCACCTGAGGCTTTACCGGTTCCCATCATCGCCATGCCCATACCGCCCATAATGGTGCGAATATCAGCGAAGTCGACGTTGACTAAACCAGGGCGTTTAATAATGTCTGAGATACCGCGCACCGCGCTAGCTAATACATCATCCGCTTTGGCAAAGCCATCGAGTAAAGTTGCATCTTTACCTAAGATAGTCAGTAGCTTTTCGTTAGGAATCGTAATTAGCGAGTCAACGTGTTGCGCTAGCTCTTGAATACCCGCATCGGCAATTTGCATCCGCTTATTGCCTTCAAACATAAATGGACGCGTTACTACGGCTACCGTCAAGATACCAAGCTCTTGCGCGATTTCGGCAATAATTGGCGTTGCACCTGTGCCTGTACCTCCTCCCATACCGGTAGTGATAAAGACCATGTCGGTACCACGTAGCACTTCCATAATCCGCTCACGATCCTCTTCAGCCGCTTTTTTTCCGACTTCAGGATTAGCGCCAGCACCCAGTCCTTTAGTTACGGATGTGCCAAGCTGTAAAATCGTGCGCGCTTTAATGCTTTGTAGGGCTTGAGCATCCGTGTTGGCACAGATGAACTCAATCCCTTCAATATTGTTCGCCAGCATGTGATTAACCGCATTACCGCCGCCGCCGCCGACACCTACCACTTTGATGACTGGAATATCCGGAGTGTTATCAACAAACTCAAACATGCCTTCTCCTACCTACTGGTGCAATGCGCTGAGCGCACTGATAAATTTAAAATGTTTTCGCAAAATAGCTTTTCAGCTTTTGTACCAGCGAGGGCTCTTTTTTCGAGTGATCTGGCTGGTGATTAGTATTCTCAATAGCTGCTTCCTGGGCCTTAGCGCCGTATAAAAGCAGCCCAACTGCAGTGGCATAGGCTGGGTTATGCACAATGCTTTCCATATCCTTCACCCCTGACGGGTAAGCTAAGCGTACTGGCATGCGGAAAATTGCCTCAGCCAACTCAACCGCACCTTCCATACGTGCTGTACCACCGGTCAATACAATGCCCGCTGGAATAAAGTTTTCATAACCGCTACGTTTGAGTTCGTCATAAATCAGCCCAAACAACTCTTCGTAACGCATTTCAATAATCTCAGCCAACGCGATACGAGAGATTTCACGGGGTGGGCGATCACCCACACTCGGCACTTTAATGGTTTCATCGGCTTGTGCCAGTTCAGCTAAAGCACACGCATAACGCTGCTTGATTTCTTCCGCATATTGGGTGGGTGTACTCAGCGCCATGGCAATATCACTGGTTACCTGATCGCCCGCAATGGCCAGCACATGCGTATGACGAATGGCGCCTTCGGTGAAAATCGCCATATCTGAGGTGCCTGCACCAATATCAATCAAGCACACACCCAGTTCTTTCTCGTCTTCAGTCAGCACAGCTTCAGCGGCAGCTAGCTGCTCAAGCACTAAGCCATCGACTTCGATTTCACAGCGCTGAACACATTTTTCTACGTTTTGTGCCGCATTCTCGGCACAGGTCACTACATGCACCCGAGTTTCTAGCCGCACACCAGACATACCACGTGGGTTACGCACCCCTTCCTGATTATCAATAATGTACTCTTGGGGCAGCACGTGCAAAATTCGCTGGCTGGCTGGCAAAGCAACTGCCCGCCCTGCCTCTAATACGCGCTCAATATCTGCTTCGCTGACTTCTCCATCACGAATGGCCACAGAGCCGTCAGAGCCCTGACCACGCACGTGGTTACCGGCCAATCCCACATAGGCTGAGTGAATATGGCAGCTTGCACTTTGCTGGGCTTCACTGATCACCTGCTTAATGGTTTGGACAGTGGAGTCAATATTGACAATCATGCCTTTTTTCAGACCACGGCAAGGCTTAGAACCCATTCCAACAATGCGAACGGCTCCATCAGCACCCACTTCTCCAACCAATGCGGTTATCTTTGAAGTACCAATGTCTAATCCAACAATCATTTTTTGGCTGCTCTCACCTGAACTCACACTTGTTCTCCACTTAGCCCGCAGGCTTATATATCGCTTACGCTAGTTGATTTTTTCGTGACTGCAATGCCTTTTAGATATCGCAAATCAACCCGCGCCACATCATCACTGGTATCATTTAACTCAGTTTGATAAAAATAAATAAAGCGCTTAACTTTCTCTTCCGTTTGATCACGCCCTAATTCAATTTCTAAACCCGTATTAGTGACTATAAACCAGCTGCCGCGTTCACGCATTTCAATACGGCTAATGGACTGATTAATTTTACTTAACAATCCATTAATTAGCTCGTAATTATCCATTACTTGTTTAGTAGAACGATTAGGCCCTGATAATAAAGGTAACTTTTGATAACTTTCCATCTCTAATGGCTGAAAGGTTTGTCCTTTATGGTTAATCAAGGCTTTTTCACCCCATCTGGCCACCGGTACTTGCTCTTGCATTTCAATTAATACCGTATCTGGCCAGACGCGACTCACTACCGCTCGCTCGACCCAAGGCATATCATCAATAACATCAGTGATAGCCTGTAAATCCAACTCAAAGAAGTTAGAAGATAAGTAAGGCGCTAACCGCTCTTCTACTGCTTTTTGGCTAACATAATCTAAATTGCCATGCACCCGTACATGTTGAATGGGCACAATGTACTTCTCTTTTAAAATAAGTGCGCCCTGATACAGCGCAAGAAGTACCACTACCACTACCAGTGTTTTAAATATTCGAACTAAAAGATCCACCACCGTGGAGGACAACTTAAACGATAGCTTTTTCGACGGTGGTGCCGCACTCGTATATAACGGCGTGGCGCCACGCCGATTAGCAGTAACTTTAGTCCGATGATTCATACTTAACCTTTCATACTGCTAGCTAGTACAGTCAAAACAAGTTGGCTAAAGTTCAATCCATGGGCTTTAGCCGCCATCGGTACTAAACTATGGTCGGTCATGCCTGGCGTAGTATTTACTTCTAATAACCAAAAATTGCCCTGTTCATCTTGCATCACATCGGCCCGCCCCCAACCAGTAACACCCAAGGTCTCACAGGCTTGGCGGGTCAACTCTTTTAGCTCCTGTTCGCGCTCAGGGCTTAAACCACAAGGAATCTGATACTGAGTATCATCAGCTAAATATTTAGCTTCATAGTCATAAAATTCGCGGTTAGTACCTAAGCGAATCGGCGGCAAAATTTCACCATCCAACATTGCAATAGTGAACTCTGGCCCGGTAATCCATTGCTCAACCAATACATTGCGGTCGTAATGCCGTGCGGCCTGCCAAGCCTGTTCTAGTTCTTGCAAGTTATTAACTTTTGCCATGCCAATGCTTGAGCCTTCCTGCGCTGGTTTGACAATCAGCGGAAAACCCAATTTTTCAGCCGCTGCCGCACAGTCTTCAACGCTAGATAATACGCTGTGTTGCGGAGTAGGAATCCCCAAACTGCTCCATACTTGTTTGGTCCGCAGTTTGTCCATTGCCAGTGCCGAGGCCAACACCTTACTCCCTGTATAAGGAATTCCCGCCCACTCTAATAAGCCTTGGATCGTGCCGTCTTCGCCACCTCGGCCGTGCAAGACAATAAAGGCACGATCGATTTTTTCGGCGCTGATTCTTTGCACAATATCTGCCTGTACATCAATGCCAAAGGCATCCACGCCGGCTGCTTGCAGCGCTGCCAGCACGGCCGCGCCTGAGCGCAGTGAGACTTCACGTTCGGCACTTATGCCACCATAAAGTACCGCAACTCGACCGAAGGACTTTACATCAACCGTTGCCATTTCAAGCCTCCAAGGTCTTTTCAGCAAATAAAGGATGTTTAACTAAATTAGGCGCAATGCTGCCAATATCGCCAGCCCCTTGGCAAAGAACAATGTCGCCTGGACGCAGTAATGGCTTTAAAATCGGCGCAATATCGGTACCGCGCTCAATGTGTACCGGATCTAATTGCCCACGCTGACGAATGCTATGGCACAACTGACGGCTATCAGCGCCAGGGATAGGTTCTTCGCCGGCAGGATAAACCTCCAACAACAAGAGCACATTGGTTTCGCCCAGCACCTGAACAAAGTCTTCATATAAGTCGCGGGTTCGGCTGTAGCGATGCGGCTGATAAATCATCACCAAACGCCGCCCTGGCCACCCTTCTTGCACTGCTTTAATAACTGCCGCAACTTCCCGGGGATGATGCCCGTAGTCATCAACTAGCATCACACTGCCATCGTCTACTGGTAAGTCACCATAGACTTGAAAACGCCGGCCAACCCCTTCGAATTGCGATAAGCCTTGAATAATCGCCTCATCACTGATGCCCTCATCGGTGGCAATGGCAATGGTCGCCAACGAGTTTAAGACATTATGCTTACCTGGCATATTAACCGTGACATCCAGCGGCGCACGATCTTTGCGCAATACGGTAAAGCGCGTACTCATGCCGCGCTGTTCAATGTTAATCGCGCGTAAGTCAGCATCTTCGGAAAACCCATAAGTAATGGTTGGGCGCTTAACTTTAGCCATGATTTCACGCACTGATGGATCATCAATGCACAACACTGCCAAACCATAAAATGGCAAGTTATGTAAGAAATCAATAAAGGTTTTTTTCAGTTTATTAAAGTCGCCGCCATACGTACTCATATGGTCAGCGTCAATATTGGTTACCACAGACACCATCGGCTGCAAGTGTAAAAAGCTGGCATCACTTTCATCGGCTTCAGCAATTAAGTAACAACCTGCACCGAGCTGTGCATTACTGCCAGCGGCATTTAATCGTCCACCTATCACAAAGGTTGGATCCTGCCCAGCCGCCGCAAATACCGATGCCAGTAAACTCGTGGTGGTTGTCTTACCATGGGTGCCAGCCACCGCAATTCCGTGCCGATAGCGCATTAGCTCAGCCAGCATTTCAGCCCGTGGCACCACGGGAATGCGGTTATCAAGCGCCCGCGCTACTTCTGGATTTTCCACATTGATTGCGCTGGATACCACTAAAACATCAGCACCTTCAATGTTATCAGCCCGGTGACCAATCGAAATTTTAACCCCTAAGGCGGCTAAACGATCAGTTACCGCGGAGGCTTTAAGATCAGAGCCTGAAACCTCATAACCGAGATTACGTAACACTTCCGCGATGCCACACATCCCCGTGCCACCAATTCCCACAAAGTGGATCCGACGAATTCTACGCATACGACGCATCTCAGCTGGAGTTAACCGTTGCAAATCAGCCATGGGCGACCTCCAAGCACTTACGAACAACCTCTTGGGTGGCAGTGGGTTTAGCTAAACTCGCTGCAATTTGTCCCATTTCTAATAAATGGTGTTTATTCATTAAAACCTCAGTTAACTGCGCGGCTAACCCTTCTGCAGTCGTTGAACGTTGCGGCAATAATTTAGCGGCACCTTGCTCAGCTAAAAAAGCGGCATTTTTACTCTGATGATCATCAATTGCATGGGGAAGTGGAATTAAGAAAGCCCCCACGCCCACCGCGGCTAACTCACTGACGGTCAGTGCGCCCGCACGGCAAATAACTAAGTCGGCCCAGGCATAGGCCGCGGCCATATCGCCAATAAAAGGCTGTACCTCTGCCGTTAAACCTAAGGCTTGGTAACGCTGCTGAGTAATAGCAGCATGCTGTTTACCGGCCTGATGACGAATCGTTAATTGGGCTGGATCCGCCAGCAACTGCACAGCTTCAGGTAATAGCTTATTGAGTGGCTCGGCACCTAGACTGCCGCCTAATACCAATAAGTTAACGCCTGTTCCAGCGCTTAGCTGCCGTTTAAGCATCAGTAAGTCTTCACGTACGGGGTTCCCAGTAAAGCAAACTTTAGGTTGTGCTTTAAAGGTGTTAGGAAACCCCTCGCAGACCAACTGAGCAAAGGGTAGCAATGACTTATTAGCCGTACCGGCAATCGCATTTTGCTCATGGATGACTAAAGGCACGCCACCTAGCTTGGCAGCCACACCACCGGGTACGGTCACGTAACCACCAAAACCGACCACGCACACAGGCTGAACTTTCTTAATGACCCGCCGCGCCTGCAGTATAGCCTTAAACAGCTGCCAAGGCATGCCAAGCAGACGAGCTAAGCCTTTACCTCGTAGCCCTGACATCTGAATACAATGCATACTGATTCCAGCATGCTGAGTTAACTCATGCTCAATGCCAGTCGGTGTACCTAACCAATGCACGTCATAGCCTTGTTGCTGGAATTGGCGAGCGCAAGCCAATGCTGGAAATACATGCCCGCCTGTCCCTGCTGCCATAATTAATACACTAGGCTTAGCCATGCGCTGGCTCCTTGGTCGGTATAACTTGAATATCTTGATAACGCAAATCGGTTCGATGCTCCCACTCAATCCGCAGCAATAATCCGATACAGAGACAACAGGCAATCAAAGAGCTACCGCCATAACTTAAAAACGGTAATGTCAGTCCCTTAGTAGGTAAAACACCAATATTAACCCCAATATTAATCGCTATCTGACACGCCCACATACTGGCAATGCCATAGGCAATATAAGCAGGAAACTTATCATTGGGCCGTGCTTTCTCGCTCCAGACGCCAATTAAAAAAGCCCGCGCCACCACAAAGCCAAATAGCGCAATGGTCAGCAAGGTGCCAATTAAGCCTAGCTCCTCAGCCAGCACCGAAAAAATAAAGTCAGTATGGGCCTCGGGTAAAAAGTGTTGTTTTTGGATACTATTACCTAAACCCAAGCCAAACACATCACCACGGCCGTACGCAATCAAAGCCTGGGACAACTGATAGCCTTTACCATAAGGATCAGCCCATGGATTGGTGAAGTTTTGAATCCGATCCAAACGATAGCTTTCTGTTCCAACTAAATAAACGCCCGCGGCCAGCACTAAAACACCGGCTCCTATGACCAAGCTTAAGCGCATGCCGCCAAGAAATAGCATTAAACCTAACGTCACCACGAGCACCGCCATGCTACCGAAGTCTGGCTCCAGATAAATGGGCAAAGCAAAAATCACCAACACTGCCCCTGGCACCAGCATTGCGCTGTATTTTTCTTGCAAGGCTTTATTGTTATTGGCCATATAAGAGGCCAACAACATAATGGCGGCAATTTTTGCTAACTCCGAAGGCTGAATATTAAACAACCCAAAGTTGAGCCAGCGTTTTGCCCCGTTCACCTCTTTACCAATGCCAGGCACAAACACCAATACCAAGCCAATTAAAGTTAAAAAAGCCACGATCACAACGTGACGGCGCCAAAAACTTAAAGGGGTTTGCACGGCAAATAAAAAAGCGGCCACACCGATCAGAAAATAAATCATCTGCCGGGTAATAAAGTAATAGGTATGCCCATTTTCTTTATAGCTAACCTCGGTAGAAGCCGAGGCAATCATGACTAGCCCTAATCCCAGTAGTGCCAAGCAGCCCAGTAAAAACAAAAAATCCAAGTCCATTTGTCGAGCTTGGTTACGTAACGGCGACGGTTTGCGTAAAAAGTCTAAGTTCACCCGATTAACTCCCTTAGCGCCTGCTCGAACACTTCACCGCGATGCTCAAAACTAGTAAACATGTCTAAGCTGGCACAGGCTGGCGATAGCAGCACTAGATCATCTGCTTGAGCCAACTTAGCCGCTAACTGCACCGCTTCTGGCAAACTGGCTACATGATAACAAGGCACAGCACCCGCTAATTGCTGCTCGATTAGTAGTGCATCTTTGCCAAGCAAAATCACCGCACGGCACTCTTGTTTAACTGGTTTTTTTAACGGCGAAAAATCTGCGCCCTTACCATCACCACCAGCAATTAAAACTATTTTCCCCGGTACCGTATCCGCCAATCCGGCCAGCGCCGCTAAAGTAGCCCCCACATTGGTGCCTTTGGAGTCGTTATACCAAGTCACTTGCTCGTGCTCAGCTAGCCACTGGCAACGATGCGGCAATCCAGCAAAGTTTTGCGCAGTCTGCAGCGTGCTTGCTAAAGGCAGCTCAATTGTTGAGGCTAACGCTAAAGCCGCCAACGCATTGGCTAGGTTGTGCCGCCCTTTTAGTTTTAACGCACTGACTGGCAATAAGTTCTGCTCGCCCAAAGCGATAAAGGTGCCTGCTGCGGTTGCTCGCACCCCAAACTCGTTGATACTCGCTGGCGCTTCTAATGTAAAGGAGTAGCTCACTTCTATCGGGTGCTCGGGAGCAAAGGCCTGCGCATCATCTCGATTAACTACAGCATAGCGCGCACGCTCAAAAATACGTTGTTTAGCCGCAATGTAGCTCGCAATCCCCTCAGGATAGCGGTCCATATGGTCTTCGCTAATATTTAAGCAAGTCGCAACATAGGGCGCTAGCAGCTCTGTGGTTTCTAGCTGAAAGCTCGATAGCTCCAACACATACAATTCTGCCTCAGGATCCAGTAGCTCAACCACCGGCACGCCCAAATTACCGCCTACCGCCACACGTTTACCCGCTTCTTGAGCCATTTGCCCAACAAGGGTTGTCACACTACTTTTAGCATTAGAGCCGGTAATAGCAATAACGGGAGCCTTAGCATATTGGGCAAACACATCAATATCACCCGCGATGCGAATCCCTTGTTGCTGCAGTCGCTGTAATACAGGATGACTCACGGCCAATCCAGGGCTAACATAAATCACTTCAGCCGCGGCTAAAAAGGCTTCATTTAACTCACCATAATGCGTCGCTACTTCTGGATGCTCAGCGGCTAATACTTCTGCACCAGGCGGATGAGCACGGGTATCGGCCACTGCCACATTAAAACCTTTGGCCAGCAGAAACTGCACCAGCGCTAATCCGCTTTTGCCCAATCCAATAACAATCTGTAACCCTGCACTTGGCATAGTCGCCTCTAACGTAACTTCAGTGTGGACAGGCCCACAAGAACTAGAATTAAGGTGATAATCCAAAAGCGCACAATAACCCGCGGCTCTGGCCAGCCTTTCAATTCAAAATGGTGATGAATCGGCGCCATACGAAATACCCGCTTACCACGTAACTTGTAAGAACCGACCTGAATGACCACTGAAAGGGTTTCGACCACGAACACCCCACCCATAATAAACAGCACGATTTCTTGACGCACAATGACCGCTAACGTACCTAAAGCTGCTCCTAGTGCTAAAGCACCAACATCGCCCATAAAGACCTGCGCGGGGTATGTGTTAAACCATAAAAAGCCTAAACCAGCGCCGACTAATGCCGCACAAAACACAACCAACTCACCGGCATTAGGAATATAAGGAATCAATAAGTATTCAGCATGATTGACGTTACCCGAAAGGTAAGCGAAGACGCCCAATGCACCACCCACCAAAACAGTAGGCAAAATAGCTAGCCCATCTAAGCCATCTGTCAAGTTCACCGCATTACTTGAGCCAACAATCACAAAATAGGTCAGCACAATAAAGCCAATGCCAAGCGGCAACGCGACATCTTTTAGGAAAGGAAAAATCAAGGTGGTTTCGGCGCTTGATTTGGCGTTGATAAACAACACCACTGCGGCTGCTAAACCAAATACCGACTGCCAAAAATATTTCCAGCGTCCAGGTAAGCCGCGCGAGCTTTTCTCTACCACCTTACGGTAGTCATCGACCCAACCAATGGCGCCAAATAGTAAGGTCACCAGCAGCACTACCCAGACATAAAGATTACTGAGATTAGCCCAGAGCAAGGTGCTGACTGCAATCGCCGCTAAAATCAACGCCCCACCCATGGTTGGAGTGCCCGATTTAGATAAATGGCTTTGTGGGCCATCGGTGCGAACCGATTGACCAATTTGCAGCCCACGCAAGGTGCGAATCATCCAAGGGCCGAGCCAAAGCGACAGCACCAATGCCGTTAACACCCCAAAAATGGCGCGCAAAGTAAGGTACTGCACCACCGCAAATCCTGAATAGAATTGCTCTAAATAGTTTGCCAATAGCAACAGCATTAATGGATCTCCTGTACATTCGCTAAACAGGCTTGAACCACGTGATCCATTGCAGCGCTTCGCGAACCCTTGACTAAAATTGTTTTTTCACCGCTTAACTGCGGCAGTAAGTGGGCTAATAATTCTGCCTGCGAGGCAAAAAAGTAAGCATTAGGCCCTTGATAGGCATTAACTGCTGCCTGTATTTCCTGACCGACGGCATACAACGCATCAACTCGGCCACTGGCATGTCGTCCAACTGCCGCATGCCCCTCTTGCGACCACTCGCCGAGCTCGCCCATATCACCTAACACTAAAATTCGCTCGCCCGCCGCTTGGCTTAATAAATCAATCGCCGCACACATTGACACGGGGTTGGCGTTATAGCTGTCATCAATCAGCGTAATACCAGCTAGCTGATGTCGCTGCATGCGCCCTGCCACTGCACGAATACTTTGTAGTCCCGCCACAATACTCGCCTGCTCAATGCCCAGGGCCTTGGCAGCCGCAGCCGCAGCTAATGCATTGGCAATATTATGTTGGCCTAGCAACTGCAGCTGAATCTCACCGAGTGACTGCCCTTGATAACACAATTGAAAACGGCTGCCCTGTACTGGATCCAGCACAATATCTGCGGCATACCAGTCCGCTGCTGTATCTTGCAATGAAAAGCTCGACACCTGCCGTTGGCCTGCGCGCTGTTGCCACTTAGCATAGGCAGCATCATCTAAGTTCAGCACCACCTGCTGTACTGAATCACAGCCATCAATAATCTCGCCTTTGGCCTGCACAATATTGTCCAAACCACCAAATTCGCCAATATGGGCATTGCCAGCATTGGTAATGATTGCAACGCTAGGTGCCGCTAACTGTACGGTGTAATTAATTTCACCTAGATGTGAAGCGCCTAGCTCAATCACTGCAGCGTGGTGAGTTTGATTCAACTCCAATAAGGTAAAGGGCACGCCCAGCTCATTATTTAAGTTACCGCGCGTGGCCAACACAGCATCGGCACCCAATGCTGCCCGTAAAATACTGGCCAACAACTCTTTAACTGTCGTTTTACCGCTGGAGCCGGTTACCGCAGCGGTCAACCCATGAAACTGCTGGCGATTATTTTGCGCCAGCTTAGCCAGTGCCTGACGCGTATTTGCCACCTGCAGCTGAGGTAAATCAACACTAGGATCCACCTGCTCCACCACTGCAGCAATTGCGCCTTGCTTGGCAACTGCCGGCAAAAACTGGTGTGCATCAAAGCGCTCACCTTTTAACGCGACAAAAACATCGCCTGGCTGCACCGCGCGACTATCCGTTGTCAGCCGTAATACAGGTGTTTCAACCGGTCCCACGGGTACAATGCCCAGCACAGTAGCCAGACTTCCTAAGGTATACCCCTTAAACATGTTTAACTTCCCACTCAGCAAGCTGTAATTGCGCTTGCTCTAAATCAGAATATGGATGCTTAATGCCGTTAATATCCTGATAATTTTCATGTCCCTTTCCCGCAATCAACACCACATCACCTGAAGCGGCCTGTTGGACTGCAGCGGCTATCGCACTTGCCCGCGGAGAGACCTCTTGTGCCTTAGTAAGTTCAGTTATACCAGCCAACATTTGCTGTCTAATCACCGCGGGATCTTCTAAACGTGGATTGTCATCGGTAATGATAACTTGATCGGCTAGCTTTGCTGCGGTCTGTGCCATCAGTGGCCGCTTACCGGTATCCCGATTGCCGCCACAGCCCACCACACAGATCAATTGATGCGGCGGACTAACATGCACCCGTAATGCTTTAAGAACCTGAGCTAGGGCATCGGGCGTGTGGGCATAATCCACCACCACTAACGGTTGCTGCTCGCCGCCAAAACGCTGCATCCGCCCAAGTGGTGCTTGCAATAAAGGCAACACCTGTAAAATCTCTGACAATGAGCGGCCTTGAACCAACAAGGTAGCAATCACCGCCAATAAATTACTGAGGTTAAATGCACCCAATAGCGGGCTACGCAGCACACCCTCACCATGGGGCGTTACAATCTCGGCCTGAATTCCTAAATGGCTAAAGCGCACATTTTTAGCAAATACCGTCGCGCTAGGGTCTTCACAACTGTAGCTGTAGCACTTAGCAGTCTTAACTTCAGCTAATAACTGACGACCTAACGCATCGTCTTGATTAATTACTGCGGCCTGCAAACTCCGCCAATGAAAGAGCTGTGCCTTAGCAGCGGCATAACTTTGCATATCACCGTGGTAGTCCAAGTGATCTCGCGTCAGATTAGTAAACACTGCCACATCAAATTCAACAGCAGTTACTCGCCCCTGATCCAATGCATGGGAAGACACCTCCATCGCTACCGCACGGGCGCCCTGTGCTTTTAATTTAGCTAAGCCCGCTTGTACTGCAATAGGGTCTGGCGTGGTGTGCGTGGATTCTTGCAAGTCACCAAAAAAACCAACACCCAAGGTGCCAATCACCGCACAGGGCTGACCTAACTTAGTCGTGGCTTGAGCAAGTAACTGAGTGACGGTACTTTTACCGTTAGTCCCAGTTACCCCAACCATTTCTAGACTACGGCTTGGCTCACCATAAAAGGTAGCAGCTAAGGCTGACAGTTGTGGCTGCAAGTTCTCTACCGCAATTAACTGCGCTTCACTGTCTTGCATCTTTGGTGCATCTAGCGCTTCATAAGCCACTGCTGCTGCACCTTGCTTAATCGCTTGGGCGATATAGTCTCGCCCATCACTTAATAAGCCTGGAACAGCAAGAAATAAGTCTCCAGGCAAAACTTTACGGCTATCAAGTGTTAACTCTCGAATGAGTAAGTCACTACCCGCTTGTGGCAGCAACTGTTTCAGTAACATTGGCATTAGTGTTGCCCCTTAGCGGTACTGGCCGTATTTGGCAAATCATCGGGTACAATATTCAGCAGGCGTAATGCGCCGGAGGCGACGTTGGCAAATAATGGCGCAGCAACCCGCCCACCATAATAAGAAATAGCTGGATCAGGCTCATCGACCACAATTACTACTGAAATCTGTGGATCAGACAGTGGCGCAATACCAGCAAAAAAAGAACGATACGAGTTTTGGGTATATCCCCCACGACCGGAAATTTTCTTCGCGGTACCACTTTTACCGCCTACTACATAGCCCGGCACCTTAGCGCGGTTCCCCCCCGAGTTAGGGACCTCGACAACCTGGCGTAACATGTCCTGCACTTCACGGGCAGTTTTTTCTGACATTACCCGCGTACCTCTCGGCATATTTTTGGCATCACGTTTAACCAATGACAACGGCAGCTTGACCCCATTATTGCCTAGCACCGCATAGGCGCCAGCTAACTGCAAGGCAGTAATGGATAATCCATATCCATAAGATAACGTAGCGGTTTCAACATCAGGCCACTTGCGCCGTGGATGCAGACTACCTATTTGCTCACCTGGGAAACTGAGTCCAGTATCTTGCCCAAAGCCCACTCCTTGCATCATTTCATACAGGGCCTCACCGCCAATATTGAGTGCAATTTTACTCACACCCACGTTACTAGACTTCATTAAGATTGTTGCCAGATCAAACACCCCAGCCCGTGATACGTCGCGAATCGTAAAGCGGCCAATGCGCATACTGCCTGGACGCGCATCCACCGTAGAGCGCGTAGTCCAGCGCCCACTTTCTAAAGCAGCAGCAATCGAAAACGGCTTCACTGTGGAACCTGGCTCAAAGGTGTCAATCATGGCTCGATTGCGTAGCATTTGCGGCTCAAGCCGAGAACGGTTATTAGGGTTATAGGTTGGATGATTAACCATAGCCAAAATTTCGCCAGTTTTTACATCCAAAATCACCACTGAGCCTGCTTTAGCTTTAAACTCTTCTAAAGTTTTACGCAGTTCGCGATGGGCTAAGTATTGCAAGCGCAAATCAATGGATAATGCCAATGGACTACCTGGACGCGGATTTTGCACCACGCCTAAATCTTTAATTATCTGTCCATTGCGGTTTTGTAGATATTGGCGTTTGCCAGGAATCCCTGACAACATGTCATCAAAAGCCAGCTCAACGCCCTCTTGTCCGACCTCGTCAATATTAGTAAAACCGATAATATGCGCTGCCACTTCACCGGCCGGATAAAAGCGCTGGGACTCATCTTTACCCGACACGCCAGAGACTTTTAGCTTTAATACTGCCTCACCCTGCTCTGGGGTCAAACGTCGTGCCAAGTAAATAAAGCCTTTAGTTGAGTTAGCTTTAATTTTATTAGCTAAAGTTGCTGGGTCTTGTTTTAGTGCTTTTGCCAACTCATTCCAGCGCTCTGGCACCTGTACCAGCAAACGAGGGTCAGCCCAAATAGTCACTACAGGAGAACTCACTGCCAACGGCTCACCATGACGATCAGTCACTACTCCACGATGCGCCACCATCTCGCTGTTGCGTAAACTACGACGATCACCATGATCTTGTAAAAAATCATGCTCAACTACTTGCAAATAAACTAAACGTACAGCCAAGCCTAAAAACACTAAAAAAATACAAGCTAAAACAAAGTACATGCGCTTGTAATAAGGTAACGTCTTAATGGTGTTCATTATTTCACCATAATCACTTCGCCAGGCTCTGGCGTACGCATCTTTAAATCAGTTATAGCTAAAGCCTCAATCCGATTATGTGCAGTCCAAGTTGTTTGCTCTAACACTAACCGCCCCCATTCTGCCTGGGCTTCATCCTTGATTTTCATTTCGTCATATAAAGCTTTGACTAATTTACGACTCTCATGGGATTTCTGCGCAATACTGACCGCAGTTCCCATCACAAATAAAAAGGTTAATAAGATCGGTAAAGCCAACAACGGCAAACGCCGAGTAAATAAGGCACCGCCATTTGCCGGTCCGCGACTAGACTGAGGGCTCGGCTTAATCATTGCTTTTCCGCAACACGCATCACCGCGCTCCGCGAGCGAGGATTGGCTAATACTTCTTCGGCGCTGGCATACTGTGGCTTACCACAGGCTTTCAAAATAGGCTCAAAACGCTGGGTGATTACCGGCAAATCTCGCGGCAAATTATCTTGCTCACCCTTTTCCATACGCCGAATAAACTGCTTAACAATGCGATCTTCAAGTGAGTGAAAACTAATAACCACCAGTTTGCCACCAGGCTTTAATACCTTAACCGCCGCTTCTAAGCCTTGCTCTAAGTCGCCTAACTCATTATTGATAAAGATTCGAATCGCCTGAAAGGCTTTAGTCGCTGGATGTCGGCCTTTCTCCCAAGCCGGATGTGCAGCAGAAATAACTGCCGCCAGATCAGCCGTGGTAGTAAAGGCTTGTTGCTCACGGCGCTCAACCACTGCTTTAGCTAGACGCTTAGCAAAACGCTCTTCGCCGTAGGTTTTAAATACCTGTGCCAGCTGCTCTTGACTAACTTCGGCGATCCAATCTGCAGCACTGATACCTGATGCTGGATTCATCCGCATATCTAATGGGCCATCGTGCATAAAGCTAAAACCACGACTAGCATCATCTAATTGCGGTGAAGACACGCCTAAGTCGAGTAGAATCCCATCGACTTGAGCCGTTAACTGTTGCGATTCGATCTCCTGTGCTAAATCAGCAAAACTGCGCTGCACAATAGTAAAGCGGGGGTCTTCTTGAGCAAGGGTTAGGCCGGTTTGAATCGCTTGTGGATCTTTATCAAATCCGATCAAGCGCCCAGTTGCAGCGACCTGCTGCAACAGTAATCGACTATGGCCGCCACGACCAAAAGTGCCGTCGATATAAATCCCCTCTGGCTTAATAGCAAGCGCTGCCACTGCTTCGTTCAGCAGTACGGTGATATGTTTAAAGGTGTCGCTCATGCTTATAAAACCAACTCTAATAACTCACTGGATAGATCATTTTCACCACCCAGTGACTGTAAATCTTCAGTCCAAACAGCATCCCAGCACTCAGCGCTCCATAACTGAAAGCGGTTGAGCTGGCCTACTAAGGTCACTTCTTTAGTGATCTGTGCGTGTTCTCGTAATCGACTGGGGATCAAAATACGGCAATTAGCATCGAGCTCAACATCCACTGCGCTGCCTATTAGCAAACGTGATAAACGTCGAGTGTCAGCCCTCAAGGAAGGTAACTGAAGCAACTTAGCTTCGATTTTCTCCCACTCAGATAATGGGTAAAGGCTTAAACAAGGGTCGGTAAAATCAATCGAGACCACCATTTTTCCAGCACACCGCAACTCAAGCTCATCACGATATCGACTCGGTATCGTCAGCCTGCCTTTGCTATCTAAGTTACTGGAGGTAGTGCCTCTAAACACAGAAACGCCCTATTCAATCTATTTTATCACCTTAAAAACCACTTTCTACCACTTTTAGCCACTTCTGCACACTATAGAAATGCAACTGCCTAGCGTCAAGTAAAATGCGGTTAAATGGGCAACTTAAAGTTATTTGTAGAATTGATAGGGATACCGAAAAAACACGGCATCATCTACAGCAACTACACAGTCTGAGACTGCTTGCCATAGCCTATTGAGAAAAATAATGATCAGATAAGAAAGTATGAGTTGGCCTATAAGCCGGGTTCTGTCGTGGACAGTCATTCATCTAGGATGATTATCGCTAATCACCTCAAGCAACCTACCCGAATCCAGTGCGGGCCACACCTATTGGATTCCTATTTGGTCTTGCTCCCAGTGGGGTTTACCTAGCCATGAACTGTTACCAGTCATGCGGTGCGCTCTTACCGCACCTTTTCACCCTTACCGGCGCATAGCGCTTAGGCGGTTATTTTCTGCGGCACTCTCCGTAGGCTTTCACCTCCCAGGCGTTACCTGGCACTTTGCCCTATGGAGCCCGGACTTTCCTCCCCTTAAGTTACCTTAAGCGGCGACTGTCCAGCCAACTCAGCGCGACAGAATAAAGATTGCTCAGCCGGTTAGCAAGCTCTTTAGCGGATAGCTGCTAATAAATGCTTCAAGGTAGGATAATAATGATCTGTTAATTCTGGCCATAAATTATCCGGTGTATTCACCAGCACTGAACGCGCATTGGCGGCCCTGGCAAAACGCAGATCAAAATGAAAGTCGCCGACCATCACTAAACGCTGGACAGGCACCGACCACTGCCTGGCTAACTGATGCAATAAATAAGGATCTGGCTTAGGAGGCGCACACTCGCGACCAAAAATCATTGTGTCTGCTAATAGGTGCTCAACACCAATGGCAGCCAAAGTTATGTGTGCTAGTGCCTTTGTATTACGCGTTACCACAGCGATCTGTGCTTGTTGCTCAACCAGATGCTGCAATAACACTTGTACGCCCGGCGAAGCCACTGAGTTAGCTGCCACTTCAGCTTCATATGCTTGCAGCCATTGATGCTTAGACTGCGCTTCAGTGGCCGGTAGCTTAGCTAACTCGGCCAAAATATCTGAGCCAGAAGGCAAGCCCAATTGCTGGCGCACATACTCAAAGTCATGGGCATCAACCGTTAATGTACCATCCATATCAAACACCCAATACTGATGAGCACGTAATAACTCAGACATTGTCTCTTTTAGCCTCTCTGTTTAACTCATACTCTTACGATCTTTCCAATCTTCACGCATACGAATCAAGCCTTCTTGCGCAGTTGAGGCAACCAATACCCCCTCACGATTAAAAATATGCGCTCTTGAGTAACCACGACCATGACCAGCCCATGGACTTTCCATGGAGTATAATAACCAATCATCCATGCGCACTTGATTATGAAACCAAATCGAGTGATCTAAGCTCGCCACCTGCATAAAGGGCTGCCAAATTGATACTCCATGGGGAATCAAGGAAGTAGTTAACAAACCAAAGTCGGAAGCATAAGCCATCAGGTATTTATGCAAAGTCGGATTATCCGGCAGTGGCGCGCAGGCTTTAAACCAGACCTGCTTAACCGGCTCGCCAGCCGCAGGATCCAAGGGATCTAAAATCTGTACCGGACGCGTCTCAATCGGCTTGGGTCGCAGCATTTTTTCGCGTTTATCATCAGGCAACTCACCAGCTAGGTATTCGGCAATAATGGTTTCTGGCGCCAACTCTTCTGGCATTGGCACCTTAGGCATTACTGGCTGATGGGTAAAACCTTCTTCGGCATCATGAAAAGAAACACTACAGGTAAAAATAGTTTTACCATTTTGAATGGCTGTTACGCGACGGGTACTAAAGCTACCACCATCGCGCACACGCTCCACCTCATAAACCACTGGTTTAGTGGCGTCACCTGGACGTAAAAAGTAGCCATGCATCGAGTGCGCTTGACGACTAACCTGCACCGTTTTAGTCGCTGCCGATAACGACTGTCCTAGCACTTGCCCGCCAAACAGTTGGCGAAAGCCCAAATCTTGACTGGCGCCGCGAAACAGGTTTTCTTCAATGGTCTCCATATCCAACAAAGAAACTAAGCTATCAAGTACCGCACTCATGGAAACTCCTCTCGTATTCAAAATCCAAACCAATTAACAAGCAAAAGCCTAGATTTTACCCTGTTTCGGTTTTTTTGTTAAAAAACTTGGGGCTTGACGAACTTTATTAACCTTGGGTTTCACTATATCCGGCGCTGCTGGCTTAGCCACACTGGGCTTTTTCCGTTGTTTACTCAAAACACCTTGGCTTAAATGGGTATCGGGCACCCGATGCTCAGGGACAAAGCCAAGCACTTCTTCGCGCTTAAATAACCGCCCCTGCAACCGCTCAATTGCCAGCAGCTTCTCTACCTCATCAGCCGCCACCAGACTAATCGCCACGCCCATTAATCCGGCGCGACCTGTGCGCCCGATACGGTGCACATAATCTTCCGCCTGATCTGGCAGCTCAAAATTCACCACCAAGGGTAAGGCGGCTATATCTAACCCACGAGCAGCCACATCGGTGGCAATTAAATACTGCACGGCACCTGCCTGAAACTGGCGCAAGGCCTCCAAACGCTGTGCCTGAGTACGCTCACCGTGTAAGGCCGCGGCATGATAACCCTGCGCCTGCAAGACGCCCAGTAACTGATTCGCCATGCGCTGGGTGCGCACAAAAATTAGCGCTTGCTGGCGCTGATGCGCGGGTCGAGCCAATAGCTGTAGCAGCAATTCAGTTTTTTGCTTTTTATCAACCACCAGCATTTGCTGGGTAATATGCGCTTGCTCAAGCGCCGCACTGGCCAACTCAATCGTCAGCGGCTGCTGCAATAGCTGCTCAACTAAAGCATTCAAACGTATCGAGCGGGTAGCAGAAAAACATAACACTTGCTTGCGTCTAGGCAACGCCCGCAAAATTGCATTCACCTCGTCGCTAAAACCAAGATCTAGCATCCGATCCGCTTCATCAAGCACCAAGGTTTGCACACCATCTAACTGCAATGCGCGCTTGTGCATTAAGTCCAGTAAACGTCCAGGCGTGCCAATCAGAAAGTCGAGCCCTTTGCGTAATGCCAACATTTGCGGGTTGATGCTGACACCGCCATAAGCAGTCAGTGCAGATAATGGATGACCAAAGCTTAGACTCATTAAAGTTTGATAGACCTGCTCAGCTAACTCACGGGTCGGCACCATAATCAGCACCTTGGTTTTATTACTCTCGCGTCTGCTCGCAGTAGTTTGCCAGCGCTGCAATAGCGGTAATAGATAGGCTAAGGTTTTACCACTGCCAGTGGGCGCTAGCGCCAGTATATCTTGCCCTTTAAGTAGCGCAGGAATCCCGCGCTGTTGAACTTGAGTCGGCTGTGCAAGCTGTAGTTCAGCCAAGCGCTCTAACCAAGGATTAGTAATACCTAAAGATTGAAAGCCATTCATGAAAGTTTTTCCTAAAAAGTGAAGCCAGCCAAAACTTTTCGCTAGCGGCTGTTGCTTATTTAATGTGACCTAGCTACCTTGCGCAAAGATTAATCAACGTAGTTACAGGGAAATATTCATGATGGCATTGACCGCAACGCGTACCTTCCTACTGACGTTAATGGCGCTTATTGTAACGCTTAGCGCCACCGGCTGCGCAAGCCGATCGGCCGCCCTGCAATCTCCCGAGATCCAATTAGTCGACGCCGAAGTAGTACGCGCCAAACTCTTAGAGCAAGAGT
Organism: Thiopseudomonas alkaliphila; assembly: GCF_001267175.1. Lineage (NCBI taxonomy): Bacteria > Pseudomonadati > Pseudomonadota > Gammaproteobacteria > Pseudomonadales > Pseudomonadaceae > Thiopseudomonas > Thiopseudomonas alkaliphila. The sequence continues at coordinate 59,966 of NZ_CP012358.1, read as the reverse complement.
TTTTATTACGTTTTCGAATTGATAATCCCAACGACAGCCCGTTATCTCTGCGACAAATCAACTATCAATTGAACTTAAATGACATTCCTCTGGCTACCGATCAGCGCAATATTAACCTGAACGTACCCGCACACCAGTACGCCTACCTCGAGTTGCCTGTGTTTACTAACCTGTGGCGACACCTAAAAACTTTAATTAGCGCCATCAAACAACCCACAGAGCCGGTGCAGTATTCACTGCAAGCTGAAGTAAGTACTGGTAGACTTTTCCGCCAATCGTTTAACGTGCAACGTAACGGCACCCTGACTCCCGATAGTTTTTAATGGTTATTTATGCTTAATCACTCCACCTCTTTGATTTTTTGGCTAATTATCGCGCTCCTGATTATTGCCACCTTAAGTGCCTACGCCCTGATACTGTGGAAGCGGGTATGGCACAACCAAGCGACAACCAAACAGGTAACTGAAGCGCGCTTACAGTCAATTAAAAATGATTTAGTGATTATTGCCAAATCTTACCAAGCCCATCAGTTGCCAACGATTGAAGGCGCTATTCGGCTTAAAGTGTTGCTCGATAACTTCGATCCGCTGTACTCACAACAGCCTGAATTTCACGTGCTACATCAAATCTACGAAGCCACCCAGCACATCCCAACCCATGATGCTTGGAAAGCCTTACCTAAAACCGAGAAAAAACAGTACGAACAGCTATTTAGTCAACTAGAAAGCACACACCAACACGCACTGAACCTTGCCGTTGAGGCGTTACTCAAGAGTCTAACGCGCCCTTCTTAGACTCGGCATACTAGGCTTGCTCCGCCAAACGATCAAACAAACTAAAAATCGCTGCCGCTGCAAAGCCACGATAGGCTAGAAAGCGCAATTGTTTAGCTTTTTCTTTCTGATCTTGGGGCAACTGGCCAAATTTTTTCTGCCACACCTGTTCCAGCACAGCCGACCAATCGCCCTCAAAGTTGGTCAACCCTTCAGCAATCAGCTCCTGCGAAATGCCTTTATGTTGCAACTCCTCACGGAGTCGAAGCGGTCCTTTACCAGAATAAGCACGACCACGGATAAAACTTTCAACAAAACGCTCATCACTCTGCAGGCCTTGGGCTTGTAAGCGCTCAATTACAGCCTGAATCACTGCAGGGGCAAATTCGCGCTGAGCAAGCTTTTGCCCTAGCTCTGCCGCACTATGCTCTCTTCTTGCCAATAAGTTCATCGCTGCAAAACGTGCTTGACTGACAGCTTGCTCATCTACCATGCCTAGCTCCTTATGCCTATTTTCTTCTACAAAAAAGCCTTGCTAGCAGCACGCTAAGCAAGGCTTAAAGGGGACTCTAATTAGCTATTCTTCAGGTGACTGTTCTGGTTCTTCTTCTGTCGCTGCTGCCGGTGGCACTACCGATAATAGTTGCTCACGAATTTGTTTTTCTAAACTGGCGCATAGCTCTGGGTTTTCTTCTAAATAACGAGCCGAGTTGGCCTTACCTTGACCAATTTTTGTGCCTTGATGGCTATACCAAGCACCGGCTTTATCGAGCAACCCTAGCTGTACACCCAAATCAATAATTTCGCCGGTACGATAAATTCCACGACCATACATAATCTGGAATTCAGCCTGACGGAATGGTGGCGCCACCTTGTTTTTCACCACTTTTACCCGTGTTTCGCTACCGGTGATTTCATCACCCTCTTTAACTGCGCCAATCCGGCGAATATCTAAACGCACCGAAGAGTAGAATTTCAGTGCATTACCGCCGGTAGTGGTTTCAGGGTTACCAAACATAACCCCGATTTTCATCCGAATTTGGTTAATAAAGATCACCAAGCAATTGGCATTTTTGATGTTACCGGTGATTTTACGTAAAGCTTGACTCATTAAGCGCGCTTGCAGTCCGACGTGGGTATCCCCCATTTCGCCTTCAATTTCGGCTTTAGGTACTAGCGCGGCAACTGAGTCCACCACAATCACATCAACGGCGTTAGAACGCACTAACATGTCGGTGATTTCCAGTGCTTGCTCACCAGTATCTGGCTGGGAAACTAACAGATCATCAACATTGACTCCCAACTTGCCTGCATACTCAGGATCTAGCGCATGCTCAGCATCAACGAAGGCACAGGTTGCCCCTTGTTTTTGGGCTTCAGCAATGACCGATAGTGTGAGCGTGGTTTTACCAGAGGACTCAGGCCCATAAATTTCAACAATACGGCCCTTAGGTAAACCACCAATGCCTAAAGCGATATCCAGCCCTAATGAACCCGTTGAGATCGCAGGAATTGCTTGACGCTCGTGATCACCCATCCGCATCACCGCGCCCTTACCAAACTGACGCTCAATTTGGCCAAGCGCTGCCGCTAGCGCGCGTTTTTTATTCTCATCCATTATGAAACCTCATGCATACTTAGGGCTTTCGCCATTACTGTATAGTTAACCAGTATTATCACTGATTTTAATTCGAGGTGCAAACCTTTTCCTCATTCAGTCTAGTAGCTTATCGGTTTCCAGCAACTGAATTAACCCCTTAAGTGCAGTCTGTACCGTGTACGCCCGCACCTGCTGCCGATCTCCAGCAAATACATAGGTATGGGTATAACTTATTGCCCCTTTACACCAAGCAAAACAGACAGTACCTACCGGCTTTTGTGGCGTACCACCACCAGGCCCTGCAATGCCACTCACTGCAACCGATAACTCAGCTTGCGCCCTAACAAGCGCTCCTTCAGCCATGGCTTTAGCCACAGGTTCACTGACAGCACCATAGCTGACTATCGTTTGCTCAGGCACCGCCAGCAGCGCTTGCTTTTGCGCATTGGAATAGGTAACCCAACCCGCTTCAAACCACGCTGAACTACCGGCAATCCGAGTGATTGCCTCAGCAATTCCACCGCCAGTACATGACTCAGCGGTGGTAACAACTGCTTGTTGCGCCAGCAGCAACTCTCCAAGCCTAGCCGCCAGCTGAGTAATCTGTGATTGATCGCTTGGCATCCTTAATCTCACTCGATATGTTTACGTTTATAGGGATACACATCGATCACTTTGCCGGCCAAAATGGCGTCTTGTAAACTTTTCCAGTATTTGGCAGTAAACAGATCGCCATGCAGCTTGCTAAAGATCCGGCGCAATTTGATATCAGTAAACAAAAATCGGGGAAACTCCTCAGGAAACACATCATTTGGCGCTACCGAGTACCAAGGCTCTGCGGCAAATTCATCTTCTGGATAACGTGGCTCTGGGATATCGCGAAAGTTTATTTCAGTCAGATAACAGATTTCATCATAGTCATAGAAAACCACGCGACCATGGCGGGTAACACCAAAGTTTTTCAACAGCATGTCGCCTGGAAAAATATTGGCCGCCGCTAACTGTTTAATTGCCATGCCATAATCTTCTAGCGCATTTAGGGTTTGCTCTTCACTGGCATTTTCTAAGTAAATATTCAGCGGAATCATTCGCCGCTCAGTCCAGCAGTGTCGAATCAGCACCTCATCATCCTGCACCTCAACCGTACTGGGTGCATCTTCAAGCAGCTCGGCTAAACACTCAGGATCAAACTTCTCCTTAGGAAAGCGCAAATCCGTAAACTCTTGAGTATCGGCCATACGCCCCACTCGATCCACGTGCTTAACTAGGCGATAACGATCCAAGACGGTCGCTCGATCAACGGTTTTAGAAGGCGAGAAGCGATCTTTTATCAGCTTAAATACCGTACTGAAGCCTGGCAGCGTAAAGACCGTCATCACCATGCCTCGAATCCCCGGCGCCATCATAAAGCGATCATCAGTGGTTTCTAAATGGCGACGTAAATTACGGTAAAACTCCGTTTTACCTTGCTTGTAAAAACCAATTGAGGTGTAGAGCTCAGAAATATCTTTACGCGGTAAAATACGCTGCAGAAAGTTAACAAACTCAGCCGGATACGCCACGCGCACCATAAAGTAAGAACGGGTAAAGGAGAAGATAATCGATACCTCCGCCTCATCGACAATCGCCGCATCTAACCGAATCCCTTCGCCCTCACGATTAACAATGGCGATCACTAACGGCCATTGCTCGTCTTGGGTAAAGATGCGCCCCACCACATAGGCACCCTTATTGCGGTACAACCGAGAGCTGTATAACTCAATGGTTAGGTCGGTATCTTTGCAGACCCAATCGGGCAAGTTTTTACGCAGCTGAGCCTCTAAGCGCTCGACATCACCGGCCTGATCAGCATAGGGCACGCTAAACTGGTAGTCTTCAGAAATTTTTTGCAGCGCTGCGTGCAGATCACCTTGAGGTCGATAAATTCGAATTTGCATGGGCGTGTCATTGCGATGCAGTTCCGCTCGAGTACTGGTCACAAACATGCATTCATCAGTGATTAAATCATGACTAAATAAGGAGTTAAAAATCGAGTTAAACCACGTTTCGGATAACTCATCATCCAGCCTTAAATCAATTTGCCCAATATAGGAGCGTTTTATATCTGGCCAGCAGTCAATATTCAGTAACACCGCTTCGCCATAATCGTTAATTAATTGATCACGGGTAGTGGCTACACACTCTTTATAGAGTTGAATTCGAGCGGCGGCGGCTTGTTGGATTTCTTGCCACTGAGCTTGCTCAAAACGCTTACGCGCCTCATTGGTAATATCACGAAAGCGATCGCGATAATCATCAAAGCCTTCAAGTATTTGCCGCGCTAAGGCAACGGCAGGACAGGCAATAACCATAGATACAGTCCTTGAGAATAAAGTAAATAACCTGAGCTTACCGAGAGAACAGCAACTGCAGCAAGTTTCTTTGCAACAGACTAGCTCTCTGCCAGCGCAGCAGCCTCTTCTACGTTAACCGCAACCAAACGAGAGCAACCTGGCTCATGCATAGTGACCCCTAATAACTGATCGGCTTTTTCCATAGCGATCTTATTGTGGGTGATATAAATAAACTGCACGCTATCTGACATTTCTTTAACTAGATTGGCATAGCGCCCCACGTTAGCGTCATCTAAGGGCGCATCCACCTCATCGAGCATGCAAAATGGTGCAGGATTTAATTGAAAAATCGCAAACACTAAAGATAACGCGGTGAGCGCTTTTTCACCGCCCGACAATAAGTGAATGGTGCTGTTTTTCTTGCCTGGTGGCTGGGCCATAATCGCCACTCCGGTGCTTAATAAATCATCACCGGTTAGCTCTAAGCTGGCATTTCCACCACCAAACACCTTAGGAAATAAACGCTGCAAACCACTATTTACTCGCTCAAAGGTGTCGCGAAAACGCTGACGCGTTTCCTGATCAATTTTCTCAATCACCGTTTGTAGCGTATGCAATGCTTCGTTCAGGTCGGCATCTTGGGCATCCAGATAAGCTTTGCGCGCAGACTGCAACTGAAACTCTTCAATGGCGGCTAAGTTAATTGCACCTAAGCGCTCAATGGCTTCGGCCACCTGTTGCAGCTCTTGTTCCCAATCACTGATCACTGCGCTTGCGGGGAGCAACTCAAGTAACGCGGCTAGAGCAAAACCACTGTCTTGAACCTGCTCTTGCTGATTATCCCGCCGCACCATCAACTCATGCCCTGCTAATTGAGCCTGTTGCACACTGTCACGCAACTGCTGCACCCGCTGCTCAAAAGTTAAGCGTGACTGTTCTTGTTGGCGCAATTGCGCGGTTATCTGCTCTAACTGCTGCCGCACTTCGCGCAAGCCTTCATCGGCCAGCAAGCGCTCGGCAAGCTGCTCTTCAAGTAGGGCTTGCAGCTCTGTTACCGGATCTCCTTGCTCAGCTAACTCGAGCTGTAATTGCTGATGCCGGCTACCGGCTCGCGCCACCTGTTGCGCAGTACGGGCTAAGGCTTGCTCAGTTGACTGACGCTGAGCACGCAAGGTGTTTAATTGCAATTCAAGCTGATGCTGGCTGTGCTGCGCCTGCTGTGCCTGTTGACGCAACATCCGCAGTTGCGCGGTTAACTGCTCGCGGGTATGCTCTAGCTTTTGTTTGTGCTGGGTGTGATCAGCCATCTGCTCAATGGCCTGCTCCAATGTGAGCCTTGCCTCGGCCAGTTGCTCTTGCTCAAGGCTAATGTTTTCCTCTAACTCACCCATTTCCTGCTGTAACTGCTGCTGACGTTGCTGCAACTGCTCCACTCGAGCCTGCAAAATACTACTTTGTGCCTGCTGCTGCGCCTGCTCGTTCGCCAATCCCTGTTGCGTAGCTAATAACTGTTGCCGCTGCTGCTCTAAATCCACTAACAGCGCCTGTTGCTGTTGCAAGGCTTGCTTGGCCCGGGCCAGCTCTTGGGTAAGCTGCTGCAGCTGTAATTCTAATGCTTGCAACTGCTGAGCACGCTGTAACACTCCCGCTTGCTGGGCATCTGCGGCAAAAAAACGTATAAAGCCGGCGCCTAACCAATAGCCTTCAGCAGTGACGATTGACTCTCCCGCCTGCAGCGTTGCCAACTGCGCTTGAGCTTGGGCGAAACTATCAGCCGTTTTAATCCCTGCCAGCCAAGGACTTAAATCATAGGCACACTTCACTTTTGCCAGCAGCTCATCTTCTGCTGCAGGCAGGGAAGCGGTGCTTGGCGTAATGAAACTGACGCTCTCCGGCGGTGCACTAGCAAAGGCAGCATAAGGTAGCGATGTACTACAAAAGCTTTGCAGCTGAGCGCCTAATAACGCCTCTAATATTGCTTCCCAGCCCGGTTCAACAGTTAATTGCTCAGCCAAGCTGGCTAGATTTTGCAACTGTTGTTGCTGCAACCACTGGACTAATTGCTGATTATCAGTGCCTAAAGCGGCTTCTTGTAAGGCTTGTAATGAAGCCTGCTGTCCAATCAAGCGCTGCTGAGCGGCGCTGTGCTGCTCGACTAACTGCAGACTCTGCTCAATTCGTGCATGTTGTTGGCTCAGCTGCTCCTGCACCCCTTCTAGACTGAGTGCCAGCTCGGCTTGCTGCTCAGCAAGTAGCGTTTGCTGCGCTACATTCTCGCTTAGGGCCTGTTGTTGCTGATGAATATTGAGTAGTTGCGCTTCATCTTGATGACGCCGTAAGCGTTCAGCATAACGACTCAGCTGCACTTCAGTTTGCTGAATGCGGTTTTGTTCAAGATCTGCCTGATGGAGCGCCGCTGCATGCTGCTCAGTAAACACCTCCCAGCTTTGTTGCCATTGCAGCTGCTCGGCCTCTAACGTCTCCAGTTCTAAGCGAAAAGCGGCTACCTGCTCTTGCTGTAAACGAGCTTCAGGTTCTAACTCAGCCAGCTCAGCAATTAAGCTTTCTAAGGTAAGCTGATCTTGTGCTAACTCTTCAGCCAAGCTGCGCTGTTGCTGTTCAGCCTCTAAGGCTTGTTGCTGCAACTTACGTTGTTGCTGATGATGATGGTTAATGCTTTGCTCAAGCTTGGCCACTTCAGCGCCAACACTATAAAACAAGGCTTGCTGTCGATTAAAGGCCTCGTTTTGCTCAAAGTGCTGCTGACGATACTGCTCAATCAGTGCATCGGCTTGGCGCTGCTCACTGATCAAGCGCTCTAATTCCAGCTCTTGTAACTGCAACGCCTGATCACGTTGCCGCACTTCGGCATCTAATGCCCGCCAACGCAGCGCCATTAATTGCGCCTTGAGCTGCCGTTCTTGGCTTTTTAATTCGGTATAAGTCTTAGCGTCCGCGGCTTGACGCTCTAAACGCTCGACTTGACGCCCCAACTCTTGGCGTAAATCAGTCAAACGCGCTAAGTTTTCTTCAGTGCGTCGAATACGATTTTCGGTCTCGCGCCGACGCTCTTTATATTTAGAAATTCCTGCGGCTTCTTCTAAAAAAATCCGCAGCTCTTCTGGCTTGGCCTCCACCAAGCGCGAAATCATTCCTTGCTCGATAATGGCGTAACTGCGCGGGCCTAAACCGGTGCCTAAGAAAATATCGGTAATATCTCGGCGCCGACACTTAGTGCCATTAAGAAAGTAGCTGCTTTGCCCATCGCGACTCACCAAGCGGCGTACCGAAATTTCGCTATAGGCTGCGTACTCGCCTAACAGACCGCCGGCACTGTTATCAAACACCAGTTCGATACTGGCTTGAGAGATAGGTTTACGGGTATTGGAGCCATTGAAGATGACATCGGTCATCGATTCACCGCGTAAATTTTTTGCCGAGCTTTCACCAAGTACCCAGCGCACTGCGTCAATCACATTAGACTTACCGCATCCGTTCGGGCCGACCACCGCGGTCATATTACTTGGAAAGTAAGCGGTGGTTGGATCCACAAAGGATTTAAAACCCGCTAAACGAATACACTTGAGACGCAAACCTAACCCTCAGCCAAAGATGCCAGCACTAATTCACAATTGTGCTGATTATACTCTTTAACCACTTCTTCAAGTAAGGGAATATCGCGTTCGCGCACCGCCATTAATAAGCGATCAAACTTGCGGGTAAAGCTGGCCATTTCATCCCGGCGACGCTCAAGCGCCATATGATAGGTACGACTAATCGCTGGAATCAGGTTTTCAATCGCCTGCATTAAAAATGGATTACCCGCAATTGGCCCAGCAGCACGTAAAATAGCAAAACTATGCTCAACAAAACCACGCAAGTTACGCTGCTGCATACTGTGCTCTAGCTGGCGTCTTACATCAACAAACACCATCAATTGTGACTCGGTTTGCCAACGCTGGGCGGTGAAGGTTCCCAGCTGGGTGTAAAGCATGCTGCTAAACTCGTACAGTGCTCCCACGTTTTCGGTGGTTAATTGTTTTACCTGGGCACCCCGACGCGGAAAAATATCCACTAACTGCTGACGCTGCAAAATAAGTAGCGCTTCGCGAACGGAACCACGACTGACCTGTAAATCAGCCGTAACCGCTTGCTCACGAATCGGTGTACCACTGGTTAACTCCCCACAAATAATTCGCTCACCTAAATTTGCAGCGATCTGTTCTGCAAGATTGCCCGAACTTTTCTGACTCATAGCTTCTCCCAACTACTCAGTGGCTGCCAATGCATTCACTCATTGATTTTATTATCGAAAGAACAACTCTATCTGAGCACCTTAAAGCATGAAGTATACCTATTTCACTGCTTGAGGTAACAACCAGAACTGCTCGTTCACGTGTCTTTAGCGCTGCTAATTAAGGTAAACTGCGGCTTTATGTTACTGCTAAATCACTAAGAGCTTGTTATGCCAGACCCCTTACACGCCAAACTCGAATGGGATGCTGAAGGTCTACCGTCCTCGACGGTGTTTGATGATGTGTACTTTTCCAAAGCCAATGGCCTAGCCGAAACCCGTTATGTATTTTTGCAGCACAATGGTTTTCCTGAGCGTTTTGCTAAGCTTGCACCCAATAGCTGCTGCACCCTTGGTGAAACAGGGTTTGGCACCGGGCTCAACTTTTTATGCACTTATCAAGCATTTTTAGCCGAGGCACCACCCACCGCACAGCTGCACTTTATTAGCGTAGAAAAATTTCCGCTGTCTGCTACTGATTTAAAGCAAGCCTTAGCTTTATGGCCCGAACTGGCAGAGCTGGCCGCTGAGCTCTGCGCTCAGTATCAAGCAGTGCAACCAGGCTTTCAGCACTTTATCTTTGCCGAGGGCCGGGTGCGCCTTACCTTAATAATTGATGATGCAATTCAAGGTCTTGCCCAGCTAGATGCTCAAGTCGATGCGTGGTTTTTAGATGGCTTTGCCCCTGCAAAAAACCCAGACATGTGGAATCAGCAGCTCTTCCAGCAACTGGCGCGCCTCTCTCACCCTCACACTACGTTAGCCACCTTTACCAGTGCCGGCTTTGTTCGGCGCGGCTTAATTGCCGCCGGTTTTGCTATGCAGCGTTGCCCAGGATTTGGTACTAAACGCGAAATGTTACAAGGCCAATTTAATGCGTGCAGCCTAAAGCACTCACCTTTACCTGCTTGGTTTGCCCGTCCCCGCGCAATGTCGACAGCACCACAAGCCATCGTGATTGGCGCCGGCTTAGCGGGGGCCGCCAGCGCTTACAGCTTGGCTATTCGCGGCTGGCAAGTGCAGGTGCTTGATCAAGCACCTGCACTTGCCAGTGCCGCCTCGGGCAATCATCAAGGTGTGCTGTATCTGAAACTCTCAGCCCACGGCACGGCCCTGACCGAGTTAGTACTTGCAGGTTTTGGCTATACGCGCCGCTGGCTAAGCCATCAACTAGACGCAAGCCATTGGGATGCCTGTGGCGTTTTACAGTTGGCGCATAACAGCAAAGCCCAAGCCCGTCAGCAAGAATTAACTCAGTGTTTTCCAGACTCACTGGTACAGGCGTTAAGCGCCGAGCAAGCCTCCACGCAAGCCGGTATCCCTTTGGATAAGCCTGCATTATTTTATCCGGAATCTGGCTGGGTCAGTCCGCGCGCATTGTGTCAGGCGCTGCTTACGCACCCCAATATTCAACTGCACTTAGGGCAAAGCGTAGATAGCCTTAAGTATCATCAGCAGCAATGGCAGCTGTATGCTCAGCAGCACCTATTGGCACAGGCCCCGGTGTTAATTATCGCCAATGCCCATCAGGCGCAGCATTTCGCCCAAACGGCACATTTACCGCTCAAGCCGATTCGCGGGCAAACCACCACGCTGCGCCCTTCTGCTCAGTCAAGGCAATTGCAAACGGTAGTCTGCGCCGAAGGTTATATTGCTCCGCCCTATTTAGGGCTACATACCTGTGGCGCTAGCTTCGATTTTCAGCAACACCACAGCCAATTAACCTCAAGTGAGCAACAGCAAAACCTGCAGCATGTGGCTGCGATTAATCCAGATTTAGCCGCCAGCTTAGCCAGCACCGAGCTCAGTGGGCATGCTGCATTTCGCTGCACCACCCCTGATTATTTACCCCTGATTGGCCCTGTGGCAGAGCCCGAGGCTTTTTTAACCGATTATGCGGCCCTCCGAAAAAATGCGAAGCGCACACTTAATGCACCCTGCACTTGGCAAACGGGCTTGTTTGTGAATTTAGGCCATGGTTCGCGCGGCTTAATTAGTGCCCCACTAGCCGGTGAGCTACTGGCCGCTTGGATTACCCAAGAAGCCTTACCAGTCAGCCACAATCTGGCTCAAGCCTGTCATCCTAATCGCTTTTTAGTGCGCCAGTTGATGAAAAACCTGTAACTTAACTTTTCCCTTAAGAACTCCAAGGACGACCGATGCTGCTACGCTTTGTTATCAAATCACTGCTGCTGCCACCTGGCGGTTTATTGCTGCTGTTACTGCTTGGAATACTGCTGCGCCAGCGACTGCCCAAACTGTCTAGCCTCAGTTTAGGCATCAGCTTTCTAGGCTTTTATCTGCTCGGCACCCCTGTACTGACTGAACACTTAGCCCGCTATTTAGAAACTGAACCGGCACTGCCGAAAGCCCAGTGGGCCCAGTTAGCACAGCAGGCAGATGCTATTGTGGTATTAGGCGCAGGTCGAGAATTTGCCGATCCAGCCTATGACCTTACCGACCAGCCCTCGGTCAATGCCTTGCAACGCCTACGGTACGCCGCACGTTTAGCTAAGGCCTCAGGTCTGCCTATCTTGACCTCTGGCGGACTGCACTTAGGCACTCGCGAGCCGAGCGAAGCCCAGATTATGGCCGATAGTTTGGCCCAAGATTTATCAGTACCGACTGAGTGGGTTGAAGGCAGCAGCCGTACCACCTGGGAAAATGCCACTGACTCTGCAGCAATCCTACTACCCCTGAACAAAACACGTGTGGTTCTAGTGACTCAAGCGTGGCATATGCCGCGCTCACGCTGGAGTTTTGAACAAGCAGGGTTTCAGGTGATTAGTGCCCCTTCCAACTTTTTAACCCCGATCAACCAACGACCGCTCGGTGGCTGGTTACCTGAGGCCCAAGCTATTTGGCACAATGTGCAACTGCTTAATGAACTAGCCGGCCAACTATTGTATCCCTATGCCTATAGCCGACCTAAGCCAAACATGAGTGACTCTGTTACAGAAAAACATTTAACCAGTTTTTCCCCTTAAAGGGCTGGCTCATGTATGCTAAGCAAATATTTTTAATACGCGCGATTTGTCGTAACTTCTTTCCCCATTCGCTTAAATATAAGCGGCTTTATTAGGCTTAGCAGTGCTTCGTGGTAGAAACCTCTGGCTCACTGCAAGATTACGCAAATACCAAGCATTGCCCGCGCGGCCACCGTTTTTTTAACTACTTTTGAAAAAAGAACCATGCAAGAACAGTATTTACCCCTTGAAGTTGAAGCCTCTGCGCAAGAGTATTGGGCAGAAAATAAATCCTTTGAAGTCACCGAAGATAGCAACAAAGAGCCCTATTACTGCCTCTCGATGTTTCCTTATCCCAGTGGTCGCCTGCATATGGGCCACGTGCGCAACTACACCATCGGTGATGTGATTGCCCGTTACCATCGGATGCTAGGTAAAAATGTCCTGCAACCCATGGGCTGGGATGCTTTTGGAATGCCTGCTGAAAACGCAGCGATTCAAAATAAAGTAGCGCCCGCTGAGTGGACCTACCAAAACATGGCCTACATGAAAGAGCAGTTTAATCGCTTAGGTTTGGCCATTGATTGGTCGCGGGAAATTACCACCTGCAAGCCTGATTACTATCATTGGGAGCAATTTCTGTTCACCCGCTTATATAAGCGTGGCATCATCTATCAGAAAAAAGGCACCGTAAACTGGGACCCAGTGGACCAAACGGTACTGGCTAATGAGCAAGTAATCGATGGCCGCGGCTGGCGCAGTGATGCGCTGGTTGAAAAGCGCGAAATCCCGATGTATTACTTTAAAATCACCGCCTATGCCGATGAGCTATTGGAAAGCCTAGATAATATGCCGGGCTGGCCAGAGCAAGTAAAAACCATGCAGCGTAACTGGATTGGTAAGAGCTTTGGGGCTGATATCGTCTTTGATTACGACGTTGACAGCATTGGTATGGCAGGTCAGCTTAAGGTCTACTCCACTCGTCCCGATACGTTAATGGGCGCAACCTATGTGGCAGTAGCGGCCGAGCACCCATTGGCTCAACGTGCCGCTGAAAACAATCCGAAGTTAAGTGATTTTATTGCTGAGTGTAAAGCAGGCTCTGTAGCAGAAGCCGATATGGCGACTATGGAGAAAAAAGGCTTCGCCACTGGCCAGTATGTTATTCATCCGCTCAACGGCAAAAAACTACCGGTCTTTGTTGCCAACTACGTGCTGTGGGGCTATGGCGAAGGCGCAGTAATGGCAGTTCCTGCCCACGATGAGCGCGACTTTGAGTTTGCTAACAAGTACCAGCAACCGATTATTCAGGTGTATCAGCCCAAAGACGGCGACAACACCTTCTCTAGCCAGCAATGGCAAGACTGGTATGCTGCAAAAGATGGCTTAGTCACCGTTAACAGCGAGCAATACAATGGCCTCAACTACCAAGAAGCCTTCGATGCAATTGTTGCTGAGTTAGAGAAAACACAACATGGTGAGCGCAAAACCCAGTTCCGTTTACGCGACTGGGGCATTAGCCGTCAACGTTACTGGGGCTGCCCGATCCCTATTATCCACTGCCCAAGCTGCGGTGATGTGCCGGTTCCAGAAGATCAGCTGCCGGTGGTATTGCCAGAAAATGTGATTCCTGATGGCGCGGGTAATCCTTTAAACAAAATGCCTGAGTTCTATCAGTGCCAATGCCCAACCTGTGGTGCCGACGCACGTCGTGAAACCGATACCATGGACACCTTTGTCGAGTCGTCTTGGTACTACGCGCGCTACGCCTCCCCACAGTACAACCAAGGCTTAGTTGAAAAAAATGCAGCTGATCACTGGCTACCTGTCGATCAGTACATTGGTGGTATTGAGCACGCAATTTTGCACTTACTCTATGCGCGCTTCTTCCATAAGCTGATGCGCGATGAAGGTTTAGTTAAAGGTGATGAGCCCTTCGCTAACTTGCTCACCCAAGGCATGGTGATTGCTGAAACCTACTATCGTCTGCAACCTAACGGCGCTCGGGTGTGGTACAACCCCACCGAAGTTGAGGTGGAGTACGATGCCAAAGGTAAGCCGGTATCGGCCAAGCTTTTAGCCGATGGCGAGCCGGTAGTAATTGGCGGCACCGAGAAAATGTCTAAATCAAAAAATAACGGTGTTGATCCACAGTTTATGATTGATCAGTACGGTGCCGATACCTGTCGTTTATTTATGATGTTTGCCGCTCCCCCCGAGCAAAACCTTGAATGGACTGACGCTGGAGTTGAAGGTGCAAGTCGCTATTTACGTCGTATTTGGCGTTTAGCCCATGCACACGTTAGCCAAGGTATCCCAGCCGCCCTTGAGCTAGCGAATTTAACCGATGCGCAAAAGGATATTCGCCGCGCTACTCATGCCGCCATTAAACATGCCAGCCAGGATGTGGGGCAGTTCCGCAAGTTCAATACCGCGATTGCACAAACCATGAGCCTGATGAATGTCTTAGAAAAAGCCCCGACTGCGACTGAGCAAGATCGCGCGCTGATTCAAGAAGGTTTAGAAGCCATTGTGTTGTTGCTGGCGCCTATCATTCCCCATATGTGCCATGTGCTGTGGAAGAACCTAGGTCACAGTACCGATGTGATTGATACCCCATGGCCAGTTGCCGATGAGTCTGCTCTAGTACAAGACACCCTGACGTTAGTGGTGCAAGTCAACGGCAAGCTCCGCGGACAAATTGAAGTTGCCGCTGACGCTTCGCGTGAAGCAGTAGAAGCCGAAGCACGTGCCAACGAAAACGTCCAACGCTTTACCGAGGGGCAAACCATCCGTAAAGTGATTGTGGTTCCAGGCAAACTGGTTAATATTGTTGCCAACTAAACTTAGCCCCATGCTGCACTTGGCCTAATCGCTGGTGCAGCTTTACAGGATATCCTTATGTTAAAACGTACACTGGCTCTACTTAGCTTAAGTTTATTGTTAACCGCTTGCGGTTTTCATTTACGTGGCACTGGGGCTATTCAATTTGCCTTACAAGAAATTAACGTCACTGCCCGCGATGCTTACGGCGATCTAGCGCAAGCGGTACGTAAACGTTTAGAGGCGAACAAGGTCACTGTATCAAGTGCCGCACCCTACACTTTACACATCAGTCGTGAGCAACGTTCACAACGGACCGCCAGCTACACTGCCGGTACCCGTAGCGCTGAAATTACTTTAACCACCCAAGCTGACTTTGAGATTCTTGGTCGTAACAACCTGCTACTACTCACAGAACAAGTAGAAGTCGAGCGTACTTACTCCTATGACTCCAATAACTTAGGTGGCTCTAATCAAGAAGCCAGCATGCTGCGTGCTGAAATGCAGCGTGAGTTAGTCGAGCAAGTGGCGATGCGTCTGCAAATGATTACTCCGGAGCGACTAGATCAACTGCAACGTGAGGCCGAGCGTAAAGCCACTGCAGCAGCCGAGGCGGAAGCCCGTGCTAAACAAGTGCGTGACAAGCTGACTGCACCACAACAATCCCCCATTCAAATTCCTTGATGGGTGTAGATACACGGCATACCTTTTGGCTATGTCGTGTATCTTATACGTATGCAACTTAAAACCGATAAACTCAGCCAACAACTACAGCAAAAGCTACTGCCAGTTTACTGGGTCAGTGGCGATGAGCTGCTGCTCTGCCAAGAAGCCTGCGATAAAATTCGCGCAACTTGCCGCCAACAAGGATTTGATGAGCGCCAAGTGCTCAATGCTGATCGCTCCTTTGACTGGGGGCTGTTGTATGAGGCCGGCGCCAGCTTATCCTTGTTTGCCCAAAAGCGTTTAATCGAACTACGTTTGAGCAGCAGCAAACCCGGCGATAAAGGCGCTAAAGCTTTACAAGAGTATCTGGCTCGTCCTCCAGCCGATACAGTACTGCTAATCAATAGCCCTCGCTTTGATAGTGCCACCTTAAAAACCAAGTGGGCCAAAGCACTACTCGACAGTCAAGACTGCGCGCTGCTACAGGTCCAACCGATTGCTCGCCATGGCTTGTCGGCTTGGATTCAGCAGCGTTTAAGCCAACAAGGGTTCAGTGCTGATCTCGACGCGCTGGAGTTAATTGTCACCCGAGTAGAAGGCAACTTATTAGCCGCAGTGCAAGAAATTGAAAAACTCAAACTATTAACCGATGAAACCCACCTGTCCTTAGCTGTTATTCAAGCAGCGATTGCTGATAGCTCGCGCTACGATGTATTTAGCCTAACTGACGCTGCACTGGCCGGCGATATTGCTCGGACCGTGCGAATCATTAATGGATTGCGCCACGAAGGAACCGAAATTCCCTTATTGTTATGGGCCGTAGCCCGTGATCTTAGGCAACTAGCTCAAGCCAGCCAAAAAGCTCAGCAACTGGGAATAGATGCCGCACTACGTCATGTGTGGCCCGCACCGCGTAAGACCCTATTTGCCCAAGCCCTTAAGCGTTTAACCCCCAAGGATTTGGCTCCACTGTTTTTGCTCGCTCAACAAATTGATGAACAAGGCAAAGGCCAAGCCCCAGGCGATGCTTGGTCAACACTCACTGAGGTCTTGCTTAAATTAGCTGGGCAGCCTATTTTCACCCAGTAATTAACTTTCCATTCTTCGCTTGATTGGTATTGCTATGTTAAACCCCTTTGCTTTTGCCTCACGCCCTAATCGTCCGATTGTGCTGTGTTTATCTGGCCATGACCCTGTAGGCGGCGCTGGTTTACAGGCAGATATTGAAGCCATTATGGCCAATGGTGGCCATGCTGCGCCGGCAGTCACTGCTCTAACCATTCAAGACACCGTTGATGTCCGTGATTTTCAGATCCTTGATCCAACCTGGGTTAAAGCCCAAGCTGCCGCAATCAGCCAAGACCTGCCGATCGCGGCGATCAAACTGGGAATGCTTGGCTCCTTAGCCATGGTTGAGTGTGTTGCTGAGATTATTCAAGCACAGCCTGAGGCTTTGCTGGTGTGTGATCCGGTGTTACGTGCCGGTGGCGGCGGTTCCTTAGGACCCAATGATGTGGGCTACGCTATTCGGGAGCAGATTTTTCCACTAGCGACCCTATGTACGCCTAATCTGCCAGAAGCACAAATTTTAGCCGAACTGCCAGAAGGTAGCGCCGATGAATGCGCCGCGGTGTTACTTAAGCACTGTAAACATTTACTGATCACGGGCGGGCATGGAACCGAACAAGAAGTACATAATCGCCTGTATCATCAAGATGGCACCCAGCAAACCTTTGTCAATGCTCGCTTACCTGGCGAGTATCATGGTTCGGGCTGCACCTTAGCCAGCGCCCTAAGCGCGCTGCTGGCGCGTGGCTTAGATTTAAGCAACGCCGTAGAGCAAGCTTTGAACTACACCTGGCGCTGTCTGCGCGATGCCGAGGCCCCAGGCCGCGGTCAGCATATCCCCCGTCGACTCCCCTTGGATTACTGTAACTAATGCATGGCTTATACGGAATTACCGATACCCAACTGTTAGCTGATGGCCGATTACTACCCTACTGTGAAGCCGCCTTAGAAGGAGGCATGCGCATTTTGCAGTATCGCGATAAAAGCCAAGACGCCCAACGTCGCTTAGATGAAGCCAGCGCGCTTCAACAGTTATGTGCCCAATATGGGGCTCAGCTATTAATTAATGACGATTTGGCATTGGCCACACAACTGGGCGTGGGGGTACACCTAGGGCAAGAAGACGGCAACTTAGCCCAAGCGCGCCAGCAATTAGGTGCCGAGGCCATCATTGGTGCCACCTGTCACGCGAGCCTCGATTTAGCAAAGCAAGCAATTGCCCAGCAAGTTAGCTATATCGCCTTTGGCCGTTTTTTTAACTCCCACACCAAGCCGGCAGCACCTACCGCTACCTCCGAATTACTCGCCACCGCCCGTCAACAATTTAACCTGCCTCTAGTAGCCATTGGCGGGATAAACTTAGACAATGGCGGCCAGTTAATTAGCCAAGGCGCTGATGCCTTAGCCGTAGTGCATGCACTCTTTGCCGCTGCATCTGCCAGCGAAGTAGAACAACGTGCCCGTGCCTTCTGCCAACTTTTTGCCTAACCCACAGATGACTTAAGAGGTTTTTATATGTCACGCTCTGCAGAGCTATTTACCGATGCTCAAAAACATATCCCAGGTGGTGTTAACTCACCGGTTCGCGCCTTTAAAGGAGTGGGTGGTACGCCATTATTTATCAAGCACGCCAGCGGTGCCTACGTCACCGATGAAGACAATAAACAATACGTTGACTACATCGGCTCCTGGGGGCCGATGATTTTAGGTCATAGCCATCCGGATGTCTTAGAGGCCGTACGTAAGCAGTTAGATCACGGTTTGTCTTACGGTGCTCCAACCGCACTAGAAGTTGAAATGGCTGATTTAGTCTGCCAACTGGTGCCATCGATGGACATGGTGCGCATGGTCAGCTCCGGTACCGAAGCCACCATGAGCGCCATTCGCTTAGCCCGTGGCTATACAGGTCGCGACAGTATTATTAAGTTTGAAGGCTGCTACCATGGCCACTCCGACAGCTTATTAGTTAAAGCTGGCTCTGGTGCCCTGACCTTAGGGGTACCTAGTTCACCGGGCGTACCCGCTGCTTTTGCCCAACACACCATCACCCTACCCTATAACGACTTAGAAGCAGTGGCTAAATGTTTAGCTGAAGTTGGCAATGAAGTGGCCTGTATTATTGTTGAGCCAGTGGCTGGCAACATGAACTGCGTGCCTCCTGCTGGAGGCTTTTTACAGGGATTACGGCAACTGTGCGATCAATACGGCGTGGTCTTTATCATTGATGAAGTAATGACCGGTTTTCGCGTAAGCCTAGGTGGTGCCCAAGGTTATTACGGCGTTACTCCAGATCTTTCAACCTTCGGTAAAGTGATTGGCGGCGGGATGCCTGTGGGATGCTTCGGCGGTAAGCAAGAAATTATGAATCACATTGCGCCTTTAGGCCCTGTGTATCAGGCCGGCACCTTATCCGGTAACCCATTAGCCATGGCCGCCGGTTTAGCCACACTTGAGCTAATTCAGCGCCCAGGTTTCTATGATGAGCTGACGAATTACACCCAAAAACTGCTAGCAGGCTTACAGCAACTGGCCGATCAAGCCGGTGTTCCCTTCACTACCACCCAAGCCGGTGCAGGCATGTTTGGCCTGTATTTCACTGAGCGTAAAGAAATCACCTGCTTTGATGATGTGATGACTAGCGATGCACAAAAGTACGGCAAGTTCTTCCACTTGATGCTTGACGGCGGTGTGTACTTAGCGCCAAGCGCTTTTGAAGCTGGCTTTACCTCCATCGCCATGGGCGAGCGCGAACTGCAAATCACCCTAGACGCTGCTGAAAAAGCCTTTGCTCAGCTGAAGTAAAAGCACAGCGTTTATCCTTGCTAGCTGGCGAACGATAACCCGTTCGCCGGCTTTTTTGTGCCTGCTGCCCTCACGCCGAACCTCTTTAAACCGATGCAGCTTTAGAAACACTCTGTAACCTAAAACAACTCTCTTCAGTGATGTATTACAACCTGCTCAAACCGTTAACAGGAGAAATTATTCACTGGAGTAAACATGAAACAAATTTATTTAGTGGTCGCCGATATTTTTAACGTCACAGCAGATGCTATGGTCAACCCCGCCCATGAAACACTACAAGCTGGTAGCGGGCTCTGTTATCTCACCCATAAAAAAGCAGGTCCTGATCTAACCCAAGCATGCTTACAACTCTACCACTCTCTCGGCAAGCGCCCTGTCTCTAGCGTTTCCGCTACTGCTGCTGGCAACCTAGATTACCAGTATGTACTACACGCGGTGACTCCTAATTGGCTTGCACCTAATCCCGAGCAACTCTTGGCGCAAACTTACCAAAATATTTTAAGGCTTGCCGACCAACTGCAACTGCACTCAGTGGCGATTCCGGCACTGGCTACTGGCATTCATGGCCTCAATAAAGATCTAGTTGCCAAAGTCGCCTTAACCAGCCTAACCACCCACCTTCCACAAACCAACTATGTTAACCGCATCATTTTAGTCTGCCATGAGCCCACCATGCTTAAGGCTTATCAAGCTGCTGGCTATTTCATGCCCCAAAATTAATGTTTACTCATTCTGATAAGCCAGTATCAACAGTAATGTAAACAAAGCCAGCACTGACTTGCATGAACTGAGTAGCAAAACATAATGGAATAGATGAGAATGCCGCTCAGTTTATTCAGCCCAAGGAAGCTAGGCATGCCTAAGCTGCGCTTATTTTTCAGGCATTTGGCCTGCTAACACTATCTATAACTACTCAAGCTATAGCCGCAAACTTTCCTTGCTCGGGCGCTAAAGGTGGAATCAGCCACTGCAATGGCGCTACTTTTGTCTGTAATGATGGCTCTATCAGCGGATCCAAGCGCAACTGCTCTGCCGTATTTACAGGCAGCAATTCAACCACCAACACCATCAATCGCGCCTATAGCGCAGCCAAAGCTAATTCTGGCTCAAGTAACTGTGCTTGTGGTACTGGCAACTTCTGCACCGGCCCACGTGGCGGCGTATACTGCATTACACCTAGTGGAAATAAGAGTTACAGGAGAAAGTAGCTGCACTTTGCATCAGCGCTGTTTAGGCCTGCCCCAGAGATACAAAGACTGCGCCACTAACGCTATGCAGCAGCCTTACTATTGAGCTAGAGATCCATTTTGATATGAGCTAGCGAATAGCTACGCCGAAACTAAATATCAGGCCAAACGCCAAACATAGCCTAATGCCGCAATAACTTAATCAGTCAAACAGCATAAGAAACACATGCTCTTACCGTTGTGTATACCAAAAGATACAGGCATAAAAAAACCCCTTAAAATCAGGGGTTTAGTATTTGATATGGCGGAGGAGGTGAGATTCGAACTCACGGATAGTTGCCCATCGACGGTTTTCAAGACCGTTGCCTTCAGCCGCTCGGCCACTCCTCCGTTACAGCGCGACATTCTACAGCCTAGAAAAATTCTGTCAAATGTTTTTCCTCTATTTGTCATTTTTCTTTGCTATGATGCGTGCAATCCACTCTTATACGTCTAACAAAAGGAGATAACCTATGCGTGGACCTTCGGATTACATGGTTGATGCTCATGTTGAGCGCACCGAAGTCAGTGCCGTACTACGCAATACTTACGGTTTGCTGGCTTTAACCCTCGCCTTCAGTGCGCTGGTTGCTTTCTTCACCCAACAAGCGGGAATTCCGCGACTTGGCTTTATTGGCACCCTAATTGGCTTTTATGGCCTATTTTTTCTTACCGCTAAGCTACAAAACTCTGGCTGGGGTTTGCTGGCAGCCTTTGCTCTAACCGGCTTTATGGGCTTTACCATTGGCCCATTGGTAGGTTACTACCTAAAAGTTTCACCGGATGTGGTCTTATCGGCCTTCACCATGACAGCCGTAGCATTTGCCGGTTTATCCGCATTTGTGCTGATCACCCGTAAAGACATGAGCTTCTTAAGCGGCTTCTTAGTGGTCGGCTTTTTTGTGCTGTTGGCTGCAGTCATTGGTAACTACTTCTTCTTTCAGTTACCTGCAATGCAAATTGCAATCAGTGCAGGCTTCGTACTGTTCTCCTCCGCAGCTATTTTGTTTGAAACCAGCAACATCATCCATGGTGGCGAGCGTAACTACATTATGGCAACAGTGAGCTTGTTCGTTTCGATCTACAACATGTTCGTCAGCTTATTAAGCATCTTTGGCTTCTTAAATAACGACTAACCCCATTATTATTAAGCTAGCCAAACAAAAAATGCCCCGACTATAATCGGGGCATTTTTTATACGCTATTAATACGCCTAGCGTTAACGGTTAGCTGCGCTCGTGAGTCGTGACTTGATTCCACGCATCCACTAACAGCTGATGTTCTTGGTCGATACCATCAGCCGGAGTGCGTGCTAACTGATCAATAAAAGTGCCTGTAACAATCTGTACGCCAGTTACTACCTGTGCAAATATTGTTTTAATTTTCTTGCTATCCATTTCACTACCTCATAACCATCGGCAGCCTAAGACTGCGGGGATATTACTGCTTAGCGTTGTTGTAGTAAGAGACCACAACGAAGAGAAGTACCACCAAGCAAGTGAAAGAGTATAGCAGATAGCACACCTTATTACCAGTTTGCAACTTTTAGCTGCTAACTTTATCCTTTTAGCTGCTTTTCAAACACTGATTTCCATAACAAGCTGTCCGTGGTCGCATGCTGCGGTATATATTCCGCACTTAAGTAACCTTGATAACCTACTGACTTCAGTGTGGTTAATACTTGGGTAAAATCCAACTGGCCACTGCCTGGTTCACCACGACCTGGACAATCTGCAAACTGTACATGGCCTAAATACGCCGCCAGTTTTTCAATACTTTGTACTAGATCCAACCCTTGGCGCGCCATATGGTAAATATCTAATTGTGCCAAACAATACTCACTCTCTACCGCTTGCATCACTGCTAATAGCTGCTCTGGGGTATTGATCAAGAAATTAGGCATATCAAGGGGATTAATCGCTTCACACAGCACCTTAATCTGTAACGGTTGAAACGCATTAATTGCACGCTGTAGATTCGTCACTAAGTGCTGCGTCGCGATGGCACGCTCCTCTTCACTGACAATACGCCCAGCCAAGACATTAACCATTTTCGGCTGTACCACAAGCGCATAACTAACTGCTTGATCAAGGGCCTGTCTAAAGGCGGCTTGTTGCTCTACTCGACACGCCAAGCCAAGCCCTCCCTGCATCAAATCACCTGCCGGCAAATTAATCAGCGCTAAAGTTAAATCACAGCGCTGCAATTCTTGTTTAAGCTGCAAAGCAGGTACTTCATAGGGAAACTGAATTTCTACTGCGTCAAAGCCTGCGGCTTTAGCCGCTTGTAACCGTGCCAGCAGGGGTAACTCAGTAAATAATAACGATAAATTAGCAACTAATTGCATGCGGCTTCCTTTAGGTACTGCTCAATTAACGTAGCGGGATCTTGATCGGCGTAACCATTGCTGGCGTGCAAACGCATTAACTCAGCCGCTGAGCCACTCATAGGTACGGCTGTTTGTAGGCTTTTTGCCAGTTCAGTAGCCATATCCAAATCTTTTAACAGGGTCCGCACATGCCATTTAATCGGTTCAAAGCTACGGCTAGCCATTTGTGGCGCCAAAATCTGTAACGGCTTGCTATCGGCAAAACCACCGGCTAACGCACTGGCAAGTTGCATACTATCCACCCCTGCTTTACTAGCCAACGCCACTACTTCAGCAATCACTAAGGCATTCGAGGCGACTAGCATTTGATTGCAGATTTTAGTGGTTTGCCCAGCGCCCGAAGGCCCCATATAACTGACCCGAGATGATAAATGCGCCAATAGTGGCCGAACCTGCTCAAGTGCAGCTTGATCACCGCCTGCCATCATCACCAAGCTGCCATTTACCGCGCCCTGCACACCACCAGAAACCGGAATATCCAACCAACGATGCCCTGCTTTGGTGAACAGTTCTTGACTGACCTGTTGAGTAAAGTCAGGTTTGACACTAGAAAAATCAATAATAATTTTATCCCGCTGACTTGCGCTCAATAGACCCTGCTCGCCATAAACCACTTGCTTAACCGCCTCTGTATCGGCTAAGCACAAACACACCACCTCATTGTGTAATAACTCGTGGCTGTGATTAGCGGCAGTGGCACCTAAGGCCAACAAAGGTGCTAGCTTCTCTGGGCTGCGATTCCACACCTGAACAGCATAACCTGCCTGCAACAACCGCTGCGTCATCGGCAGCCCCATTAAGCCAATACCTGCAAAACCAATACTTAGCTTAGGCTCAGCCATTGTGTTCTCCTTTAGTTGGGCGATTTTTTATTTCACGGTATGATAGCGATTTTTTAGAGCCCTGATCATGACACAAGACGTTTCGACTTTATATGCACAAATTCTCGGTGAAACTGCGCAAATTAGCTGGCAAGAATTAGAAAAGTTTTTTGCCCAAGGCGTGCTCTTTAGTGTTGACCCTACACTAGATTTGGTGGCCGTAGCAGAAAGCATTGCGGACGATAATAAAAAACAAGTCAGTGCTCTAATGCAACAAAAGAAGCTGTACCGCCTGACTGACGAAGAAGCCCTGAACTATCAAAGCAACAATCAAACACTCTGGGCTATTGTGCTCTCGCCTTGGATTTTAGTGCAAAACCGCTCAGCCACCCCCCAATAAAGACACCAGAGAGAATGAAATATAATACCGCTATAGCTTATATGCTCCGACATTAGTCGAATGCTTGAACCAAACAGCACTTTGTTCCCCTCACTAAAAGTAAGCTCTTCCTCACGGTATTAGGCAACACCAGCCACTCACACTTTTCTGTGCTGCAGATCTGCACAAGGACTCTGCAGCTATCCTCCTTGTAACACCTAAGATTTGCTTTCTAGACTCAAGACTATCAAGCGCTTTGCTGTCTGCGCTCGTTCCTAATAATAAGTATTAATAATAGGAGTCATCTTATGCTGACTATAAGCTATCTTGGCCTACTGGCAGGCCTAGCCTTGCTGGTATTTATGACAATGCGCGGAATTGGCATTATTTTCTCAGCAATCGTTTGCGCGATACTCGTAGCCCTCACTAGCGGTATGGATCTAAGTATTGCCATGCTCGATTACTACATGAAAGGTTTCACTGGATTTTTTACCACTTGGTTTCCTGCCATTTTACTGGGAGCCATTTTTGGTCGTTTAATGGATGACAGCGGTGCAGCTCTTGCCATTGCTAACAAATCCAAACAGGTATTAGGCGCCAAGCGCGCTATCATGGCGGTAGTAGGTGCAGGCGCTATTTTAACCTATGGTGGTGTGAGTGTATTTGTAGTGGGTTTTACCCTTTACCCTATTGCATTTGAATTGTTTCGCAGCGCCAATATCGCTCACCGCTTTATTCCTGCTGCTATCATCTTTGGCTCAATTTCATTCACTATGGTGTCGCCTGGCTCACCTGAAATTCAAAACCTCATTCCTACCACCTATTTTGGCACCACAGCAACTGCGGGCGGGATGATCGGTGTCCTGATGGGTTTACTAATCATGGTATCAGGCGGCTATGCACTCAAGTGGATGGCTAATCGTGCCACAGCCAAGGGAGAAAACTTTGATCTTCCTGCTGATTACGGTGAAGCAGCCGTTAGTAAAGAATCTGCTGTATCGTTTATCAGTGCAATAACTCCGCTAATTATTCTAGTAGGTGGTTTTAATTTGTTAAGCCACTATATTCCAGTAATCGAAGCATTACTGGTCGCAATGATTGCCAGCCTAACCATTGGCTATTTATTGTTTATAAAAACAATAAATTCACCGGGTAAAATGATCAGTACAGGATCTGAAAATGCATTAATCGCGATTGCTAATACTTGCGCCGTAGTCGGTTTTGGCGCAGTAGCCGCTCAATCTCCCGCCTTTGGCAATATTGTGGCAGT
Organism: Thiopseudomonas alkaliphila; assembly: GCF_001267175.1. NCBI lineage: Bacteria > Pseudomonadati > Pseudomonadota > Gammaproteobacteria > Pseudomonadales > Pseudomonadaceae > Thiopseudomonas > Thiopseudomonas alkaliphila. The sequence goes on along the minus strand of NZ_CP012358.1, from coordinate 34,556 downwards.
GCTGACCAATATGCCCGGACTTGAGTATGCAGGATTAGCCGTAGCTGTAACCGTGATTGCAGGAATTACAGGGTCTGCTTCCGGTGGCTTAGGCATTGCCTTACCTATTCTGGCACCTATTTACCAATCTATGGGGCTAGATAATGGAGCCATGCATCGCATTTCAGCCATTGCCTCAGGTGGCTTAGATTCACTCCCGCATAATGGCTATGTGGTCACAACTATTCGAGCTATTTGTAAAGAAACCCATCAGCGGGCCTATCCTGCCGTATTTTTAGTGAGCGTACTCATTCCATTACCCGTACTTGCAATTGCCGTCTTGCTCTACAGCTTATTTTACTAAACAGTATTTACTGCAATAATCAATCAAAAAGCACTGTCTCCTCGGCAGTGCCTTGATGTATCTCAAGTCCTCACCAGTGATTGCTCGGCATGATGCTAATTGCTTCCCGCCAAAGGTCTGAGTTTAAAGGCGCTGCGTCCTTGCTACTCTGCGCTTGCTGCTAGTATTAGCGGCTATCATCTGTCTTGCCATGGAGTTGTTTATGATTTTTGATGAGTTTGCCATTAAATCGCTGATTACCCCGATTAATGACTTTCCGAAAGCGGGTGTGGTGTTTCGCGATATTACTCCGGTGTTTCAGTCACCTAAAGCCTTTCGCATGGTGGTTGACAGTTTTGTGCAACGCTATATCGACAGTGATTTTACCCATATCGGCGCTATTGAGGCCCGTGGCTTTGTGCTGGCATCAGCCGTAGCTTATGCGTTAAATAAACCACTGATCCTGTTTCGCAAACAAGGCAAGTTACCAGCAAAAGTATTAACCGAAGCCTATGACACCGAATACGAGCAATCGGTACTCGAAGTAGAGGCTGGCTGCCTAAATGCCGAGCATAAAGTGTTATTGATGGATGATATTATCGCCAGTGGTGGAACCTTTTTAGCCGCTGCGCGCTTAATCCGACAAATGGGCGCTAATATCTATGAAGTGGCAGCGATTGTCGATTTGCCCGAACTGAATGGCTCACGCTTGTTACAGGATGCGCGTATTCCCACCTTTACCCTAACAGCTTTTGCCTAACCCCCTCAGCTTTAAGCTAATTTCAAGGCAATAAAAATCGGCCCACAGTGACGGTGGGCCGATTACATTAACCACGCTTAACAGTGTTACTGCTTGGCTTCCATCGCTTGTTCGCGAGACTTAATGTACTCCTTGATCAAAGTAACTTGCTGCGTATCCAAACTGTCTTTAAAGCTTGGCATGCCCACTGGCGCTAAGATACCGTCTAGCACAATCTGCTCAAACACTTCTCGGCGTGCTTCGGTGGTTTTGCGTAAGTCTGGAATGACACCACCACTGACTGCTCCTACACCATGACAAATCATGCAATAGGCGCCAAATAAACGCTGCCCCTCAGCTAACTCTGCCTCATTAGCAGTCACCGTTACCTGATCCCGACCAGTGGGCGGCAGGCTAGTCATTACTGGTTTAGGCAAACGAGCTTCGCCATTGAGCTTAAACACCAATAGCCGACTGATGTTTTTCACCCCCGGTTTTAATGCTGCATCACCGCCAACTAAAGGCGCAACACCTCCCCAGCCAGCCATTACCGCCACATATTGCTCGCCTTCAAACTGATAGGTAATAGGGCCTGCAATTACTCCAGTTTGCGCATCAAATGACCATAACTCTTTACCTTTATCAGCCGAGTAAGCTTTCATATAACCATCTGCTGTCCCCTGAAACACCAGGTTACCTGCGGTAGTTAAGGTGCCGCCATTCCAATAGTTATCGTAATTAACTCGCCACGCTTGCTGTTGCTTGACCGGATCCCAAGCCACTAACGCACCACTAACCACTTCGGCTGGTACTTCAGTAGCATCACCAAACGCTGATCCAGTATTAAAGGCTTTAATCGGCTCAAACTGCTTACCTTCATTACGATATACACCCGGTACTTCTTGATAGGGAATGTAGACCAATCCGGTATTCGGGTTATAGGACATTGGATGCCAGTTGTGCGCCCCGAATGGACTAGGCCACATGACAATCGGCTCATCTTTATAGCGTGCATTATCTGTCTCGACTGGCCGTCCAGTAGCTAAATCAATCCGCTCAGCCCAGGTTACCTTGCCAAATTTCTCAGCAGAAAGTAGCTCGCCGGTTTCGCGATCAATGACATAGAAGAAGCCATTTTTCGGAGCTTGCATCAGCACCTTACGCATTTTTCCTTCTAGCTCTAACTCAGCCAAGGTAATTTGTTGGGTCGCTGTGAAGTCCCATGAATCTCCAGGTGTCACTTGATAATGCCAAGCAAGGCGTCCAGTATCGGGCTTAATGGCCAAAATCGACGAGACATAGAGGTTATCGCCACCCTCTGGGCTGCGCACCTCTCGGTTCCAAGGTGCTGCGTTACCCGTGCCGACATATAACAGATCTAGCTCAGGATCATAGGCCATGCTATCCCACGCCGTACCACCCCCACCGAGTTTCCAGTAGCTATCCCCACTCCAGGTTTTAGCCGCAGCCTCTAATTCTGGATGCTCATAAGGCTGGCTTGGATCTCCCGGCACAGTATAAAAGCGCCAGTCCATTTTTCCAGTTTGTGCATCATAGGCGGAAAAATAACCACGCACACCATACTCCGAGCCCCCGTTACCAATAATCACCTTACCTTTCACTACTCGTGGCGCACCAGTAATACTGTAAGGCTGTGCAGGATCAGTGGTCTGCTCACTCCAAAGCTGCTCACCGGTTTTGGCATCTAAAGCGATTAAGCGGCCATCTAGCGTGCCCATAAACACTTTGCCTTCCCATAACGCCACACCACGGTTGACCACATCGCAACAGGCATAGCGTGCATCACCGCGATCAAGTTGTGGATCAAAGGTCCAAAGAATTTTTCCTGTTTTTGCATCTACCGCAATTGCACGGCTCCACGATAAAGTGGCATAGAGCACGCCTTCATGGAATAACGGGGTCGATTCCAGTCCACGATTATTGGCTAAGTCGATCGACCAAGCCAAATTCAACTGGTCAGCATTTTTATCGGTAATTTCAGTTAGCGGACTAAAACGCTGCTCAGCGTAGGTACGTCCATGGCTAAGCCACTCGGCACCCTCAGTGACTGTATCGAGAATCGCCTGCTGATTGACAGGCGCTGCATAAGATAAACTCCAAGGCATCAAGGCCAAGGCTGAACTTAAGGCAAGCTGCTGCAAATAATGCGACATAATGAATTCCTTAAACTATTTATTGTTATTTTTGGCGAGGGATAACAGCATATTTTCTTAAAACGCTTTTAAGAGACGCAAGTTCAGCCGGTTATTTTCTTTAAAACCATTATCCACAGACAAATCACGCCCATAGCTCACGATTAATTGCGTGGTCGGATCAAAAGAATAAGCACTGCCTAGGGTGTATTTGCTGGTGTTAGGCTTATCTTTTTGCCATTGACCATCCACCTTAGTTTCACCACCCCACAGCCTTGACACGCCAGCTCGTAGATCCCATTTATCATTCAACTGGTAGCGCACAAATGCCTGTCCCTGATACATTTTTTCTTGCTTTAAGGTTTGTTTATTTGGACCAAACTCATCATTTTTATTAAAAAAAGTCACATCACCAATTAGCTCAAGCCACAACTTATCGGTTAAACCTTGCACATAACCGCCCTGCAAGGTCATTTTCCAGCGATTCTCTCCTAGATTGATCGCATCTTTGTGATCATAGCTGCCGGTCGGAGCGTATAAATAAGGGGTTAGCCCAAAATAACGACGCTGCTCAGGCTCATTTACTAGCCATACCGTTGCCGCCAAAATCAGATCGCCAATGCCGCTATCGCTGCCTAAATCGGATAGATCACGCTTTGCTTTAAGCTTGCCAAACGGCAATAAAAACTGTGGATCAACGGTAAAACCACCGATGTCCATGTAGTGCACCATCCGCAAAATACCAATATCCGAATTTAAACCGGCTTTGACCGGTGCTTTATGGCCATCGCTGTACAGAGCGTTACGTTCAGCGTGTTGATAATACAAAATGCCCAGATTAGTCCCAACCGGAGCGGGCACATAATCCCCCGCATCCACATCAGCGGCCTGTACCGCAGTAGTTAGTGGCAATAAAGCCACACCTAATGCAGTTAAACTCAACTGCCGCGCTCGTTGTTTTATTCCCGAAGTGAATACTTGCATAGTGGCTCTCTCTTATTATTGTGTTGCACGACTTAGGCAGCATAAATGCCTGCTGCTCGAGGGTTTACTGCATCCATTGGGATGAATTGAAAAACGCTTCGAGTCGCCACGCAAGATCCAGCACACTCAAGTAGTAAGAGTTTAATACTCAAGTAGCACAGCTCACAGTAAAACAAATGGTTAGCTGTGGAAAAATGCAGAAAGTAAAACAAAAATGGCCAGATGACAAAGCATTTTTGCTCAGCCATCTAGCCAATTCTAGAGAGCCACTTAGGCTTATTACGTGTACAAACTAGATAAAATACTAAAGGCGTTTAGACGATCTTGGTGTTCATATAAATCACAGGTAAAAATCAGCTCATCAGCCTGCGTGTTATCAATCAATTGCTGCAAACGAAACTTTAAGGTATCTGGCCCACCTTTGACCGCCATACCTAAAAAATCACCGACTGTAGCCTGTTCATGGGGTAACCATAACCCTTCCATACTGGCAACTGGTGGTTTGAGTTGCATACTCTGACCACGCAATAAAGCGAGAATCCGTTGATAAGTGGTGGTGGCTAAAAAATCTGCCTGCGCATCGGTTTCTGCAGCAATCAGAGGAACTCCTAGCATCACATACGGCTCGTCTAAAACTGCCGAAGGTTGAAACTGCTGGCGATACAAAGTAATGGCTTGCTGCATAAAGCGTGGTGCAAAATGCGAGGCAAAAGCATAGGGTAAGCCCATGCTGGCGGCTAATTGCGCACTAAACAAACTAGAACCTAGCAACCATAATGGCACTTGGCTATTTACTCCAGGCATTGCAATAATTTTTTGATTCGGTTGCTTTGGCCCCAAAAAGTACTGCAGCTCGGCCACTTCTTCAGGAAACTCATCCACATCTCCAGTACGTGACCGTCGTAAGGCGCTCGCGGTCAACGGATCAGTGCCCGGTGCACGGCCTAAACCCAAATCAATCCGCCCAGGATACAACGCTTCCAAAGTACCAAATTGCTCAGCAATCACTAACGGCGCATGGTTAGGCAGCATAATACCGCCCGCTCCCACCCGAATACGCTGGGTACCACCTGCTAAGTAACTGATTAAGACAGCAGTTGCTGAGCTGACAATGGCATCCATGTTATGGTGCTCAGCCACCCAAAACCGGGTAAAACCTAGCTGCTCCACATGCTGCGCCAAGGCTAATGAGCGATGCATTGCTTCGGCAGGGCCTTGATCGGTATCTTTAACTGAAGCCAAATCCAAAACAGAAAACGCTGCAGGAAATGCCATATCAACTTCCTCGATCTATCGTGAAATTAAGGGTCGCGGCTCCAAGTCAGCCTGAATGCTCTGAGCCAAGGGTGTTGGCAACAGCCAACGACTAACACACCATGCAGAAATAGCGGCCAGCACTGCACAGAGCAGAACCAGTCCAGCATTAGTAAAGCTGGCTAATGCTGTCCAGACCGCAGCAAGAAGGCCACCTAGTAGTGCCATTTTTAATTGATCGGCCCGACCTCGAGTCACTTCAAGTCGTAGCGCCAGCACCGCCAAACCCAAGGCAGGCACAGCAAATAGTATCCAGCCTGCGACTAAAAAAAGGAGCAGAAAGCCCACTGCTTCTCCAATCCGAAAAGTGCTATCGCCTTGCACTAGCGTCGACATAATAAACGTAATGGCCAGCAAACCTGCACCCACTAACGGTGCAAATAAGAAACCGAAAAAAACTTTTGCTCTAGGATACCTGTTGCTTCGCATAGAGACCTCAACGCCAATCAATACAGGAACTTACCTAATCTGACGCGCATAAAAAACCCGCAATAAGCGGGTTTTAGCATCACTTAAGCCTGAGCCAGTGGGGTATCGGGATACCATGCATCAACTAATGGCCCAACTTCAACGCTGGCAACTTCCGAGCGACCTTTAAGCCATTGCTCAACAAGGTTGCGCTGCTCTTCAGTAACTGAACCACGACGTGCTAAGCAAACAATGCCGTAATCCTCACCACCGATGAACGCCATCTCATTAGCTTCAATTACATCAACAATAAATTCAGCAAAGAACTCAGCAACCGCTGTGTCATCAGCACTTTCAGGGTAGTTAATCTGAACTTCAAAACCTGCTTCTTGGAACTCATCCACACAAAGCTTTTTACGTAAACGGCGAGAACGATTTGTGGCCATGGGTGCCTCCTCATTAAATAGGTGCTCATAGTAACAAAGTTTACCTGTCTGAGCGCACCTTTCTCTCCCTTAGCACCTGAAGCCTAGGCGAGTTTTCCTGCATGGGCTTTGAAACCTTTATCCTACTTCGCTTATGCTTGCCATTCTCTTAGTTACCTTAATTTTAGGATGAGTCATGCCTCGTTTTTTACAAGACCTATGGATTATGCTGCGCGCTAACCTGTGGCTGGTGCCTATTTTAGGCGGCCTAGTTGCAGCATTATTTTACTTTGTAGCCCCACCTCCACCGATGCATGCCACCATGAGTACGGGTGGAGCAGGTGGTGGTTATGATCTATTTGCCCAAAAACTTAAACAAGAACTGGCCAAAGATGGCTTCACCTTGCATCTTGTTAATAGTACTGGCTCACGAGAGAATACTCGCCGCTTATTAGACAGTAACGAAGGCGTACAAATTGCCCTAATCCAAAGTGGACAAGAGAACGAGCTATCAGACAAGCAACGTAAAAAACTGCACAGCTTAGGCGCTGCCTTTTTAGAGCCCGTTTGGCTATTTACCCGCCGCGACTTAGCAGTAGACACCTTGCTCGATCTGAAAAACTATCGCCTAGCCATTGGCTCCAGTACCGGTGGTACCCGAATGATTGTTGGCCCATTACTGGAAGCGAATGACATTGAGCTAACCAATCTGCCCGAGCAGTGGACCACTCAAAGCGGTACACGAGCTGCAGAAGCTTTAGTCAAAGGCGAACTAGATGCCGCGTTTTTTATTGGCCCTGCCGAACAACCCTTGATTCAGCAATTAGCCGCTAATCCAGAATTAGACCTAATGAATTTTGGCCGCTCTGCAGCTTATCAGGCGCGCCTGCCATTTATTCGTGCCATTCCTATTGGCGAGGGCTTGCTTAATCTGGGCAATGACACCCCCTCCAAAGACCTGACTACCCTCGCGCCATCGGCGGTACTGGCTGTGAACGAAGACTTTCACCCTGCTTTAACTCCACTTTTTTTAGAAGCCACTAAGCAAATCACTAAGCAAACCAGTTTGATTGATAGTGCCAATGACTTTCCTCAAGCCGCACCGGAAAGCTTTCCTTTGCTCGATGAAGCTGCGTATTACCATAAAAATGGTTTACCCCTGTTACAGCGCTATGTGCCTTTTATTATTGCGTCCTTGGCTGATCGCTATATTATCTTGGTCATTCCCTTGCTTGTGGTGCTCTTCCCCTTATTTAAAGTAGCAGGACCCATTTATCGCTGGCGTATCCGTGCACGCATTTATCGCTGGTATAAATACCTGCGCGAGGTAGATAAACGTTTCTTAAACCATACGCTGCCCGAGCGAGTCGATGAGGAAATTGAAAAGCTCGAAAGCTTGCAAGAAGAACTATCCAAAGTTGAGGTGCCCCTCTCCTACTCCAACGAACTGTATGAGCTGCACTTGCATGTACGTTATGTAATTCGCCGCTTACAGGCCTATAAAGCTGAGATAAATGGTGACCTTGAGCAAAGCCAGCGCATCAACCAAGATATGGATCAATTAGCAGCTGATGCCGTTCAACATAACCACCCATAATTACTCTGCCTTCAAGATCTCCCAATAATCTTGAAGGCTACTACTAAGTTTACCCTCTTGCTTTTTTAACCTATCACGGAGCCTCCCAGTCTCAATGCGTTACACCCTCAGCGAAGCCCATAGTTTTGAAGAAGAGATCAAAAAGAGTCGTTTTTTAACGCTCGCCTGGCCAATTGATAGCCCAGCCCATGCCACTGAGTTAATTAGCCAGCACAGCGATCTCAGTGCTAGCCATAATTGCTGGGCTTGGCGTTTTGGCCAACAGCAATACCGTTTCAGCGATGATGGAGAACCAGGCGGGACTGCTGGCCGCCCTATTTTGGCTGCCATTGAAGGGCAACACTGTGATCAGGTGGCCGTGTTAGTGATCCGCTGGTATGGCGGCATTCAGCTAGGTACCGGTGGTTTAGCCCGCGCCTATGGTGGTGGTGCAGCTAAATGCTTGCAAATGGCGAGTAAAGTCCAGCTCATTCAACGAATTACGCTAGAATGCCACGTTGCCTTTGCTGAACTAGCCTTAGCTCAACTGTACATCAATGAAGCACGAGGCATTATTGAGCACGAGCAGTTTGATGCCGAAGGTGCCCACTTAACCATCGCCTTAGAAGCTAATCAAATAGCCGCACTCAAACAGCAACTAACCGACCTGACCCGTGGTCGAACGCTGCTCTCACCAGTAACTACACCTTAGCTTTTAACTCAATACACGCCAGCGTACTGTAGCAGCACTTGCTCAGTTACAACGCAAAATTTTTGCCTAACCGTTACATCTGACTGATTTGGAAATCCCATGCCGATTAATCATTGTATTGTTCATCTCGTTGATAAAAAGCCCACCGAGGCTACTGCACGCTTACATCCCCGCATGGAAGAGCTGCCAATTGATGAGTCTTTGGAAAACCTGTTACTGGATTTAATCCAACACTACAATGCTAAGCCCAGCAAAGTCTGGGGGCATTTTGACCCCGACTCTGAAAATAGCTGGTCATTTCAACAGGCACTAGAAGAGTTTCTGGCGGAAAAAAGTGGTTTTGTTGCCTTTACCACCCAAGCTACTGAGTTTTTTAAGTTGCAGCTCGACAGCGTTGAAATGAGCAGCGGTGGGCACCTGATCTTTTTTAATTATCAGCAAGGTATGACCGATTATCTATTGCTGGCGCTGCTGCCCCATAGCGAAACCTATGCTATTTCTGAGCGTTTAGAATTGAACAGCGTCAGCCATCTAGATCTAGCCCAGATACAACTGGCCGCGCGAATTAATCTCAGTGAATGGAAAAACAACCCTCAATCCAAGCAGTATTTATCTTTGGTTAAAGGCCGTAGCTCAAAAAAAGTAGCTGACTTTTTTCTGACTTTTCTCGATGCCATTGAAGGTGTCAGCGCGCCCAATGAAACACGTACTCTGCTTAAAGCCTTTAGCGATTATGTTGAAAGCGAAGACTTAGCCGATGAACAAACCAAACAAAAAACCGACGCCCTCGTTACCTACACCAATGAGCAAGTACGTCGCGGCCAACCGGTAGCACTGCACGATCTGTCTGAAGTGCTAGACGAGGAAAATCCACAAGCGTTTTACGATTATATTCGACATAAAGACTATGGCTTAGCCCCTGAAATTCCAGCAGATAAGCGTACCATTAATCAGTTTCGCCGCTTTACTGGACGCGCTGAAGGATTATCCATCAGTTTTGAGTCCCATCTACTAGGCTCAAAAATTGATTATGATGCCGAGCAAGATGTGCTCATTATTCGCCAACTTCCTACTCAACTTAAAAATCAACTCATTCGTAAGTAATTTTCTATGCAGCGACTTGACGATCTATATGCACAACAGTTAATCACTCCGGCTAATGGACTGGCCAGCCAGCCTGATCAAACCTTTGGTTTTGAGCGCGATGAAGCCGATCAACTCAGTAGCTGGATACGCGAAGGGTTTGATCGTCAGCAACAACTGTTGTGGGCCAATAAAAAACCCGCCATTGTGCTGTGGTTACAAGGTGCTGACTGCTCTGGCAAAGACGGTGCTATTCGTAATTTATTGCGTGGACTAAACCCTCAAGGAGTGATCGTCAGCGACTTTCAAAAGCCCACTGCAGCGCAGCAACAGCAATATTTTCTGAGTCGCTACCGGGCGGCCTTACCGCGTCCTGGCTACTTATCAGTATTTAATCGCACACCTTATGAAGGTGTAGTCAGCGATTTAGCCGATGGTTACATCAATCCAGAACAGGCCAATGCACGGCTAAATGAATTGCTGGCCTTTGAGCAACAATTAGAGCGTCAGCAGATTAAGCTAATTAAGGTGTATTTGCATATTTCTAAGGCTGAGCAAAAACAGCGCTTAGCCCAGCGCCTGATAAACCCAGAAAAACATTGGAAAGTATCCATTGCAGACTTAGCAGGCCATCGCCACTTTCACAGCATTCAGCACAACTGGCAGCGGGTAATTGCGCAGAGCAGTACCGAATCGCATCCTTGGCATATATTGCCCTCGGACCATAAATGGCTACGTAACTTACTGCTAGCCTATTTATTACAGCGTACCTTTCAGCAGCTGGCGCTTAGTTGGCCCAAGCCACCTCTGCCTTTTAGCTTAGAAGAACTGGAAGCGATATAACCCAATTTTACTAAGCCAATAAAAAACGCCCAACAGGGCGTTTTTTATTACAACGACTTCACTATTTAGGTTCGGCTTTTTTCACATAAAGTACCAAGTTATGATCAACCAACTCATAACCCATTTCTTCTACTATTTTATGCTGCCGGCGCTCAATTTCTTCATCAAAAAACTCAAACACCTCGCCCGAGTCCACACACACAATATGATCGTGGTGCTCGCCATCATCTAACTCAAATACCGCATGTCCACCATCAAAATTATGGCGAATCACCAAGCCGGCTGCCTCAAACTGAGTAAGGACCCGGTACACCGTCGCCAGCCCAACATCCTCATCGGCATCGATTAAGGCTTTATAAACATCTTCTGCGCTCATATGACGTTGCTCAGAAGCGTCTAGGATTTGCATAATTTTTACCCGCGGCAAAGTTACCTTTAAACCCGCTTTTCGTAACTCAATATTCTCAGCCATAGTTCTTTTCTCTCTCATGCTGCTTCGCAGTGTGGCACAATGCAGGTATGATCATTGTTTTAATTACCCAACCAAGATAATGGAAGTCCGTCTCCGATGCAAAACACCAAACGCTTGTTGAGTACTCTCACCCTTACTAGCTTCCTTACTTTAGCAGGATGCTCGTTTCCTGGCGTCTATAAAATTGATGTGCAGCAGGGTAACGTTATTACTCAAGATATGATTGATCAGTTACGTCCGGGCATGAGCACCAATCAAGTGCGCTATGTTATGGGTAATCCATTGGTACAAGACACTTTTAATCCGAACCGTTGGGATTATATCTACAGTTTAAAACCAGGCGGACATACTCGCCAGCAAGAGCGCATTAGTTTGCTGTTTAACCAACAAGGCCAACTTATTGCCCTCGCCGGAGACTTTAAGCCAGGCCTCAGCCGTGATGAGGAAATCCTCCAAGGACAACCTAATATCGCTGAGACGCCTGCCACTACGCTGCCAGAAGCGGGCGCTCAGGACAACAGTAATGAGCTGCCAATTATTAGCCGTGAACAATTAGAGCAGCAGGAATCTAAACCAGAAACACCTGCAGCACCTGGCTCACTACTTGAAGAGTTACAGCAAGAAATTGACGCCATTGAAATAGTGCCGGTACCTGAACCCGGTAAAATTGGTCACTAAGTTACTTACTTCAAAGCAAACTCAGTGCCTTGTTCGCAAGGCACTTAACTGGCTGTCTAGTTGCTTTTAACTTTTTGCTCTTTAGCTGTGGCTAAGGCTTTAGCTTTCGCTGCGCGCTGCTTTCTTACTTCTTTCGGATCAGCAATTAATGGACGATAAATCTCTACTCGATCGCCATCAGCCACTAACTGCTCGTCCGGTTTAGAGACAACTTTACTAAAAATCCCTAAACGACTTTCAGCTAAATTAAGGTCTGGAAAGTCAAGGTCCAACTGCGATAACAGTGCAGCCTGACGTACAGTGGTGCCTTCTGGCACTTGCAAGCTAACAATTTTTTGCTTATCAGCTAAGGCATAAGCCACCTCGATACTGATCATGCCGAGTACAACTCTTTCGCACGTTGGCAAAAAGCATCAACCATAGTATTAGCTGCTTGGTTAAACAGCGGCCCCAAGGTAGCTTTAATCAGCGCACCTGAATAATCAAAACTTAAATCCAGACTAATTTTACAGGCTTTTTCACCCAAGGCTTTAAACTCCCAAATACCCTGCAAATGCGAAAAAGGCCCCTTCTCTAGCTGAATTTCAATACGCTCACCTGGCACCATTTGATTCGCGGTGGTGAACTGCTGTGATAAACTGCCTTTAGCGACTGTTAACTCTGCACGCAAGGACGTAGGATGCTGTTCTAGAATTTCACTCTGCGTACACCAAGGCAAAAACTCAGGGTAACGCGCCACATCGTTAACTAACTCATAAAGAAAGCTGGCAGGATAAGGAAGTAATGCTGACCGCTGAATTCGTGTACTCATGAACGCCCTGTTTAGTGTGATGATGAAATTTCAATGCACCTTACACTGTTTTACAGTCGGGCGGCGAAGCGAACAACCCAAGCAAGGCACGCTGACCATTGTCCTTGATTAGTCCCCTTGCCTCAAGCAGCGAATAACAGTGACTGTTTACTTAAAGAATAGATATTTAATTAATTATGGCTAAACAAAAGAAAAAATCGCCGAGCACCATTGCTCAAAACAAAAAAGCCTTACATGACTACTTTACCGACGAACGTATCGAAGCTGGCTTAGTGCTGGCTGGTTGGGAAGTAAAAAGCCTACGCGCTGGTAAAGCTCACCTGACCGATAGCTACGTATTGCTAAAAGATGGTGAGGCTTGGCTAATGGGCAGTCATATTACGCCCCTCCCTGAAGCCAGCACCCATGTGATTGCTGACCCTACCCGTACACGTAAGCTCTTGTTAAATCGCCGTGAGCTAGAAAAACTCTATGGTGCAGTACAGCAAAAAGGCTATACCTGTGTGGCTTTGTCTTTATATTGGAAAAAACATTTGGTTAAGTGCCAGATTGCCCTAGGTAAAGGTAAGAAAGCTTACGATAAACGTATGGTACAAAAAGAGCGTGACTCCAATCTCGAAATGCAGCGCGCCTTACGCACCTCTACCCGTTAAGGTTATTTTTCGTTCATTTTCCATCAGCCAGGAGTTGTTATGTCGGTATACCCTTCCGCTATCTTAACCAAGCCGGTTCCTGCTTTAGCTCGCCACTTATTTTTTACCCTAGCCAAGCCTGAAGCCTTACCCGAGGCTTTAGCTCAACTGCAGCAGCTAGATTGCAGTAAAGCTGTGGTCGGTGTGGGGCTTTCGCTAGTAAAAGCGCTGAATAAAAATGTGCCGGCGTTACGCAGCTTTCCTGCGATGACCGGCCCTGGGGTTGATGTGCCCTCCACCCAACATGCGTTATGGGTTTGGCTGTATGGTGAAGACCGTGGCGACTTACTGCATCGTACTCATCGTTTAGAACAAGCCTTAGCACCAGCTTTGATGTTAGTTGAGTGCACAGAGGCCTTTCGTTATCAAGCCGGACACGATTTAACCGGCTATGAGGACGGCACTGAAAATCCCTTAGGCGATGACGCAATTGCTGCCGCCTTTGCTACTGACGCCTTAGGTGGAAGCTATGCTGCGATTCAAAAATGGACCCATGATTTACAATGCTTTGCTGGCTACTGCCAAACTGATCAAGATCATATGATTGGTCGACGCATCAGTGATAATCAAGAAATTGAAGATGCCCCAGAATACGCCCACGTTAAGCGCACAGAACAAGAAAGCTTTGAACCCGAAGCCTTTATCGTACGTCGCTCTATGCCGTGGATTGAAGGCCAAACCCAAGGCTTAATGTTCTTGGCTTTTGGTCACAGCTTAGATGCCTTTGAAGTCCAGATGCGCCGTATGGCTGGCCTCGATGATGGTATTGTCGATGGACTATTTAAGTTCAGTCGCCCAGTAACTGGCGGCTATTACTGGTGCCCACCACTGAATAATCAGCACCTTAACTTAACCCACCTCCTATAAGTGTTTCGCTTTCTAGTCCTTACAATAAAAACGCCCCAGCTGGGGCGTTTTTATTGGCAGAGCGCATACCGTGCGAAATTAAAGCACCATCGCGGCAATCCAGCCAAAGACTAACAAAGGAATATTATAGTGAATAAAGGTTGGCACTACGGTGTCCCAAATGTGGTTATGCTGCCCATCAATATTTAACCCAGAAGTTGGGCCAAGGGTAGAGTCAGAGGCAGGTGAACCTGCATCCCCCAACGCACCTGCAGTCCCAACAATGCTTAAGATGGCTAAAGGGCTAAAACCTAATTGCATAGCCAATGGTACAAAAATAACTGCAATAATGGGTACGGTGGAAAATGACGAGCCAATCCCCATAGTCACTAATAAGCCAACTAGCAGCATCAACATGGCACCAATTGCTTTACTTTCACCAATCCACTCAACCGATGCATCGACCAGCGTTTGTACTTCTCCAGTGGCTTTCAACACTTGGGCAAAGCCTGCGGCAGCGATCATGATAAAACCAATCATGGCCATCATTTTCATGCCTTCAGTAAAAAGATCATCAGTCTCTTTCCAGCGCACCACCCCCATCACTGAGAAAAATACAAAACCGGCTAAAGCACCAATAATCATCGAATCAGCCCAAAGCTGCGTAACAAACGCAATGACCACCGCACCACCGGCAGCCAATAACGACTTAGCATTATAACTAGGCGCTGTCTCTGAATTAGCCGTAACACTAACTGAGGCTTCAGGTAAGGCGTATACACGCTTTTTGCGATAGGTAATAAACACAGCGGTTAATAAGCCGATCAGCATGCCCAACGCCGGAATGCCCATGGCCTGCATAACATTAAGGCCTTGAATATCTAAACCGCTTTTTTCGACACTACCTAACAAAACATTTTTCAAGAAAATGCCACCAAAGCCTACCGGTAAAAACATATAAGCCGTGATTAAGCCAAAGGTCAGCACGCAAGCGACCAAACGACGGTCCAGCTGTAAGCGCGACATGACCAACACCAATGGCGGAACGAGCAATGGAATAAACGCAATATGGATCGGTAATAAGTTTTGTGAGGCAATAGCTGCTACCAAGAGTACCCCAATCAGCATCCACTTAACGGCTAACTCACCTTTACCATCTTCTCGGCCAATCATTTTCAGTACCCGTGCCGCCAAGGCGTCGGCAATTCCTGATTTGCTAATTGCCACAGCAAAAGCACCGAGTAAGGCATACGACAAGGCAATCTGCGCCCCGCCGCCAAGACCTTCATTAAAGGCATCTAAGGTGCCCTTCATGCCAAGGCCTCCCATTAAGCCACCAGCCAATGCGCCAATAATCAACGACACCACAACATGGACTCGGCATAGGCTCAGCACCAGCATAATGCCAACCGCTACAATAACTGCGTTCATAAGTTCCCCAATTGCTTATTAGTTTTGCAGAAGGCCGCTACTTTGCGTGATTCTGACAAAGCTGTCAAAAATACTTACAATTTCTAGCCTGAGGTTACAGAACAGCGCTTATGATACGAGGCTTATGCCATTTTTGCTGTAACAGGAGTTATTCATGTTAAATCTCGCCGTGATTGCCGGCTCTGGCCGCCCAGACAGCCAATCTAAAAAAGTTGCCCAATACTTATTAGCCCGCAGCCAAGCACTACAAATTGCTAGCCCTGACAGCCAACTGATTGATCTTGGCGGAGACCCACTGCCCTTGTGGCCCAGCGAAGATAGCCAACAGCGCTGGCCAGTGATTGAGCAACAACTCTGCAAAGCAGAGGCGCTCATTGTGATTAGCCCTGAGTGGCACGGCATGGCTGCCCCAGCGATTAAAAACTTCTTTTTATATGCTAATCAGGCGTTACTTGGACACAAAGCCACTTTACTAGTTGGTATTTCTGCTGGAGTCGGCGGCGCTTACCCAATCAGTGAGCTGCGTGCCTCTGGCTATAAAAATTGCCGCATTGGCTATATTCCAGAGCATCTGATTATTCGCCAAGTCGAAACAGTGCTTAATCAAGCAGAACCTGAGTCCGATGCTGACCAACGCATTCGCACTCGCGCTGACTATGCCCTCAAAATACTGCACGCGTATGCCACGGCTTTAACGCCGATTCGCGAAGCACTCTTGCAACAGCAGCCCAACTTTGCCACTGGAATGTGATCTAGCATGCTTATTCCTTACCAACTGCTAGAAGAAGATACCTTAACCTGTTTACTAGAAGACTTTGTTACCCGCGAAGGCACTGATAATGGTGATGAAACCCCACTAGCGCAACGCTTAACTGCCGCACGCCGTGCGTTAGAAAAGCACCAAGCATTTATTCGCTTTGATCCTGATAGCCAACAATGCGTGCTCTGCCCTAAACATAGTATTCCCACCGAGCTGTTAGCTGAGTTTCTCACACAAACAACGGATAACTGAGGCCAATAAAAAACCCGTCGGCTATGACTGACCGACGGGTTTAGGGGATACCTGAGTTAATCAGTAGCTGATTTATTTAGCCTCAAGGTATTTAATTTTTGCATCTTTTTGCAGCTGAGTAGTGAAAGCGGCAAAGCTGTCTTTACCTTTGCGCGCAGCCAAGGCATTACGTAAAGCCTCTAACTGCTCATCCGTTAGGGATTGCTCAACCTCACCCACTCCTTTGAGTTGAATTAGCGCATAGTCGCCGTTATTTAGCGCCAAACCTGCAAAGCTTGGCTGATTAACGGCAGGACGCTGCTGCTTAAAGACGGCCTGCAGAATCTCAAAGGGCACCCCTTCTAAATTACGCGGGGCTGCCTCATGCACTTTCCACTCATTGCCTTCAACACGTTGCTGGTTGCTGATTAATCGCTCTAGTTGCTGCTCTCCTTGCTGCTTCGCTGCCGCGGCGGCTGCTTCTTGGGTCAGCTGCTGCTTAATCTGCTCTTTCACTTCAGCTAAAGGCTTAAGCTCAGGTAATTTGTGCTCTTTAATATGCACCACAACTGCTGTTTCAGGATCCAGCTCAATCACTGCACTATTTAGCCCATCTTCTAACACTTCTGGACTAAATACTGCTTGTAAGACTTGGCGGTTAGCAAAGATACCTTCTGCCTCACCTTCGCGGGTAACTTGCTCTGCAAGCTTAACTGTTAAGCCTAAATCTTGCGCAGGTTGTTGCAAGTCTGCTGCTTCATACACGGCATTTTCTAAGTCTTGGCGCGCCTCGACAAAGTATTGCTCTACCCGATCTTGCTTTAACTTACTGGTTAACTGTACCTTCAACTGCTCAAAACTAGGTACCTCAGGCTTTTGGACATCTAATAGTTTAATCAGATGCCAGCCATCGGCAGTTTGAACCGGCGCTGAAACTTCGCCTGGTTTCAGACTGTAAAGCGCTGTTTCAAAAGAAGCTTCAAAAATGCCTTTACCATTAAAGCCTAAGTCTCCACCATCATCGGCGGTTCCCATATCATCAGACTGTGCCTTGGCTAGTTCAGCAAAATCTTCACCGGCTTGTAAACGCTCATACGCTGCTTGCGCTTTTTCTTCTGCCTGTACAAATGACTCTTTATCATTGGCGGCAAATAGAATATGCGCCGCTTGACGTTGCTCGACTAAATTGGCGATTTCTTTATGATAGGCCTCTTGCAGCTCCTCATCGCTGACTTCCACTCCATCAAAAAAATCCGACTTATTGAGTTCTAAGTACTCCACCACGGCAGACTCCATCGTATTAAAACGTTCAGGATGTGCCTGGTAATACTGCTCAATTGCATCGTCATCAATGCTTTGCTGGCTTGGATCAGCCTTTATGATTTGATATGAAAAGTCACGTGTCTGTCGATCAAGCTTGGCAAAAGCTTGCACTTCTTGAGTCGTTGCAAACTCACTACCAGCGATACCGGCCTGTAATAAGTTGATTTTTAAGTCTTGAGTTAATGCTTGACGGTACTGCAAAGGAGAGTAACCCAGTCGCTGCAAGATCTGCTCAAAGCGCTGTTTATCAAAAGCACCATTAACCTGAAACTCTGGCGTCAACAATATATAGCGATCAAGCAACTGAGGCGAAAACTCAATCTTTGCCGTTTGGGTGGCCTGTAGCTGTAACTCACGAGCAATTAAGCTTTCTAACGCAGCCTGCCGCAGTAAATTACTATCTATTAAGTTAATATCAATTTCATTACCAAACTGACGTGCAATCTCTTGACGCTGCATTTCAGTGGCATCTAGCAGCTCACTTTGGGTAATTTCTACACCATTTACTTTAGCAGCGACATTTTTGTCACTCATGGAGCTAACAATCGCTTCAAACCCAGTAAAGGATAATAAAACAGCAATTACACCAATAATAGCTTTGGTAACCCAACCGGATGAATTGTCTCTAATTCGTTGCAGCATGCATCCCCCAGCAGCGTGGTAAGGCGTAAATAAACTCAGTCTACATACAAAAAAGGCGCATCCATGGATGCGCCTTAATTGGCTCATGAAGCATTACAAATTTTAGTTAAGTAAGCACTTATTAAAACAGTAAAACTTTAGCGAGCAACAGACGCGTTAAAATTAGTTAACAGCATCTTTTAGTGATTTACCTGCTTTAAAGCCTGGAATATTGGCTGCTGCAATTTCAATTGGCTTACCTGTTTGTGGGTTGCGGCCAGTACGTGCAGCACGCTCTTTAACTGAGAAAGTACCAAAACCAACCAAAACGACTGAATCGCCTTCCTTTAGTGCATTGGTAATAGATGAAATAACTGCATCTAGCGCGCGTCCTGCAACAGCTTTTGGGATATCCGCAGAGATTGCAACCTGTTCAATTAATTCTGACTTATTCACTCTAAATCCCCTTAAACTCTATATATTTAAAATAGTAAATTTTCAGTAGTCTGGCGTAACCATGCTATTAAAGCAACTACTCAAGTAGGTGACAACAGACTAAGCGCTGTATCCCCAACTCACGATCTTTCCACTCAATCTCTTAATGCCTGCTGAGTGATTTGGTGGATGAATTATCCACGGTCACGTCATCAGACGCAACCAGTTCCGCTGCTTCTGGCAAAGGTTCTGGTAAATATTGCAATGCAATCTCTAACACCTCATCAATCCACTTCACAGGCTTAATGTCTAAGTCTGCTTTAACAAGCTCAGGGATTTCTTTTAAATCCTTAATATTGTCATGGGGAATAATGACCGTCTTAATTCCACCTCTATGCGCTGCTAGTAGCTTCTCTTTCAAACCACCAATGGCCAACACCTCACCACGCAAGGTGATTTCACCGGTCATGGCAACATCCGCTCGCACTGGAATTTTAGTCAGTGCAGAGACTAAAGCTGTGCACATTCCAATCCCAGCGCTAGGCCCATCTTTAGGTGTAGCCCCTTCAGGCATATGAAAGTGCACATCTTGTTTTTCATAAAAATTCGGCGCTAATCCTAACACCTGAGCACGACTTCTGACCACTGTTAATGCAGCCGTCATTGACTCTACCATGACCTCACCTAAGGAGCCGGTTTTAATCAACTGACCTTTACCTGGAATCACTGCAGTTTCGATGGTTAATAGCTCACCGCCCACTTGTGTCCAAGCTAAGCCTGTTACTTGGCCAATTTGATCTTGCTCTTCAGCTACACCATAGCGGTATTTACGTACGCCTAAATAGTGCTCCAGTTGCTCACTATCAACAGTGACCGCTATTTTCTTCTGACTCGCTGCTTCCTTAACTACTTTGCGACACACTTTAGCAATTTCTCGCTCCAGTCCACGCACCCCGGCCTCACGGGTGTAGTAACGAATAATATCTAACAACGCAGCTTCAGTAATCGTTACCTCTGTCGCCTTTAATCCGTTATTTTCAGCCTGTTTTTTCACCAAATATTTCTGGGCAATATTTAGCTTTTCATCTTCGGTGTAGCCTGATAAACGGATCACTTCCATCCGGTCTAATAGCGCTGGAGGAATGTTCATTGAGTTAGCGGTACAGACAAACATCACATCTGAAAGATCGTAATCAACCTCTAAATAATGGTCGTTAAAGGCACTATTTTGCTCAGGATCTAGCACTTCCAACATCGCTGATGCCGGATCGCCTCGCATATCCATCCCCATTTTGTCGATTTCGTCTAACAAAAATAATGGGTTACGCACCTCAGCTTTAGCTAAGCGCTGAATAATACGCCCTGGCATAGAACCAATATACGTGCGGCGATGCCCACGAATCTCTGACTCATCCCGCACACCACCTAAAGCCATTCGAATGTATTTACGGTTCGTGGAGCGGGCAATCGATTCGGCCAGCGAGGTTTTACCCACACCTGGTGGTCCAACTAAACACAGCACCGGCCCTTTGAGTTTTTTCACCCGTTTTTGCACGGCTAAATACTCAAGAATACGCTCTTTCACTTCTTCCAAACCATAATGGTCGGCATCTAGAATCTGCTCTGCACGCTCTAGGTCATGACGTACTCGACTTTTTGCCTTCCACGGCACGTTCACCAACCACTCAATGTAAGAACGCACCACCGTGGCCTCAGCAGACATCGGTGACATCTGCTGTAGTTTTTTCAGCTCAGCATTGGCTTTTTTCAACGCCTCTTCTGACATGCCAGACTCATCGATGCGCTTGCGTAGCTCATCAATTTCACTCTGCCCGTCTTCGCCTTCACCAAGCTCCTTCTGAATAGCTTTCATCTGCTCATTCAGATAATACTCGCGCTGGCTGCGCTCCATTTGCTTTTTAACTCGTGCCCGAATGCGCTTTTCGATCTGCACTAACTCCAGCTCCGCATCGAGCAAGCCTAGCAGTAACTCAACGCGACGGGTTAGATCAAGAGTAGCTAAAGCTTCTTGCTTTTGCTCTAAACGCAAATTCAAGTGCATGGCAATATTATCGGCCAGCTGACTGGTTTCGCTAATGTCTTGAATACCGCTTAAGACTTCGCCAGGCACTTTTTTACTGTTTTGTGCGTACTGCTCAAACTGCTCCAACAAGGTGCGACGCAGCACATCATCTTCTATCGCCACCGGTTCTGCTTCATCTAGCAACTGTACGGTAGCTAAACTGTACTCAGTTTCTGGCTCAGCGATATCTTCAATCGACTCTAAAGCAGCGCGATAGCTACCCTCGACCAGCACTTTAACCGTGCCATCGGGTAATTTTAAAAACTGCAGCACATTAGCCACACAGCCAATGTCATAAATCTGTTCTAACTGTGGGTCATCTTCACTTGGGTTACGTTGAGCCACGAGAAATACTTGCTTCTCACCTTGCATCGCCTGCTCTAACGCAGCAATCGATTTAGCTCTTCCGACAAACAGTGGGATAACCATATGCGGATACACCACCACATCCCGCAATGGCAATAAAGGTAACTCTATTGTTGTCTTCATATTAATACTCGATAGCGATTTTTCGCCTAAAAATTAGTCGGACTTAGCTAGTACATGGGGGCTGCTACCATGCATTACAAGGCTAGGCGTTTAAATAACAAAAGGGCCTCTAGGGCCCTTTTATTGATCGCAGTATCAGTAATCGCAATTACGCTTCTTTCACTGCTGCAGCTGCAATAAAGGCAGGCTTTTGTTTATCCGTGATGACTTTTTCATCCACCACCACTTTCGCCACATCAGTAGTAGAAGGAATTTCAAACATACTATCAAGCAGCGCATTCTCTACGATTGATCGTAAACCACGAGCACCAATCTTGCGCTCTAACGCTTGTTTAGCAATCGCTGAAAGTGCCTCTGGTGTGAACTCTAGATCCACTCCTTCCATCTCAAACAGCTTTGCATACTGCTTAGTTAGCGCATTTTTAGGCTCGGTTAGAATTTGAATTAATGCCGCTTCATCCAACTCTTGCAAAGTCGCCACCACCGGTAAGCGTCCAACAAACTCAGGAATTAAGCCGAATTTAATTAAATCCTCAGTTTCAATTTCACGCAGCGTTTCGCCAATAGGCTTAACTACATCAGAACTTTTTACCTGTGCATGAAAACCAATACCGCCTTTTTCTGAGCGTTGCTGAATAACTTTTTCGATTCCAGCAAAAGCACCGCCACAAATAAATAAAATATTCTTCGTATCTACTTGCAAAAACTCTTGCTGTGGATGTTTACGACCACCTTGGGGTGGAATCGATGCGACCGTGCCTTCAATTAATTTCAGTAAGGCTTGCTGCACACCCTCACCGGATACGTCTCGCGTAATCGATGGGTTATCTGATTTGCGCGAAATTTTATCAATCTCGTCAATATAGATAATGCCCATCTGCGCTTTTTCCACATCATAGTCGCACTTCATTAAGAGCTTCTGAATGATATTTTCTACGTCTTCACCCACATACCCCGCCTCAGTTAAGGTGGTGGCATCGGCCATGGTAAAAGGCACATTAAGTAAGCGCGCGAGGGTTTCTGCAAGCAAGGTTTTACCGGAACCAGTAGGCCCGATGAGCAAAATATTACTTTTGCCTAACTCCACCCCATCTTTTGCCGTATGGCTGCGCAAGCGTTTGTAATGATTATAGACCGCCACTGCCAACACTTTTTTCGCCTGCTCTTGAGCAATGACATATTGATCCAAGGTTTGGGCAATTTCGGCAGGAGATGGCAGTTTACTTTCGCTGTCGCTCTCTACTTTAGCGGCTGCCTCTTCACGAATAATGTCATTACATAAGTCTACGCATTCATCACAAATAAAGACCGACGGCCCTGCAATAAGCTTACGAACTTCATGCTGACTTTTACCGCAAAAAGTGCAGTAAAGTAATTTTTCATCTTCACTGTTGGTTGTGTCAGTCATTTACTTTTTCCATTAACTAAGGATGTAGGTAACTTTGAGGCGCTTGGCGCTTATTTCAAGCCTGTTGCCAGTTAAACTGGGCGCTTAGTAATTACCGAGTCAATTAAACCGTACTTAGCCGCTTCTTCTGCATTCATAAAATTATCACGATCAGTGTCTTTCGCAATGACTTCAAGCGGTTGACCGGTGTGATGCGCCAGCACCTGATTTAAACGCTCACGGATCGCTAAAATCTCCCGAGCATGAATTTCAATATCAGAAGCCTGCCCATTAAAGCCACCTAGTGGCTGGTGAATCATCATCCGCGAGTGAGGCAAACAATGACGCTTACCTGCTGCACCACCGGCTAATAATAACGCGCCCATACTGCACGCCTGACCAATACAGATGGTTGAAACATCGGGCTTAATAAACTGCATGGTGTCATAAATCGCCATACCCGCAGTCACTACACCACCTGGTGAGTTGATGTACAGATGAATATCTTTATCCGGATTCTCAGCTTCAAGAAATAACAGCTGAGCCACCACCAAGTTGGCCATATGATCTTCAACTGGTCCCACTAAAAAAATCACGCGTTCTTTTAAGAGCCGTGAATAAATATCATAGGACCGTTCACCGCGGCTGGTTTGCTCCACAACCATTGGCACCAATGCGGCTTGGGCATCAGCGCTTGGTAAAAATTCAGAATGCAAGGACATCGTCATAACTCCAGAGATTAATACGTCTAAAACATACAAGCTAGCACTAGGCTAGCTTGTATGGTTTGACTTAAAAGTAACATGCAAATAATTCACTCTCGAATTATTCGGCCACCTCTTCTTGGGCTTCTTCTGCAACCGCTGTTTCAGCTGGCTTGACCGCGTCTTCGTAAGCAACCGCTTTATCTGTTACTTGTGCTTCGCTTAATACTTTATTAACCACCTGCTCTTCTAATACTACTGCACGAACTTCTTCTAGCTGCTGTTCGTTTTTATAGTACCAGTCGATGACTTGTTGTGGTTCCTGATAAGCTGCTGCTAGCTCTTCAATCATGCTACGCACCTGATCTTCATCAGCTGACAGCTCAAACTGCTTAACCACCTGAGCCACTAATAAGCCTAAGGTTACGCGGCGTTTGGCTTGCTCTTCAAATAATTCGGCAGGTAGTTGCTCTGGCTTAATATTGCCGCCAAACTGCTGAACCGCTTGTACACGTAAACGATTCACTTCGTTAGCAATCAGTGCTTTAGGCACTTCTACTGGGTTAGTTTCCAGCAGACCGTCCATAACTTGAGTTTTTACCTTGCCTTTAATCGCTTGATTTAACTCACGCTCCATATTCTTACGAACTTCAGCGCGGAAACCTTCTAAACCACCTTCGTTAACGCCAAAAGTTTTAAAGAACTCTTCGTTTAACTCTGGCAGCTCTGGTGCTTCAACCGCATTTACCTTAATGGTGAATTCAGCAGTTTTACCAGCTAACTCAAGATTTTGGTAATCTTCTGGGAAAGTCGGTGTAACAATTTTCTCTTCACCCGCCTTAGCGCCCACTAGACCTTCTTCAAAGCCAGGAATCATGCGGCCAGAACCGAGCACTAAAGGGATATCCTTAGCGCTGCCACCGGCAAACTCTTCGCCATCAATACGGCCAACAAAGTCAATTTTCAGTTGGTCGCCATTTTCAGCTGCTTTATCAGCCGCTACAAACTGAGTGTTTTGCTTGCGCAGTACATCTAGCATGTTGTCTAAGTCTGACTCTTCAACCGTTGCGCTCAAGCGCTCTACGGCAATTTTGTCTAAACCGGTGATCTCTACTTCTGGTAATACTTCAAAGGTCGCTACGTACTCAAGTGCGTCATCACTTTTTTGTAACTCGATGCTTGGCTGACCAATAGGGTTAACTTTTTGCTCAACCACTGCTTCGTAAAAAGTTTGTTGAATCAGATCACCCATCGCTTCTTGACGTGCATCGGCACCAAAACGCTGACGGATAATATTCATAGGGACTTTACCTGGACGGAAGCCCGGGACTTTTGCACGACGCGCAGTTTGTTGCAGACGCTTGGTGATTTCAGCTTCAAGACGCTCAGCTGGTACGCCAATGGTCATACGACGCTCGAGGGCTGAGGTGCTTTCGATGGAAACTTGCATGATTATTCCTCGTTGAACAGACGTGGCCAGACATACCGACCTAGATAATTAAGGGCATGCATTCTATTAGCCTCGGACAGAAATATCCAATCATTCGTTAATCTATTTAGCTTCATAATAACCAATCAATTGGAAGCCAAGATAAAAATTGGACGCCTGCTCGTTTTAATAAAGTTGATTCTGGTTCAGTGTGGTGAATCAGTAAGCCGGTTTGGCTTTTTTCTATCCAACACAACTGGCTATTATTACACAACTGCACTTCATAGGCGTTATAGGGCACCTCTTCAGCAAAGGCGGCCTTAATTTTTTGTGATAACTGACTATCTTCAATTACAAAACCCAGCTCGGTATTAAGCTTGGCCGAGCGCGGATCAAAGTTGAAAGAACCGACAAAGACTATGTCGTCGTCTAAGGTAAAGGTTTTCGCATGCAAACTAGAGCCAGAGCTACCAAAAACGGTGCTTAATCCTTCTTTATCACCGGTGCGGTTTAACAGTTTTGGCTTCGTTGACCTCTCCCCCATTTGCCGCATTTCATACAATTTAACTCCATTTTTCACTAGTTTTTTTCGCCACTTAGAGTAACCAGAGTGCACCACATAGACATCTGTAGCATGTAGCGAGTTAGTAAGTATCTGAATTTCCACACCGGCTTGCGACAAATTAGCAAAAGCCTTAGCGCCAACTTTAGTGGGCACAAAATAAGGCGAAACTAAGTTTAAGCTTTTCTCTGGAGATCCCACCAAATGAATCAATTTGCCAAACAACAAATCATCATCTGCCACATCACCTAAGCCTTTACGTGGATCATCACTAACCAGGGTGACTTTAGCCCACTCTAAAGCCAACGCTTGCTCAGTTAGCTGATTTAGAATGGGTAGCTGATGCAGTGACTGCACAAACTTAGCCGCCGCCGGATTACGCTCTACCTCTTCAGCCTGATCTTCTAACTCCTGCAAGCGCGCCGGTGATACCTCTGGCAAAATTAAGCTCACTGGATAAGCCGACTCGCTTTGCCAATAGCGATCAAAATCGTGAGACACTTCTTGTACCACAGGACCTGCAGCTAAAATATCTAAATCAGCAAACAATACGCCATCACCGGCTCCAAAGTATTCATCGCCCACATTGCGCCCGCCTATAATGGTGAGCTGATTATCCACGGTGAACGATTTGTTATGCATGCGCCGATTGGCTTTATTAAAATCTGTTAAATACTCAACTGCTCTATAATTTCGTCGCATAAAAGGGTTGAACAAGCGCACCTGGATATTCGGGTGCGAATCAAGCACCGACAAGGTTTCATCTAAGCCACTGGTGTTGTTGTCATCTAATAATAAACGTACTCGTACTCCACGGTCTGCTGCCTCATGCAAAGCCTCAAACAACAAAGTACCTGTCATGTCTTTATGCCAAATATAATATTGAATATCGAGCGTACGCTCGGCATGCTGAGCTAAGAGCATTCGTGCAGCGAAAGCATCTAAGGCATCAGCTAAGGGGTAAATCCCGCTTTTGTCTGGATGAGCTTGCTGCAGTGGCGCCAGCATCTGGGCAAAACGCGTGGTAGCAGCTTGCTCGGGATTGAGTGCATAACTGGCCGCCCGATTCTCTAATGGCGGCAAACTAGTGCAACTGGTCAATATAAATAGCAGTAAAGTACTGAGCAGTCGTAAACTGAATTGCATAGGCATTGAACGAGATAACCACCCTTGATTAACAGCATTTTTAATCTGCCGACTCACACTCTGCTGACTGCTTTAGCTGATTGCCGCAGATCAACGCTTAATCGCTAGACACCACACCCCATGAAAAAATGCGTTAATCTAGCGCGATAAATATACTATCAAAAGTCAAAGTGCTTCTTCTTTAGTTTACGCGGCCCTTTATTTTGCCCGCTACTTAGCACCGACTTATTTTACTATTTTGTTAAAAGGCATTCTGAATGACCCACGCAATGAGCTTCGACCGTGATCTAGTAAAAAAGTATGATCGCTCTGGTCCTAGATACACTTCCTACCCTACTGCCCCACAATTTACCAGTGCGTTTAGCGTGGCTGACTATCAAGCCGCCGCAGCCGCTAGTAACCTTAATCTAGAGGCTCCATTGTCGCTGTACATTCATATACCTTTCTGCAAAAGCCTGTGTTATTACTGCGCCTGCAATAAAATTATTACTCATAAAACTGAACGGGCCGCCGAGTATTTAACCTACCTTAAACAAGAGATTGACCTACAAGCCCCTTTATTTGCCAAAGAGCGCTTAGTCACTCAGCTGCACTTAGGTGGTGGGACACCGACTTACTTTACCCAAGCTCAACTCCAAGAGCTGATGGATTACTTAGCAGCCGCCTTTAATTTTGATCGCTCTGAGCAGCATCAATTTTCTTTAGAAGTAGACCCACGTACTGTCACTCCTGAGCAGATTTTCGCCCTTAGAGAGCTAGGCTTTAACCGTTTAAGCTTTGGCGTGCAAGACTTTGACTTAGCCGTACAACAAGCGGTTAATCGTGTGCAAAGTGTAGAACAGGTTGCCAACTTAATGCAGGCAGCTCGTCAGGTCGAATTTCGTTCAATTAGTGTTGATCTGATTTATGGCCTGCCACTTCAAACCGAGGTCAGCTTTAAACAGACCCTTGAACAAATTATTGCACTCAAACCCGATCGCATTGCAGCATATAGTTACGCCCATTTACCACAGCTAGTCAAAGCACAAAAACTTATTCGCCCAGAAGATATGCCGCCACCCGAGCGTAAGTTACAACTGTTAGAGTTAACCATTAATACACTCTGTGCCGCAGGTTATGTCTATATTGGGATGGATCACTTTGCCTTACCTGATGATGAATTAGCCCAAGCACGTGCCAATGGCACCCTACAACGTAACTTTCAAGGCTATTCAACTCATGCAGATTGTGATTTAGTAGGCTTAGGTGTCTCATCCATTAGTAAGGTTAATAACACCTATAGCCAAAATGTAAAAGAACTCTCACAGTACTATCAACAATTAACCGCACGACAACTCCCGCTGCAACGTGGCTACCTGTTAAATACCGATGACCTATTGCGCCGTGACGTGATTAGCCAGTTAATGTGTCACAATTTAATTGATATCAAAGCCATCGAAACTAAATATAAAATTAACTTCTCCGAGTACTTTGCTGACGCCCTTGAACAGCTACAAGAGATGGTTGATGATGAACTCGTGACTCTTAGCCAAAATGCAATCACCTTACTCCCAAAAGGCAACCTGATGATGCGTAACGTGGCTATGGCGTTTGATAATTATCTTAACCAAAAGCGCGGGACAGGTTTTTCACGTACAGTCTAATTTTGCGTATCGCCAATAGTGTATATAGTTGACTCGTTTACACACTATTGCACCAAACTGTTAATTTTAAACTTATTGGTTTTTTTATTGCCTATACAGCAGTTATGTTTATATAGACTATTGGAGTAAATAGTTATATTATTTTCTTCCTAACGTTTGCTTGAGCTGGACTGGATGTTAAGCGTAACCAAGTAATACTTAGCATTAACATAATTAAGTTTGAATAAAGTCACTCAAAAAGACTATTTCTGGAGATAACATGTCCCTCATTATCAATAATTATCGTGAAACAAAAAAGCGTTTGCAGGAACTGCAAGAAAGCTTAGAAGCGATGAAAAATGATACCCGACTAGCCAATGAACTAGAGTTTGAAGAAAAACTCCGTACGCTAATGGCTGATTACTCAAAATCCTTGCAAGACATCATCCAAATTATTGACCCGTCAGCAGCTAGCAATACAGCTGCTCCTGCTCGTCAAAGCGCGCCTCGCCGCACACGTAAAACCAAGCGTTACGTTAATCCCCACACTAACGATGTGATTGAAACCAAAGGTGGAAACCACAAAGAGTTAAAACAATGGAAAGCTCGCTGGGGCAACGATGAAGTAGAAAGCTGGATGACTCTACTCGACTAACCTTAGTTTGTGACTGCATTGCCTTGCAATTAAAAAGGAGCCTGCTGGCTCCTTTTTAATTAACTGATCGATAATTGCTGCCGCAGCTGCGCAATATAATCCAGCCATTGCTGAATCACAGGCGTAGCCCGCTCTTCTGGTGTTAGCTCTAACAGCTCTTGCTCTATTTGCGCCAACGTGCGCGGGGCACCAAGCTCGACTTGAGTTAAGCGCTGCGAACAAAAGTTTAGCCACTGAACCTTTTGCTCTTCAGTTAAGCTCGAATAAAAATTTCTCGCCTGAAAACGTGCTAATAACGTAGGTACTCGCTGGTCGGTTACCGCTTGGCTTACTTGCGCAAAAACTCCTGGCCCCTCCTGATGAATTCGCTCAAACAAACCTTTATCCCGCGGACTAAAAAAGCCGGCATATAGTTGAGTTTCTACTTCAGTCGCCTGATTACCCCAGCTCTCAGTGTTAAATACAGCACTAACCTTCCGCTGCACAACTGCCGCTTGCTGCAATAACTGCTGATAATTGTCTTGCCAAAGCTGATCAGACCAGTTTAAGCGCTGCTTATCTTGCTCACGCAGTACGCCCATCGGCGCTACCACAGGGCATTTATTAATATGCACTAGCTTAAGCGGCACAGGCTTTTTACCTTCTGCTAACAAGGTTTCATGGGCGGTATATAAGGTTTCGCGTAATTGCTCGGCGGTTAATTCAAATAAGGGGCTAAGATCTCCATGTAAGTCACAGACAATCACCGCATTTTTGTTTTTTGGATGCCAGGCCAAAGGTAAAACCGGCGCCAAATAATGTCGACTGGCTGCAAACTTGCCAGACACATGCAGGAGGGGGTGGAGTAATTTAATCCGTTGTGATACTGCTGACTTAACCCGCAAATTAAATAAGTAGTCAAACAACTGTGGCTGTTGCTGCCGCAAACAACGGGCCATAGCAATGGTTGCGTAAACATCAGCGAGCGCATCATGGGCATGTCCATGCTCAATGCCATTAGCCTTAGTTAATAACTCTAAACGCAAACTGACTTTGCCAGAATCATCCACTGGCCAATGAATACCTTCTGGCCGTAACGCATAAGCACAACGCAAAGCATCGATCAAATCCCAACGGCTATTATTACCTTGCCACTCATGGGCGTAAGGATCGTAAAAGTTGCGGTATAGACTATAACGCAGCATTTCATCATCAAATCGAATATTGTTGTAACCCGCATTACAAGTGCCAGGTCGCAACATCTGTGCCCGTAGCTGAGTGATAAACTCCACTTCGGATAAGCCCTGCTCGACTAACTGCTGAGGTGTAATTCCTGTCACTAAACAGGCTCTAAGACTAGGCAAAATATCAGCACTTAACTGACTATAGAAATTCAGCGGCTCATCTACCACCTCTAACGCCCAGTTAGTACGAATGCCTGCTACTTGTAACGGACGATCAGTGGAAGGGTTGATACCGGTAGTTTCAAAGTCATACCAAAAAATTGTGTCCAATACCTAGTCTCCTGCTAAGGGCAGTTTCTTCACTGCCCATTCACTTTGCTCATCAATCAACGACTAGGCATGCTAACACTGATCAAGCACTGAACTCAGCTTACCCCTTTGGTTTATGAGTTAAATAGCACTAAAACCAAGCTCAAGATCACGTTTAATATCTTCTAAGTCCTCAAGACCTACGGAAAGACGAATGAGGTTATCTTGGATCCCTGCTTGGGCACGCTCCTCTGGCGAAAGACGACCATGAGTCGTGGACGCTGGATGCGTAATAGTCGTTTTAGTATCGCCTAAATTAGCCGTGATCGAAATCATACGAGTTGCATCAATAAAGCGCCACGCTTGCTCTTGAGCGCCTGCAATTTCAAAGCCTACTACTGCCCCAAAACCACGCTGCTGGCGTTTAGCTAATTCATGTTGCGGATGACTGGCTAATCCAGCATAAAATACTCGCTGCACTTTAGGATGCCGCGCTAACCACTCAGCTAACGCTAAACTGCTGGCGCAATGGGCTTGCATCCGTAACTTTAAGGTTTCTAATCCCTTAAGAAAGGTCCACGCATTGAAGGGGCTCAAAGTGGGTCCAGTCGTACGCAATACGCCGACCACCTCTTTCATTAACGCTGCTGCCCCTAATACTGCTCCGCCTAAACAGCGCCCTTGCCCATCAATAAACTTAGTTGCCGAGTGCACCACAATATCAGCACCTAAGGTTAGCGGCTGCTGCAGTACTGGCGTACAAAAGCAATTATCCACTACCAGTAACGCCTCGGCTTCGTGGGCAATCTGACTGAGAGCTCGGATATCAGCGACTTCTGCCAGTGGATTGGAAGGCGACTCAATGAATAATAAACGGGTATTAGCCTTGCAAGCCTCACGCCATTGCTGATGATCAGCGAGGCCAATAAACTCCACCTCGATCCCAAATTTTTTTGCATATTTTTCAAATAAGCTCACGGTGGCGCCAAACACGCTACGCGATACCAAAATATGATCGCCAGCCTGGCAAAAGGCCATCACCACAGCCCAGATGGCAGCCATGCCAGAGGAAGTTGCCACGGCCTGCTCGGCCTGCTCTAACGCCGCCAAGCGCTTTTCAAAAATCGCCACCGTAGGGTTAGTGTAACGCGAGTAAACATTACCTGACTCTGTGCCAGCAAAGCTTGCAGCCGCTTGCGCAGCACTGTTAAACACATAGCTAGAAGATAAAAACAGAGGCTCAGAATGCTCAGCCTCTGCCGTACGTTGATGACCTTCTCTCACCGCTAAAGTGCTGGGTTGCGCTCCGGTTAAGTCAC
Organism: Thiopseudomonas alkaliphila; assembly: GCF_001267175.1. Lineage (NCBI taxonomy): Bacteria > Pseudomonadati > Pseudomonadota > Gammaproteobacteria > Pseudomonadales > Pseudomonadaceae > Thiopseudomonas > Thiopseudomonas alkaliphila. The sequence goes on along the minus strand of NZ_CP012358.1, from coordinate 2,829 downwards.
TGTTTAAGCGGCCTGCATCCCATGAATTGCTCATGCTGAATATCCTTTAAAAATTTAGGGTTAAATAGCTTAACTTATAAGATTTAAAGGACAAACACTAATACCTATTAGCTGTTATGTAATTCGATAATCGAATTAGCTACCTGAGCGCCATTTTTCACTAAATCATTGCGAGTATCTTCTAAACGCTGCAAGTACTCAGCATCAATATCACCAGTTACATACTGACCATCAAAGACCGCACAATCAAACTGTTCAATTTTGACCTTGCCGCCACCTACTGCCTCTTTGAGATCTTCTAGATCTTGATAGAGCAACCAGTCGGCACCTATCAGTTCAGCTACTTCTTCGGTGGTACGGTTATGGGCAATCAGCTCATGTACGCTTGGCATATCAATCCCATAGACGTTGGGATAACGCACTGCTGGCGCCGCTGAGCAAAAATACACATTTTTCGCACCAGCATCGCGCGCCATCTGGATGATTTGACGGCAAGTAGTGCCTCGTACAATAGAATCATCCACTAGCATGACATTCTTGCCTTTAAACTCCTGCTCAATGGCATTGAGTTTTTGTCGTACTGATTTTTTACGTGCAGCTTGGCCAGGCATAATAAAAGTACGGCCGATATAACGGTTTTTGACAAAACCTTCGCGAAATTTCACCCCAAGAATATTCGCTAACTCTAGCGCGGAAGTGCGGCTAGTATCTGGAATCGGAATCACCACATCAATGTCATGTTCTGGACGCTCGCGTAAGATTTTTTCTGCCAGTTTTTCGCCCATCCGCAACCGAGCTTTATACACCGATACTCCATCCAAAATTGAATCAGGGCGCGCTAAGTAGACATACTCAAAAATACAAGGAGATAGCTTCGGTGCTTTAGCACATTGACGCGTATGCAACTCACCTTGCTCGGTAATATAAAGTGCTTCACCTGGTGCTAAGTCGCCAATTAAGCTAAAACCTAATACATCTAACGCCACACTTTCAGAAGCCACCATATATTCAACGCCTTGTTCAGTTTGGCGCTGACCATAGACAACGGGGCGAATTCCATTAGGATCACGAAAAGCGACAATGCCATAACCGGTAATCATCGCCACCGCTGCATACCCACCTTGGCAGCGCTCAAACACCCGTGACACAGTAGCAAATACATCTTCTTTATCTGGCTGTAATTTATTACGTGCTGCCAGCTCATGGGCAAATACGTTAAGCAACACTTCAGAATCCGAGTTGGTGTTAACGTGACGTAAATCTGCCTCATAAATTTCTTTGGTTAGCTGTTCTACATTGGTCAGATTACCGTTATGCGCCAAGGTGATACCATACGGCGAGTTCACATAAAACGGCTGCGCTTCAGCCATACTTGAACTACCTGCCGTTGGATAACGCACATGGGCAATACCAATGTTACCAATCAGCTCTTTCATGTGCCGCGTACGAAACACATCACGCGCTAAGCCATTGTCTTTACGTAAATATAAACGCCCACCTTGGCTAGTGACCATTCCCGCTGCATCTTGACCTCGATGCTGCAATACCGTTAGCGCATCAAACAGCGCTTGGTTAACGTTCGATTTACCAACAATACCGACAATGCCACACATGCAAAAAACCCCTATGAAATTTCGGGAAAACGACTTACTGTCAAACAGTTAAGCCTGTCTTAACGCCCCACCCAACCAATTACCAAATCTTTCGACCAGTCGGCAATTAATAAAAAGTGCGGAATTAAATTAGAAGCCTGCCACCAAGGATCTTGGGTAACGGGCAACAAACTCAGCAAACCAATTAATAGCACTACCAGCATCACACCGCGAGCCCCACCAAACACCATACCCAATAAGCGGTCAGTGCCAGTCAGCCCCGTGCTTTTAACTAACTGTGCTAATAGAAAATTAACCAGTGAGCCGATTAATAAAGTGACTACCAGCAAAATTAAGCTGGCGACAATTACCCGAGCTGATGGCAGTGCAATATAGGGTTCAAGATAAGGCGCTAATCCACCGCCAAAGCTCCAAGCCACAAAGCCTGCAACTATCCAAGAAAGTAAGGAAAATGCTTCTTTAATAAAGCCTCGACTAACACTAATCAGAGCCGAAATTAAAATAATGGCCAAAATTAGCCAATCAACCCAGATCAAACTCACGCCAGTATCCATCATTAAACAAAGCACACATTTTACCAAAGCATCCTGTGGCTTAATATGAAAATCTAACTTTTCTTCAGACTTCTAGCCAAATAAAAATAGCCAGCGACTCAGGCTGGCTATTTTTTATTGTAATAGACTTAGGGCTTAAAGCTTACCACGAAACAGTCTTGCTGCTCACGTTGCTTTAATTGGCGACACATCGCCTGAGCATCGGCTTGTTTAACTAATGGCCCAATTCGCACATAGAAGAACCCTTCTTCAGCACGCACATAGGCATTATATTGCTTGGCTCGAAATTGATCGCGTAGCTTTTCTGCACCTTCGCGCTTACTTACTCTGGCTAACTGCACCGACCAACTCGCTGGTAGATTATTTTTATTTAATCCCGGCGCTGCTGGCTTGGCTTTTTCAGCCGGCGCTTTAACAACGGGGGCGGGCTTAACTACCGGTTTAGCCGCTGGCTTAGGCTCTGCCTTAACCACCGGCTTAGGAGCAGGTTTTGGCGCAGGTTTGGTTTCTGCAACACTTGGCTTAACCGATGCAGGCTTGGGCTCAGCAGCCTCTGGGGTAACGACTGGCGCCACCTTATCTTGCGGAATTTCTACCCATTCTTGAGGCTCATCCGCTGGCTCGCTGTATTCACCCGTTGAAGGCAGTACTTCGTCAGGATC